>SIAF01000193.1 GCA_009691905.1 Planctomycetaceae bacterium | reverse complement strand
AAACACAAGGTTAAATCCGTGCAATTCCAAAACTATTTGATAAGTTATGGCACTACACTATTGTGTCAGAACACTCACGACACCTAAAATTCCTGCGGTTTTCGACAAATCTGCACGTCAGCGCCACGCGCAACTGTCGAAGATGGGTTGGGGTTTAATGGACTGTCGTCGATAGTTTTCCGCCGCCTGTTCGGGCTGGCGCTGTGAGTGACACTTCTCTCGAAAGGTGGTTCCAAATGGGGCATCGCAGCACATTTCCCGTGGGTGTGATGCTGGCGCTGGTCGCGTCGGCGGCATTGGCACAGGGCCCCCCCGGCCAAGGTCGCGGCGGCCCTGGTCGCGGCGGATTCGGCAACTTTGCAATGATGGGACCCCCGGGTGCACCGCGTTCAATCGCGAATCTGGTGGGGTTTCCTTCGGTCCGCAAAGAGCTCGAACTCAAAGACGAGCAGCAAAAATCGCTCGACGACTTGCTTGCCGAAATGCAGGAACAGAGCCGCGCCGCCTTCGAGAAAGTCAATTTTCAGGAACTCCCCGATCTGAGCGAAGAAGAGCGTGACGAGCGCTTCGCCGAACTGCGAAAATCCAACGAGGCGGCTACCCGGTCGGCCGAAGACAAGCTGGCGAAACTGCTCGACGGCAAGCAATTGACACGACTGAAGCAATTGCAGATTCAGCAGGAAGGTCTGACGGCGATCCTGCGCGCCGAAATCGCCGAACAACTGGCCCTCTCTAAAGAACAGCAGGAACAAGCCAAGAAGATTCAGGAAGAGGCGGCCAGTTCTCCGCCAGGAGGCCCCGGTGGGTTTAGGCCGCCCGGTGGGTTTGGGCCGCCGGGTGGTTTTGGCCCGCCGGGTGGATTTGGGCCCGGTGGTCCTGGCGGGGGCGGGTTTCTGCGCCCCGAACAGCGAGAGAAACTTAATGCCGATCTGCTGGCGGTGCTTTCTGAGAAACAAAAGACGCAGTGGGACGAACTCAAAGGTAAAGATTTCACGATCGCCGAAATGTCGGCCGGCGGCGGCCCGGGTGGTGGCTTTGGCTTTCCCGGCGGCGGCCCCATGCAGCAGGCACGCAAGCTCGTCAAGGAGTTCGACAAGGACGGCGACGGACGCCTCAATCGTGAAGAGCGTCAGGCCGCTCGTGAGTCGATCAAAGCCACCGGTGGCGGTCGCGGTGGCCGAGGCGGGCGCGGCTTCGGCCCCCCGGGTGGTTTTGCCGGCGGGCCCGGTGGCCCTGGCGGCGGCCCGCCCGGTGGCCCAGGTGGCGGTGGCCCCGGTTTCGGCGGCCCTGGAGGTCGCGGCGGATTCGGTCGCGGCAATGAAGAGCCGGTCAAACCCGGTCCGCAGGTTGCCAAATCCGATGCAGCCCCCTTCCCCGATGCCAAACTCTATGATCCCAAGGTGCTCCGGACGCTGTTTCTCGATTTCGAACATCCCGACTGGGAAAGCGAGCTGGCTGAGTTCTACAAGTCCGATGTCGAAATCCCGGCCACGCTGACTGTCGACGGCCAGACCTACCCCAACGTGGGAATCCATTTTCGCGGGATGTCGTCGTACTTCACTGTGGGCGAGGGTCACAAGCGATCGATCAATCTGTCACTCGATTTCGTCGACCCGAAGCAGCGACTGTACGGCTACAAGACGCTCAACCTGCTCAATTCGCACGAAGACCCGACGTTTCTGCATACGGTGCTGTACCTCGACATCGCCAGGCACTATGCCCCGGCACCGAAGGCCAACTTCGTGAAACTGGTGATCAACGGCGAGAGCTGGGGTGTGTACGTCAGCGTCCAGCAGTTCAACAAAGACTTTCTCGCTGAGAATTTCCCGAGCAGCAAAGGGGTCCGCTGGAAAGTGCAAGGCAGCCCCGGCGGCCGAGGGGGGCTTGAGTACATCGGCGACGACATCGACGAATACAAACGCCGTTACTCCCTCAAGACCGACGACAGTTACAAGGCTTGGAAAGCCCTGATTCGGCTGTGCAAAACGCTCAACGAGACTCCTCTCGAACAGCTCGAAGCGGCGCTCGAACCGATTCTCGATCTCGACGGCGCGCTGTGGTTTCTGGCGATTGAGAACGCGATGATCAACAGCGACGGCTATTGGATTCGTGCCAGCGATTACTGCATTTTCCGCGACGAGCACGGCAAGTTTCACATCATTCCTCACGACACCAATGAAACCTTTCAGCCGGCCATGGGAATGGGAATGTTTGGCGGCGGCCCAGGTGGATTTGGGGGCGGTGGCCGCGGGCGACGAGGCCCGGGAGGTCGCGGAGGCGAGAGTGGTCGAAGTGGTGAAGCGCGACGCGGCGGCGAACCAGGACGAGGGGGCGAGCGCGGCGGTCGTGGACCGGGTGGTCCTGGCCCTGGCGGCCCTGGGGGAGGCGGTGCTGGTGTCGAACTCGATCCGCTGGTGGGGCTTACCGACACGAGCAAGCCGCTCCGCAGTCGCTTGTTGGCCGTGCCGGCACTCAAGACCCGTTATCTCGAGCACGTGCGGACGATCGCCACCGACTGGCTCGACTGGAACAAACTCGAGCCGATCGTCGCCGATTACCAGAAACTGATCGACAAAGAGATTCAAGCCGACACCCGGAAGCTGTCGTCGTATGCCGCGTTCGAGCAGTCGATCGGGTTGACCGTCGGCGGCGAACCGGGCGAGCCGGGCGAACGCCGCCCGCGCTTCAGCCTTCGCGACTTTGTCGAGAAGCGCCGCGCGTATCTGTTGAATTATCCCGAGATCAAGGCCCTGGCCCCCTGACGGGTCAAGCGGCGGGTCAAGCGGCGGGTCAAGCGGCATCGGTTGCGTCCTGGCGATTGGCCGGTCTGCTCATGGCAGACCGGCCAACACCGGGATCGTGCTGCGCGGCGATTTCGGTTCGCCGGGTTGGTGACCGATACCGGTGCCGATTTTTATGCGATTACCCGGTTCGCTGCTCGCGGGCGTTCGCACTCTTCACGCGGAGCGGTGAAGACTACTTTAACGTAGGCCTCATCGCTCCGCGTGAGGCGTCTCGAGACGTTGCACTGTGATGCGGGTACTCGCAGAGTTTTTCGCCATGTGGTCCCGCGCAACTGCGGGCAGTTGTCGATTTTGGTTGTGTGAAAGCTTCATTCGTGTAATTCGTGCGATTCGTGGTTCCCTCTTTCGTTTCAGCCGAAGACCGCACCAAGGGGTCATCGAACTTCGATTTCGAACACGTGAAAACCCCACGGCGGCAGGTCGAGATACAGCCCGCGATGGCACAGATCGGTTCCTTCCCGCTCGTACTGCGCGGGGCTCAGTCGATCGCGAAGCAGGCAGCGCCGGCCCCACAGCTCGCGCGGCAGGCCGCCGACGTAGCACTGTCCCCGGGTCGGGCCGTAGTTGATCGCGACCAGTTCCAGTTCGTTGTCGGCCCCTGTCCACAGGCCGGCGATGAAGCGCTCCCACGTCGGGTTGCCGTCCCAGGCCGCGCGGCAACCGACGAGCCCCCAGGCCCCCTCTCGAAACGCCGGTTGACGCACCGCCCGCAGCAGGCGATCGTAAAATTGTTGCAGTTCGCCGTCGACCGCCTCGACCGGCCGGCGGCAGACCTGCATCGGGACGCGAGTTCGCCGTCCGTCGAATTGGCCTTCGTGAAAAAACCGCAGACCCGGCACGAAATACGTCACGACCGCCGCCGCCTTGTACACCTCGGGTGAAAACGCCAGCGCCCCCCGAGGTTCGTCGTGATTTTCGAGAAAGCGGGCCAAACGCCGCTGAAATTCAGGGTCGGCGTGAAAATGTCCGCGGACGCCGGAGGCGTCCTGCGCCTGTAAGCGATCGTACAGTCGCTTGTCGTAGGTGAAGTCAAAGCCCTGCTGCTGCAGCGTCCATTCGAGATCCCAGTAGACTTCGGCCATGCACGTGAAATCGGGGGCGACCGATCGAACCTTGGCAATGGCCTCGGGCCAGAACGGGGCGTCGATCGCCAGGGTGCCGTCGGACGGTAGGGATTTGTCGCCCCAGGTGCGCTCGATCACCTCAGGCAGCAGCAACATGGCCATGTCGCAGCGAACGCCGTCACACCGGGCCGCGATGCTTTGCAGCTCGTCGATCATCGCCTGCCGCAACGCGTGCGAACGATAGTTGAGCTGCAGCGTGTCGGGCCAGCCGGCAAAGTACGGATCGCGACCGTAGGCGAAAACCCGCGGCCCCGAGCGGGAGCGCAGGCGAATGTAGTTGTACGGCTCGCGAGCGATGTCGTCGTCGGTCGCCGCGATGTAGTACTCCGGATGCAGGGCGACCCACGGGTGATCGATCGCGGTATGATTGGGAACGAAATCGAGCATCAACGCGAGACCCCGTTTGCGCAGCCGTTGCCGCAGGCGCGCCAGCGCCGCGTCGCCTCCAAAGTCGCTTGAGGTCGCATACGCCTCGACCGCGAACGGCGAACCGCAAATGTCGTCGTCGGTCAAATCGGGCAGGACGCGCAGATACTCCCTCTGCCAGTCGGTCAAGGCGCGTGCCACGGCCCGCCCCGCGGGGCCGGTCTGCCACACTCCCAAAAACCAGATCCAGTCAAATCCCAGCGACGCGAGACCATCGAGCATGGCGTCGGTCAAGTCGTCGAGCGTCGCCGGCCGGCCAAGGGTTTGTGCCAGCTCGTTCAGCACGACGCGGGTGTTGATCTGGTAGAGCGCGGGGAATGGCGGCAATCCATGGTTCCTGTTGGCGATGGTGGCTCGGGCGGTCGTCGGTTCGCGGGCATACTATACCTCATGCGGCCCAAGATGAAACATTGGCGAACCGCATGCCGTCAGGCTGCGGTTTCTCGATCGTCGCACGAAACCCGCGGCCTTACGGCACACGGCTCGCTAGCCGTTGTCGGGGGCAGGCGCTCCTCCAGGACTTCGCGTTCGATCGCCCGTAATCCGCGAACTTTGCTGCGCATTTGCACCTTGGCGTGACTGTCCAGCTCCAACACGGGCTTGGCGACATCCCGCAGGAAATGATTTTGGCAGAAGTGGTGAGATACACCGGGGAATTCTACGGCAATGCCCGTCAGAAACGCATCCTGCTTGTCGGAGACCCACGCCGCCACCGGTTTGCCCAGCCGCTCCGCCCAGACGCGCGCTTCGGCAATTAACCGGCGGACCTCATCTGCCGAACTGGAGACCAGGGCCTCGGCGAACCAGACTCGTTTCAGTGTCAACTCCCGCACAATCCCGGCGCGCCGGGGTCTCATGGCCTTTCTCCGGCTGCAACCCGTCGATCGTCAACCGCAACTGGTCCACGGCGGCGTATTCTTGCGCCAGCACCCGGGGATCTTGTTGGCGCGCGGCCAACCCCGGCGCGCCGGGATTGGTAGTCCCGCACGGCGTCTTCGATGGCGTCCTCGGATAACCCAATCTGGTGCGTGTCCCGAAGTTCCGCACGAATCTGCGGCACGGACCAGTGGCGGGCAATCCCGACGCGCCGGGAGACGATGGCCCATCCAGCAAAACAGATCCCACCCGATGATCGAATGCGGCAATCCCGGCGCGCCGGGACCTCGGCCTCGGGACTGACCGTGTGCCGGTGCCCGGCACACAGCACGTCCGGGCAATCCCGGCGCGCCGGGAGACGGTTGATCAGTAACCGTGGCCCTTCCAGCGTGTCGATCGGGTGGCACCGATGGTCACAGACATGCATCCGCCGCCCACAAACGGAGAAGGCGCGATCCACGACGTTCAATTCCCAGCGAACCAATTCAGGTTCCGATGGCCAGCGGTGAGGCATGATGGTCGCTTCCTTGCTTCCCTTGCCGAAAGCGACCAAGCTAACTCAAATTCCAATCGGCGGAAACCGCGATTTTAGCTCGCAAGCGGGCCGTTGAAAAAAAACAGGGGGCTGACGCCCCCCGCTCGCCGGGCGGTTCGCAGGCCCCGAAAGCAACCACAGCCATCGGGCGCTCAACCGGCCGAGAATGTGCAGAAACGCTGCGGATTAATCGCAACCCGAAACACTGCGGACGCAACAATCACAGCCCGGTCGATCGCGAGCGACTACGGACGGCGCAGGCGGTGCATGCGGATAATGTCGGCGGCAGCGTCCGAGGGTATCTTGCCTTGGGTGGCTACGGGTGCCTCGCCGTCAACGGGAGGCGGAGGCGGAGGCGGCGGCTCGAACGCTTTCGCACCTGTCGAATCGGGATCGGGCAAGGTGACGTCCGGCATTTCGGGAGTCGCCTCAGGGGACGCTTGAGGCTGTTGCGGTGCATAACCGGGAGCCATCCCCGGCATCATCTGCTGCGGCATCGGATAACCGGGTTGCGACATGTATCCGGGCTGGGCATAACCGGGCTGGGCATAACCGGGCTGGGTGTAACCAGCCATGGGGGCATAACCCTGCGGGGCATAGCCAGGGGGCATCCCGTAGCCCTGAGGCATCGGGTACCCTTGCGGCACCCCATAGACCGGCGCACCATAGGGTGCCCCAGCCATATAACCCGGCTGGGGCGCCATTTGCTGCGTCATCGCCTCGGGCGGGGGAAATGTCGGGATGATTGTCGTATCGTCGCCCGGCTTAACGACGGGAAATTCGAGGGTTTGCGAGACACTCGTCGACGTCTCCATCTCTTTAGTCCCGGGAATCGGCGACACCGGCTCGTCAACGTTCAGCACGGAAGTTTCCGGGCCGGCCTCCCGGCCGTTTGAGGCTGCGACCTCTGCCGTCTGGCGGATCACGATTTCGAACGACAACTTACCCACGACCACATGGTCGCCCGGCTTGAGAACAACCTGCCCCTGGATCCGTTCGTCATTCACGAACGTGCCGTTGGTGCTCCCCAGATCACGCAGCCTGACTGTGAAGTCGTCTAACGTGAAGACGCAATGGTGGCGGCTGACCAGGTCGCTATTGGGGCGCAGATGACAATCCTGCTCACGCCCGATCAGAAACTGCCGCACAACCAGCGGGATAAACTTCCCCTGCTGACGACCTTCCAGCACCTTCAAATCCACCTGCAGCATATTCGCGGCGCTCCAACCGAATTCGTCGAAATCACACGAAACGAACCCGCTTCGAAACCATAACGCATGCGAGGCCTGAACGAATCCTCGATTGCGGCAACTTCACCTGGTTTACCCCCCCGACGCGCAGAATTCTGCGAGTTCGGTCGCCAAATGCAAAGTCTCCGAATGCAACTTCCGCAAAAGTACCCGGAACGAAGGCTGCGATAAAGATGATGCCGAATGACGTTGAAATGAGCATCAAACCAGACGGTATCAATCGCAAATCCGATTGTCAAACATAATCGCAACGAATTGCTACGAATCAGAAATTTGGTCGTGCCGCATTCCGCTACAGTCGGCACGAACGGCAACGACTGCGCGGCATCTTCCTCGGATCATCGACCAGACCGATCGTCGATTGAATGAAACCAGACGATTGTCGTCAGCCTCCGACCGGCCGGAATCCTCTCGGCGTCGCATCCTCGCCGAATCGCTCCCGCGCGAGTCTCTGAGCGGTCGCGATTTCGGTCGCGGCGAGCGCGGCGTCGACCGTTCGGGCCGAGAGCAACCGGGCCACGCGATCGGCCAGTTGTTCTGCCAATTTCCTCGCACGATCGACCGGTTCGTTCGCCTCGAGCGCGAGGTCCCACAATCCGGGAAATTGCGGAGCGCAAGGCGATCGCCGCAGCACGAGACTGCCGTGCTGCAACACCGCCCCTTTCCGGCGCCGCTGAGAACTGCCCAGAATCTTGTGATCGCCGATCACAACGTCGAAGTCGTCCCCACGGCCGAAGCACATAAACTCGTTCTGCCGTTCGGCAAGAACGGATCCCCGCAGGCGGGCTGCGACTCCCCATTCGGCAAGCACCGCCACGATCCGCTCGTGGATTTGCGTGTACAGCGCGCGGGGTTCGGCCGCCAACGGATGTCCAGCCGGCACGGCGCACGAGTAGGTCAGTTCCCGATCGTGAACGATCGCTCCCCCTCCTGAAATGCGGCGAACCACCGGCAACCCCCGCAGTTGTGCCGATGCGGCGATCGCGCCGGCCTCTTGAAAATAGCCGAGCGAGACCGTCGGCTCATTCCAACGGTACCACCGCAGACTCAAGTGTCCCTGCCGCACCGCCTGATCGAGCAGCATTTCATCGACTGCCATATTCCAAGCCCCCGATCGGGGCTCGAGATCGACGAAAACTCGACAGGTATCGAACGAGGCGGACAGCACCATGACCGGCTCAGGCGTGCAGCGGCTTGACGGCCTCGACCAGGATCCCGCCCATCTTGAAAAACCGATGAAACGGCGTAAACCAGAACTGCGATCGCCACGGCAGCCCCGCTTCTTCGCACGCGGCGCGCAATTCGCATCGATTGTAGGTACGACATTTCCAGGTGTGACTGACAACCAGCCCCGGCAGTGTGTCTTCGGTCGCCAGCAGAATCAGCCGCCCTCCGGGCTGCAAAACGCGCGCCAGCTCGCGAAGGCCCGGTCGCGGATCGGGCAGATGTTCGATCACCCACCCGCAGGTGATGCAGTCAAACGAACTGTCGGCAAACGGAAGTTGCGTCAGGTCGCCGGCCACAAAACCGGGACGGTCGCTGTGCAATCGCGATCGTGCCCGTCGCAGCATATGGTGAGATAAATCGAACGCCACCAGCCGCGTATCGGCATGCGCCCGCTTCAGCAGATGCCCCAAAATCTGCCCGGCGCCCGAGCCGACGTCGAGAATCGAGCGGCAACTGGAAACGTCGAACTTGCGGCGGCGGAACATGCGCCCCAGCAGCGGTTCGTGCAGCGACATGACACTGGCCATCACCAGCATCGCCCCGGCCGGTCCATCGTACAAATGGCGAATCCGGTTACGATACTGCTGCGGGGCGAGCCGTTTAATGCCGGGAAATTCGACCAGACGACGAATCTTCTGGCGGGAGGGTCGCCGCTCAGAGGGCGCAGAACGAACGTTTCTGATCATTTGGTCAAACGGAGTGAGAGATCGTGTTGCGCAAGACGCGTCGCCGTCGCAAGCTCGAGGGCGAAATCAGGCGATCGAAGCGGTGCCACCGGAACCCGCACAAACCCGTGACGGCAGCGCCGATCGCCAATTTGTAACGGAACACCCGTTTACCAACGCTTGATCGACCATTGCTGCACCACTATATTCGGATTTCATGCGTTTGTACAACACAACGTCTTCGCAGCCTGAGGTTTGGCAACGATCGAGCCGCGATCGAGGGAAGTGCGGATGCCGAAGATCGTCGAGATCCTGCACGCCGATGATCCGCGAGATGTCATCCACGAAGTCGTTCAGACCCTTGTGGAAGGCGGGCTCGTCGGCCTGCCCACCGAAACGCTTTACGTGGCGGCCGCTTACGCGCCGCACCCAATCGCCGCGGCCCAATTGAGCGGCTGGCTGAAGTCCAGCGGCATTCCCGATTGCATGCTGGCCGTGAAGGGGCCCTCTGAGGCGCTTGATTTTTTGCCCGAACTGCCCCCTTTGGGGCAGAAGCTGCTCAGACGCTTTTGGCCGGGGCCGGTAACGCTCGCCTTCGACGCGGCGCTCGCCGGTGGATTGACCGGCGCCCTTCCCGAACAAACGCAACAGGCCCTGCTGGCCGGAGAACGCTTCTCGCTGCGGGCTGCCGGCGGAGACGTGATCGGCGCCGTGCAGCGGCTCGTGCCGGCGCCGCTGATTCTCGGTGGCGAAACGACTCGCGACGGCACCGCGCACGCCAGTGCCGCCGAACTGGCGGCGGCGGCCGGCGATCGGCTGGCGCTGATCGTTGATTCCGGTCCCTGCAAATACGGTGCACCGACCTCGATCGTGTATTGTACGGCCGATCGCTGGAGTCTCGTCCGCGAGGGGGTCGCCAGCCAGCGGGCCCTCGATCGCCTCGCGGGCAACCTTTACGTCTTCGTCTGCACCGGCAATACCTGCCGCAGTCCGATGGCCGAAGCCTTGTTTCGCAAGCTCCTGGCCGAACGCCACGGGTGCAGCGAAGACGACTTGATCGATCGCGGATATTTCGTGGCGTCGGCGGGAGTTTCGGCGGGGCCGGGCAGCCCCCCCAGCCCCGAGGCGGTCGACGTGCTGAGAGATCGCGGCGTTGACTTGCGCGGCCACGAAAGCCAGCCCGTCACACCGCACCTGTTGTCCCGTGCCGACCGGATCTTTACCATGACGCGCAGCCATCGCGACCAATTGCTTCGCGATTTTCCCGATGCCGCCGGCCACGTGAGTCTGTTGGCGCGCGACGGTTCTGATATTGTCGACCCGATCGGATCGGGCCTCGACGAGTATCGCCGCTGCGCCGACCAGATCGAACAGCACCTGCACGTCCTCCTCGATGAGCTCGAATAGATCATGAAAATCGCCGTCGCCAGTGATCACCGCGGATTCACCATCAAAGGCAAAATCGTGGGCTTGATCTCCGAACTGGGCCACGAACCGTGCGACTTCGGGACCGATTCGAGCGACAACGTCGACTACCCCGATTTCGCCGCCAAGGTCGCCCGCGCGGTTTCCAAAGGAGAAGTCGAACGCGGAATACTGATTTGCGGGACCGGCATGGGGATGTGCATCACCGCCAACAAGTTTGCCGGCGTGCGGGCCTGCAC
The DNA here is from genome assembly GCA_009691905.1 of Planctomycetaceae bacterium. Classification (GTDB taxonomy): domain Bacteria; phylum Planctomycetota; class Planctomycetia; order Planctomycetales; family Planctomycetaceae; genus SIAF01. The sequence goes on along the minus strand of SIAF01000193.1, from coordinate 2,275 downwards.
CTGCCATGACGACCTGACCGCCGAGATGAGCCGCCGCCACAACGACGCCAACGTCCTGTGCCTTTCGGCCGACCTGCTGGGAGACCGCCTGGTAAACCGCATGGTCGAACTGTGGCTGAAAACCGAGTTCGAAGCCGGTCGCCACGCGCGACGCGTCGAGATGATTAATCGCATCGAAGCCGAACGTGAAAAGTGATCGCCGGCGCGAAGAGATAAATACGAGGAGACTCGATTTGCTTCGGCGCCGCTGGTTCTGCTTCAGCAGGCTGCTCCGCACCATCCACCATCCACCATCCACCATCCACCGTTCACGATCTCCCATCCACCATCGACAAGAAACAGGGGACTGACGTCCCCCGCTCGCCTCTGTCAATTAACATGCCGCGTCCCTCGGCCAGCACACTGATCGCCCGCGCACTGCACTTGCGCTGCCCCCGCTGCGGCGAAGCAAAAATGTTTACCGGCTTGTTTCGAATGCACGAAACCTGTCCGCACTGCCGGTTGCGATTCGAGCGCGAGCCGGGCTATTTCCTGGGGTCGATCTACATCAATTACGGACTGACGGCCCTGCTGACGGCCGTCGGATACACGACGCTGCGATTCGGCTACGACATCGAGGCCCGGGCGCTGCTGTATGTGTTTCTGGGCGTCTGCGTGGCGGTGCCCATCGTCTTCTTCCGCTACGCGCGTGCCTTGTGGCTGGCGCTGGATTGCCGGTTCGAAAACGACGCCTTTTTTCAAACGGCTTCCCCGGCTCGTGCCGAGCCGCAGCCAAAGCGAGGTTCTGATGAATGAAACCCCAGGCGACATCGTCGAAGTCTACTCGGCCGCCGATTTGACCGAGGCCTATTTCCTTCGCGATTTGCTGACGAACGCGGGGATCGAAGCCCGCGTCGTCGGCGATACGCTGACGGGCATGCTCCCCCCCGGCAACGAGACCGCCCCGCGCGTATGGGTCTTCAGCAGCGACGAACCTCGCGCCCGCGAACTGCTCGCCGAATACGAGCGGGTCCACTTGCGCCCGCACCCCGACGAAGACCAGCCCGCCGAGTCGTGGCTTTGCCCGACCTGCGGCGAAGACGTCGAAACCGACCTCGACCTGTGCTGGAATTGTCAGACGCCGCGTAAGCCGTACTGACGGCCGAGCGTACCGCAACGTGCCACTACCAAATTAGTGGATAGCGGATCGTAGGAAGTGAATAGTGGACCATCGACCGCCCTTCCTTCCCTGCTACATCACAATTACCCCAAGCGACCCAGTTTTCCTATTTTCTGGCGCGTGGCCAACGAGCCGTTGACCGGCAGCGGTACGTTCGCGGGTGTCCTGAGACCATTCCGTTTTGCACCCTTGGAACATTGAAAAATTCAAAAAAACGCAGCAAAACTGCGTTTTTGAGCCGTAACCTGCCGTCGGCTCAACGCTCTTCTCAAACGCCTCAATTTACCCATTTTCTGGCGCGTGGCCAACAAGCCGTTGACCACCAGCGATGCGCGAGGGACAAGGGACGAGCAACTGCGGGTCCGCCGGGGTCAACCTGGCACCTCGCTATCGACGATCCACCGTCCCTTTCCCCCGGGGCGCCACGGACAGTCCCGGCGCGCCGGGAGGAGTCGTCCATGCACCTGGCAATCTGACGTGCATTTCCCGCTGCGATTTAGTATAATGTACATACGAACACTAATCGCCGCACGAATGTCGAAATCCGAATGTCGAACAAACCCTTCGACATTCGACATTCGTCATTGAGACGATCCACCATCCACCATCCACAAGAGCCCCTCCCATGCCCACCGCCCCGCGCGACGTAAACTACCTCCCCGGACCCGACCGGGCCGATCGCGATCATCCCGACTACGAGACGGTCGGAATTCGCGACGCCAACTGGTTGCGGAAAGCGGGCTGCCTGGTGGTCGGCCCTCCCGGCACGACCGGGACAGCCGGCGGCACCGCGAAGGCAGCCCCCGATCGTCCTGCCGCGCCCCCGGCCGACGCCGGCTGTTCCCCACCGTCTGGAGCCATCCAATCACCGAAGCCCGACGCCGGTCAATCGCCCACTGCCAGTGCCGGTGACGCAAAGCCCCCCATCGATCCCAACTCGCTCGAAGCCGCCTGGGAAGAGATTCGCCAGAACCGTGCCGAGCGGGCACGCAATCCGCTGTGGCGAGACGGTCCGCTGGGATTCCCACCCGACGTGCGATTCGATGTTCCGTACGCCTGTTACGCCGGCCTCGACTTCAAAGAGGCCGACCCGCTGGCGATCGAGCGCCGCAAGGC
>SIAF01000192.1 GCA_009691905.1 Planctomycetaceae bacterium | reverse complement strand
CGATTCAACATCTGATCGGCACCCTCAATGACGCTGCTTTCGCGTATCCGGGGACCAAGCTGCAGCTCCATTTCACCTCCTTAGCACCGCCCGCCAATCCAAACTCGGTGCCAAAGCAAATTCCGCCAGATCAGGAGGTCTGAGCCTGCCCTGCGGCACTCCGTTTCCCGCGGGGGCGCGACTCTTCTTGACCGCCAGTATCATCGCAATCGCGGTGGAGGCCATTGAGGATGGATTGGGCACGGCCGAAGGTCATCATCACGTCGAGGCCTGCTGCTGCAATCAGGCGAAACCGGATTGCCTTGTGGGGGAATTCCACTGCGTATTCGCTGTTTTCGGGCGCAGCGTTCCGCCGCCAATGCGAACTCAGTCGACACGCGGCCCGGGTCGTAGCTACTATCGCTCGCAGTCGCGCGGCGGAGGCCATCCCTCCAGGCAATCTGGAGGAAGGACGAGATACCGGTGAGACTTTGGCGCGACTTCGCCGACCATCTGCAGGTCACTCCTGCCGATCTCCGCGTCGCACGGATTCTTCCACGGAACCTACTGCGCCGCGGACGATGCGGCTGCCTGTCCAGCGATGCTGTCGAGCGCCTTTCGGAGAGCGCCCAACGATGGCGGCTTCGTCAAAATGTCGCTCGGGGAATTTGAAACGTCGTATAGCGGGAAAGAATTGGGCGGCGGCGTTTTGGGCGAAGTGTTCCCACGAACGGCGAGTCTGAGGCGGCGCCAGCTTCGATGCGCGCGACCTTCCAGTCGGCGAGATCCCGCAGCGTCCCACCACAGCGGCACCATCCGCGGCCGGCCGCCCTTCGAGGCGCCGCGCCTGATTCGCAAGTGCGGTCGAGAGAGTTCGCACCGCACGTCGGCGATCTGCAGGCCGACAATCTCGCTCACGCGCAGGCCGCAGCAGCAGGCGAGGCGGACGAGGATCAAGTTGAGCGCGGCGTTCTTCGAGCGGGGAGATTTGGCGTGAAGGTCGGCGAGAACCATTGCCAACTCGCGGCGGGTGAGGATTTTGGTGGCGTCGACGATGATGGGACGGCTGGGGTGCATCGTGACTGCTCCGGGGTTGGGGGACTGGCAGTCAGTTACCTCGGGCGGGGGTGGAAGGGAAGTGGACACCCATGCAGTTACCGGGAGTGCGACAGCTTGATCCGACGGAATTTCTGAGACGGCGACGTAAGTGGGAAACCACGGAACTCAGAGATGCTTCCCGACTCTGCTGTACCAGCCGATCGCTTCCCTTACCGCCTCCTCACGAAGGTCTGCATCCTCCGCCCATCGACCTCGGCAACAAACAGGTCGCCGTGAGAATTCGAGCCCAGCATGTGGCAGCCGTCGAATTGACCCGGTGCGCTTCCCTTTTCTCCCCAGCGGTGGACGATCTTGCCGTTCGAGTCGAGCTGCACGATCTGATGCGCCAGCGCTTCGGCGACAAAGATCGTTCCGTCGCGGTCGATCTCCAGGCCGTAGGGAGAGACCCCCGTCCAGATGTCGAGCAGCTTTCCATCGCCGTCGAACAGTTGAATCCGCTTGTTCTCGCGGTCCCCGACCAGAACTCGCCCCTTGGCGTCGACTCGAATCGAGTGCGGCAGGTCGAACTCTCCCGGTCCGTTCCCCGGCTTTCCCCACGTCTTGACGAAGACCCCTCGGCGATCGAATTCCATCACCCGGCTGTTTCCGTAGCCATCGGAGACGTACACCTCTCCCCGCGGGCCGAACGCGATATCGGTGGGCCGGTCGAACTGATCGAGTCCCGGGCCGGGCTTGTCGGCTGATCCCAGCGCCAGGAGCAGTTGTCCTTCGGGACTGTACTTGAGCACCACGTGATGCCCGGTGCAGGTGACCCAGACGTTGCGATCTTTGTCGACGCGAATGCCGTGCGGCTTGCTGATCAGATCGTCGCCCCACGCCCGCACGAACTTGCCGCTGGCGTCGAACCGAATGATGGGGGACTTGCCGCGGTGGAAGAGGTAAATCTCCCCTTGATCGTCGACCGCCACCGCCGAACACCCGCCGAGCGTGATCTCGGCCGGCACCTGCGGAATCCCGACGACCGGCGTGAACACGATCGCGTCGGCCCCCCAGGCCGCCGCCGAAGCCGCGAGCAGGAACAGAAAAGGGGCGCAGGAAACGATGCGACGGCCCAGATGGATGAAATGGATGAGATGCTTCATGGCCGCCCAGTATATCGCAACGGTCGCCGCCGAGAAGCACTACGGCTTGGACGAATCGGTGTGCCTTGCAGGCTTGTGGGCGGGTTTCGGTTCGCAGACGATGCGATGTCCGGGGCGGTGATCAGCCGCCAATATAGGAGAGACCCTTCAGATCGACGTCCTGCGGGACGTGTTCGAATGGAGCCGCCCATGAGCGAATCCGAACCGTCGGGACCGGCCCCGACCACTCAGCGAATCGTGTTCAGCGGTCGCGTTCAGGGCGTCGGGTTCCGATTTACGACCCGCACGCTGGTAAGGCGCCTGCCCCTTGCCGCAACGCCGTGAAGGATTCTGTGGGCAATAAAATACGTAATTTGCGAGATACGAGTCGTCAGCGCCGAAATTTCGACGGTCGCAAAACTATCCAAACCGCGCAAATTACGGCCAGAAATCCTTCACGGCGTTGCCCTTGCCGGTTACGTCCGGAATCTGCCGGATAAAACGGTGGAACTCGTCGCACAGGGACCATTGCCCTCGATCAACGAGCTGATCGCTCAAATTCAGCAGCATTTCGGTCGTCACATCGCCCACATCGAGCGGCAAGCGCTCGCAGGAAGCGAGCAGTACACCAGTTTCGATATTCGGTAAGCCGCCCGGCTTGCCCTTTTCTCGGCGAAAACGACTATGCACGCTGTAACGGCCGCGACACGCCCCTGCCGCCGCTGGACCTCAAATCGCAGCGGCGACTGTTCCCTTTGACCGAAGGGACCGGTACAGTGGGTTGACGGGGTTCTGGTGCGGCAGCGATGGCGTTTCTTTCGCACGATTTTCCGATCCCTGCGACAAGCCGGCCAACGCCGGTGGTGATTCCGGCGTAAGCAGCGGCGTGGCATTCATCCGAATCGTTTACGGTCTATAGCTTTCAGTCGAGGTCGATCATGGCGGCGTGGAGTTCATTCACTGCGGGGGGGTTGATGCTGGCGGCCGACACGGACGCTGATCCGGCGACCCGAATTGCAGAGGCAATTTTCCAATGGCAGGTGGCCAGCGTCGTGGGGCTGCTTCTGTTGGGCGGGCTGTTGGTCTTTCTGTACGGCACGCGGTCGGGAATCATCGCCCGGGCGGCTGCCAAAGAAGCCATTCGGCAGCCCATGTTTCCGATGCTGATGGCGGTGGCCGTCTTGATGCTGGTGCTCAACACGTTCATCCCCTTCTTCTCGCTGGGTGACGACGTGAAGATGCTCGAAATCTGCGGAGTGGCGACAATGCTGATCTGCGGGATGCTGTTGGCGATCTGGACGTCGAGCATGAGCATTGCCGACGAAATCGAGGGCAAGACGGCGATAACGCTGTTGTCGAAGCCGATCAATCGGCGGCAATTCATCGTCGGCAAGTTCATGGGCATTCAGACCGCCGTGCTGTTGCTGCTGGCGCCCCTGGTGCTCGTGCTGGGCGGATTGATCTTTTACAAAGTGTTTTACGACGCACACGAGTCGGCCAATGACAAAGTCACGCGGGCAATAGCGATGGCCGAGGCGCTGTCGATTCTGCCGGCGACCATTCTGTGCTATTTCGAGATTGCCGTGATGTCGGCGATCAGCGTAGCCATATCGACGCGGATGCCGATGGTGGTCAACATGGTGACTTGCTTCGCGATCTTTGTCGTCGGGCATTTGACACCGAGCCTGGTCGGCAGCAACCTGGGCCGGCTTGAACCGGTGGTGTTCATGGCGCGGGTGATCGCGACGATTCTCCCGGCGATCGAGAACTTCAATGTCGAGACCGCGATCGTGACGGGGATGATGGTCCCCGCGAGTTATCTGGGCTGGACGGCGCTGTACAGTGCCGCCTATGCCGCGATGGCCATTCTGCTGGCGTTTATCTCGTTTGAAGATCGCGATCTTGCATGACAGGAGCAGCGGTCGCCACGGACTCGAGGCGGTACGGCGGCAACTTTGCCATTGGATGGGACGAGCGTGGCCAGTAAAGAACCGACCCCTTTCCAACGCGTGTTTTCGCGTCGGGATCTCCTGCGCGGGGCAGCGCTCCGCGCCGTGTTGGGGTTCGCGCTGAGTTCGCTGCTGTTGTGCTGCGGGTTGATCGTGCTGTTTCTGATCACCGACCTGCTCGTGCATCGCGGCCGATTGACGATTCCGGCCGGCAGCCAGCTCGAGCTGGCCAAGTTGATCGGCCCCGAACTGCTTCACGAAGCCGGGGCACCGCCGGCGGCCATCGTCGGCGGTGAAGTGATCTATGCCAATCGCGGGCTGCTGCCGACGCTGTGGCACGCGCAGGACGAATTCTGGCAGCCGATGTTGTGCGCCGTCTGGCGCGGGTTCTCGCCGCTGCGAAACGACGACCAGGCCCTGTTGACGCTCGTCGCCATCGCGGCTTTGATCGGCTGGTTCCGCAGCATGCTCGCATCGCGATCGCGTCGGCTGCTGGTCGACAAATCGCTCGAAATTGCCACCCGGCTGCGGCAGTCGATCCACCGTCAATCGCTACGACTGGGGCCTTCTGACCTCGAGGGGCGCGCCAGCGAGCAGGCGTTTGGGCTATTCACGACCGATGTCGATCGGCTTCGCGAAGGGGTCGTGCACTGGGCCGTGCGGATCGGCCGCGACCCGCTCAAGCTGCTGTTGCTGTTGGCGCTGGCGGTCTTAGTCAGCCCGTCGCTGGCGGTGGTCTGCCTTGTTCCGGCGGCGGCCTGCTGGTACGTGGCCCAGCGCGAACAGCATCGCGCCGACGAGGTGCGCACGCAAACCGACGCCCGCACCGAGATCGAATTACGGCTGCTCGCCGAGAGTCTCGAACGGACACGGCTCGTGCGCGGTTACGGAATGGAGGCCTTCGAACAGGCGAATTTCGACAAGTCGCTGCAGCGGTTCCAGCACAACACCGCCACGGCGCTGCGCGCGCAAGCCTGGGCGCGCCGCGGCATGCGCACGCTCGTCGCCGGTTGCGCGGCCTTCATTCTGTATTTCGTGGGCCGCGCGATTCTGCTCTCCCCCCAGGAAATTCCCTATGCCTCGGGGCTGTTGATGCTGTCGGCGTTCGTCGCGGCCGGTTTTCCTTTGCAGAACCTGGCGCGACTGCGATCGGAGACCGAGCCGGCCGAGTCGGCGGCGAAACGCATCCAGGCCTATCTCAATCTGATCCCCGAAGTCGGGCAGGCGGTCGGCGCCAAGTTCGTGCAACCCCTGTCGCGCATGCTTTCGGTTGAGAACGTGTCGTACACGACCCCCGGCAAACGCAAATTGCTCGACGGACTGACGCTCAAGATTCCCGCCGGTCGGCAGGTGGCGATCGTCGCCAGCGAACCGCTCGAAGGGCTGGCCCTGGCCTGCCTGCTGCCCCGGTTTATCGAGCCGCAGGAGGGACGCATTCTCATCGACGGCGAAGACATCGCCTGGGTCACGCTCGAATCCCTGCGGGCCGAGACGATTTTCGTGGGGGGCGCCGATCCGTTCCTGACGGCCACGATTCGCGAAAACATCAGCGGCGGCAACCCCAACTGCTCGTTGCAGGACGTCACCGAAGCGGCCAAAATCGCGCATGCGCACAACTTCGTCACCAAGCTGCCGCACGGTTATGAAACCGTGATCGGCGAGCATGGCGAGCAACTCGACTCGGGCCAGACGTTTCGCCTCGGGCTGGCCCGGGCCATCTTGCGAAAGCCCGCGCTGCTGGTGATCGAAGAGCCTTCGGAATTGCTCGACGAAGACACCAAAACGATGCTCGACGACGCCTACAAACGCATCGCCCCCAATCGCACCGTGCTTTATCTGGCGCGGCGACTCTCGACTGTGAAGCGCGCCGACGAAATTGTGCTGATCCATCGCGGTCGTCTCGCCGCCATCGGTCCGCACGCGCGGCTCGTGCAGTCGTCGCCGATGTACCGTCACTGGGAGTACATCAACTTCAACGAATTCCGGCACGAGTTCGAGGCCGAGTGAGTGGCCCCTCGTTCCCAAGCTCGGCTTGGGAATGCCGCGTGTGAAGCTCTGCTTCACGCGAGTGACAGCGAGTCCATCCGCCGACGATAACCAATTGCTTCGCCTGGACGATACGAAGCGGAGCTTTCCCGGCGCGCCGGGATTCCCAAACGGAGTTTGGGAACGAGGCGATAACCGGCAACGGCTCACAATCGAAGAGTGGCCATGTTTTACACGCCCGTGATCGAACGTGCCTTGCGTCTGGCATCGCTTGCCCATCGTGGTCAGTTTCGCAAGGCGACCGACATCCCCTATTTTTCGCATCCGGCCGCAGTCGCCGTGATTCTGGCGGGAAACGGATTCACCGACGAGGCGGTTATCGCAGCCGCCCTGCTGCACGATGTCGTCGAAGATACCGACATCGCATGGGAACAACTGCAGGCCGAATTTCCCGCGTCGATTCCCGAATACGTGGCCGCGCTCTCGGAAACAAAGCAGGCGGCCGACGGCACGAAGCGACCATGGATCGACCGCAAACGCGAGCATATCGCTCAAGTCGCGGCCGCGTCGCTGGAAGTGCGGGCGATTGCCCTGGCCGACAAATTGCACAATCTGACGACGATGCTGTTCGATCTGACAGCCGGCGTCGATGTCTGGAAGCGCTTCAACGCGCCGCGCGAGCAAATCCTGTGGTATCACCGGGTGCTGGCCGACGCAGCGGGTCAAGGCGACCCTCGGCTCGAGCGGCTGGCCGCACAATGCCACAGCTTGATCGCGCGCCTGGAATAGACCGGCCATAGACCGGCACGGCCCGAAATTGCTCTCCCGGCGTTCGCACGATTGTGCTAGGTTCCCGCCGACTCGCACGTCGCCGGCGGCGTGAATCGGTATCGCGGGACCGGATGCCGCCACCCCTTTGCAACCCGTTCGAATGAAGTTTGCCGAAGCCGGCTTGCGCCGTTTTCCCTGGAAAGGATCGCATTCCATGTCTCAGAACTGGTGGTCGCCGATGTGGAACAGGATTTGGGGGGTGCTCGTCGTGCTGACGGTTCTGTGCGGGGCCGTGCCGTCCGACGACCAGCCGGTACCGGACGCCGATACTCCCAACCCGGTCGAACCGACCGGCGCGGACAAAAAGTTCGAATTGAAGTTCAAATTCACACGCGACCAGATCGAACGCTATGAAGTCGCGTACGAGATGGAAATGAATTCCACGTACAACGAGGCCAAAGAGAAAGTCCGCAACCAGTCCGAAACCCGCCGCAGCTACAAGGTCAGCGACGTCAGCCCCGAGGGAATCGGCTCACTTGAATTGTCGATCGACTGGGTTCGAATGGTGGCTGAATTCGACAACGGTGAGAAGCCGAGCAAACCGATCGAATTTCAGAGTGACGATCGCACCAAACACCCATCGAAATTTCTGCACATTCTGGCGACCGTCGGCAAGCCGACCGCAACGATTCGCTTCAGCCCGCAAGGCAAGGTACTGGAAGTCGTTTCAATCCAGCCGGGACAAGTGCAGCGCAACTCCGAGGGCGAAGCTCCAGGGGTGTACACTTCCCAGGAAAATTACCTGATCCCCCTGCCGGAACAGCCGGTCGCGATCGACGAAGTGTGGAAAGAGCAATTCGACATCATCGTCCGCGACAGCACACAGGCCCTAAAGCGGGTCACATTGCAGCGATCCTACAGACTCAAAGACGTCAGCGAGGGACTCGCCACAATCGAATTCCGTACGACAATACTGACGCCGGTTCGGGATCCGGCGATCAGCGGCCAGTTGATTTATCGCGAGACGGCCGGCAAAGTCGTGTTCGATCTCGAACGGGGCCGCATCGTGTCGCGCGACAGCGCCATCGAACGCACCGTCGTCGGCCCCTTCGGCCCCAATAGCGCGATGCACGCCGTCATCAAGTATCGCGAGAAGCTGCTCACCGACGACAAGGCCGCCAGCGCCGAACCGACCGAGGCGGCGGCCTCGACCAAACAGTGATTTCCCTCGGGGCGCCCGCGGCTTTGCGGAATTGCCGCTCGAATGCGGTAATCTTCGTGCTCGCGATCGATCGGCGCAGCGGAACACAACCCGACTGACAGACATTTTTTCCCCACCAGCGAGGCCTGATGAAACGCGTCGAGATCAAAGATCCGTTCTCAACGCTGTTGGCGACCACGCGCAAAATCGCCGACGCCGTCCAGGCGCAGGCGGTCGTGCTGCTGGCCGACCTGCCCTATGACTTCGCAGCCATCCGCAACGAACTGCACCCGTTGCGGCTGGTCGTAGCAACTGACAAAGTCGAGTTGTTCAGGACCGTTCTCGACGACGACGTCGACCTGGTGCCCCTCGTTCAAGAACCCGAGAGTCGCCGCCTGCAATTGAGCCAGGCCCTGCTCGAAGCGATTGCCGACGAACTGCTGCAATCGGGCGATATCGTTGTCGCCCTCTACCCTGGTTTCGAGATGCACGAGATCGATACCGTGAGCGTGATCAGCCTCGGCGAACATCTGGCGCGGCTCACTTCGCGCGACCTGCAGCGACTGGAAACCCAGGTGCCCCTCGAAACTCTGCGGACGGTGGTCGATCTGGCGATCGAGATCGGCCGCGAGGGTCGCGAGGGCAAACCTGTGGGAACGCTGATGGTCGTCGGTCAGCACCGCAAGGTTCTCAAGATGTCGCACGAGCAGGTGCATGATCCGTTTCGCGGGTACAGCGCCAAAGAGCGGCAGATTCGCGACGCCCGCGTCCGCGAGAGCGTCAAGGAGATCGCGCAGCTCGACGGCGCATTCATCATTTCGGCCGATGGCATCGTCCAGTCGGCCGGCCGGCACCTCGACGCGCCGGCCGGCGGAATCACGCTGTCGAAGGGTCTGGGGTCGCGGCACTGGGCGGCCGCGTCCATTTCCCACGCCACCAAAGCCATCGCCATCGCTGTCTCGGAGTCGACCGGCACCGTCCGTATCTTTCAAGATGGCAAAGTCGTGCTCCGCATTGAACCGATGTCCCGCGCCATGAAATGGCAAAACTTCGAAGGCGAATCGCCGGACACCGTCGCCGATTGAGCACCGCGTCAAAATAGGACCCGAATGGTGGGCCTGCGCTCGCTGCGCGAGCTGGTCCCACCCTACAGGAATAATCCCGGGGCTAAGCCGGCCGCCGGTCGGTGCATGAAGGAAGATCGAGATGCCTCAAAGCGATCTGTCGCGCCCGATTCCCTGGACCATCGTCATCTGCGCTTTGGCACTGTTCGGGATGGGGTTGTCTGGAATCGCGCGCGGAGATGAACTGTCTCGCGCCGGAGAACAGTTTGGACGCCAGATCGTGTGGTTTTTGCTGGCGGCGCCGGCGCTGGTTTTTGCAGCGCGGCTTCCCTACCGCAGTCTGCGGCACTTTGCGTACGCCGCGTTCGGCGCAAGTCTCGTGCTGCTGCTGGTGGTCTATCTCTTTCCGGCGCGCTGGGGATCGCGCCGCTGGATCCCGCTGGGAGTGATGTACTTCCAGCCATCGGAACTGGCAAAGCTGACTTTCATCGCCGCACTGGCGAGGTATTTGATGTACAGCGAAAACTATCGCCGGTTGTCGGGCCTCGTCGCCCCTTTCGCGCTGACGCTGGTGCCGCTGGGGCTGATTCTCAAAGAGCCCGACCTCGGCACCGCGCTCGTCTTTCTGCCGGTGCTGTTTGCGATGCTGTTTGCCGCCGGTGCGCGGCTGAAACATCTGGCGCTTGTCGCCGGATTGGGTGTCACCGTCATGCCGGTGTTCTGGTTCGCGATGAGTGCCGAGCAGCAATCGCGCGTTACGGCGGTCTTCTTGCAGCGGGACGGCGGGCCGACCCCCCGAGGCGACGGCTACCACCTGCACCAGTCGAAGCAGGTTTTGGCGCTGGGCGCCGTCACCGGCAGCCAATGGGGGGGGACCGCCGTCGACGACCCGATGGCCTATCACCTTCCCGCCTGCCGGACCGATTTTGTGCTGTGCATGGTCGGCGAGCGCTGGGGCCTGGCCGGCAGCCTGGCGACGCTGGTGCTGTATCTGGTGCTGTTCGGCCGCGGATTGATGGTCGCCGCCGCGACGCAAGATCCCTTCGGCCGATTGTTGGCGGTTGGCATCGTGAGTCTGGTGGCGACGCAATCGGTGATCAATACCGCGATGACGGTGGGGCTGTTGCCCATCACAGGAATTACTTTGCCCCTGGTCAGCTATGGTGGTTCGAGTCTGTTGTTCACCTGTCTGGCCCTGGGGCTACTCATCAGCATTGCGCTGCGACCCGAATACGAGATGGCGGGGGAACCGTTTCGGTTTCGGGAAGGGGCTGAGTAGGTCCCCTCTGCCGGAGGGGACCATCTGAACATGGTCGCCGCCGAGACACACGAAGTCCCGCCCGGCAGGCGGGACCAACCTGCCTCCACTGGCCCCCGCCCCTGGGTTTGCTCTACATTGCTACGATGGACAATCACGACCCATCGCTGGATGCCGCTCGCCGCCGCGTCGCGGCCGCTTACGATCCTGAACTTCTGCGATCGGCCGGGCACCGCCTGGCTGATCTACTTGCCGAGCATCTGCGATCGGTCCAGGCTTCCGAATCAGTCGTTCTCAACTGGTGTGACCCCCGCGAATTGTCAGCCGAAGCTGCTGCACTGTGCCCGTCATTTTCGCAGGGGACGATCGTCGGCGACGCGGTCGATGCGTCGCTGCCCGGACTCACCCGCCGTTTCGCCGAACTCGTTCAACTCTCATTATCCCACGGCATCAATCTGCACGATCCGCGGTACGTGGGACATCAGGTGCCGGCCCCGGTGCCGATCGCGGGGCTGTTTGATGCCATCGGGTCGGTCACGAACCAGCCAATGGCGATCTACGAGATGGGACCGTGGGGGACGGCGGTCGAACAGGCCATGATCGGCCGGCTCGCCGAGTGCATCGGCTGGCAGGGGACGAACTATGGCGGCATCGTGACGCACGGAGCGTCGCTCGCCAACCTGACGGCGTTGCTCGTCGCCCGCAACGTTACGCTGGGTGAAAGCTGGGAACGCGGCGTCGCCGGCGCAACGGCGACGGTCGCTTCCGACAAACCCGCCAAGCTCGTCGTGCAGGCCGACGCGCATTACTGCATCGCCCGTTCGGCCGGAATCCTCGGGCTGGGGACCGACCACGTCGTCAAAGCGCCGCTCGACGAGCGGCGACGAATGGACCCGGTGCGGCTCGACGAAACGCTGCGCGAACTCAAGCAGGCCGGCCACCCGATCGTCGCCGTTGTCGCCTGCGCTTGCGCGACCCCGATCGGCGCCTTCGACCCGCTCGACGAGATTGCCGACGTTTGTGCGCGGCACGGCGTGTGGCTGCACGTCGACGCGGCCCACGGCGGCGCGGCATTGCTAAGCCGGCGACATCGTCACCTGGTGGCCGGGCTCGAACGAGCCGACAGCCTGACCTGGGATGCGCACAAAATGCTGTTCGTCCCCGCGCTGTGCGCCTTTCTGTTCTACAAAGACAAGCGGCACAGCTACGAAGCCTTCCGCCAGAACGCGCCGTATCTGTTCGACCCGTCGATGCCGGGCCTGGCCGAATTCGACAGCGGCCTGCGGACGGTGGAATGCACCAAGCGCGCGGCAGCGCTGGCGCTGTGGGGGGTCTGGTCGCTGTTCGGCCCGCAACTGTTTGCCGATCTCGTCGATGTGACGTTCGACCTCGGGCGCAAACTGTACGCCCGACTTGTCGATGCCCCCGACTTCGTGGCGCTGCACGAACCCCAATGCAACATCGTCATGTTTCGGCACGTGCCTGCCGCGCTGCAGGACGCGCCACCCGAGCGCATCGGCGAGTTTCAGTGGCTGCTGCGAAAAGCCGTCGTTCAATCGGGCCAGTATTATCTCGTCCCCGCCGCCTGGAACGGCGTCGCCACGCTGCGCTGCACGCTGATCAATCCGCTGACAACCGAAGCCGATCTGGATGGATTGCTGACAGCGCTGCGCGAGGCGGGCAAGGTGATCTTGCAGAGATTTTGAGGGTAGCCGATACTTGATTTCGGATGGTGAATGGTTTTGGTACAGTGCTCGGTGATACAATTCCTCCCGACAATTCGCGACTTGCGACCGGGACGGATTTTATCCAGATCGGCAAAACCACAAGTTAGCAGTCATATGAATCGCCTCGGGTCCTTCATCGCGCAATTTGACGGCCGCATTCTCCAGCGCGGCTTCTGGCTCTATGTCTGGACAATCTCGCACCAGAACGAAGAGTTTCTCTACGTTGGGCGAACCGGAGATAGTTCATCGAAGTACGCGTCCTCCCCGTTCTCTCGCATAGGCCAGCATCTGGATTTACGGGCGAAAGCCAAGGCCAATTCGCTTCTTCGAAATATCAGAGAAAAGAAGTTGGAACCGACTTCCTGTAAATTTGAACTCTTCGCCATTGGCCCGCTTTTCGATGAACAGGCCGATATGGCTTCTCATCGAAAGCATCGAGATATCGTCGCACCGCTGGAAGCTGCCTTGGCAAGCTATCTCAAGGCCGCCGGTTACCAAGTTCTCGGCACACACGGCTCCCGCAAGCCTTTGGACGAGTCGCTATTTCGGGAGGTACTCGCAATCGTGAATGAGCGATTTACCCGATGTACAAAATGAGCGCTAACCCCGTGTTGCAGCCAGGGCCGGCGCACCAAAACCTGGACATAACTGGCACTGCGCGTGTAAATTACGCCGAAGCGGCCGTGCGTGAGCCGGTAGGAACCGGCGGCGGGACGGTCGAATGTCAGGGACGGCGCGATCATGGACGATTCGGGACGCGGTTTCG
>SIAF01000191.1 GCA_009691905.1 Planctomycetaceae bacterium | reverse complement strand
CACGCGTGCTGCCCTCGCTGGCATCGGGCCAGTACGCTCCCACTCCCGGCATGACCACGCCCTCCTTGGCTGGTGTGTGTTATGCCGAGAAATATAGGAAAAGACGTTCATTGAGTCACGATCAAACCCGGTATCTTTGCTACAGTCTCAAGAAACCTCGCCAATTCACCACCCAAACTGCGGATCTGCTGCTCTGTCATCCTTGACTCTCCCCTGAGAAACCGTCGTCCAACGACGCTCACGGCAGAGTCATATCCCAAAACGATTTGTGCGCAAAGTGCGCTGTAGTGCTAGGTGTGGAGTTGCATCATTCCGCAGTGAGCTGAGAGCGCGGTATATCGCAGTCATGCGTCGCTCGACGGATTGTCGAGATCGCCTTCCGTCCAGGTGTTCGCCGGATACGTCAGCATGGCCGGCAGTCTCTCTCGCCTTGCACACGGGCGTTCCATTTTCGAGTTTTCGCCGAGAGAAGAGACCGTCCATGACGGGCTTTGGCCGCAAGGCCGAATGCGGTTGGCGAGTTCCTTTTAACTGTCTTATCCCACAACCTTCGTCGATTCGTTCACAACATGAGCAATATGGATATTACCGTCACGTTCCCCGCCGCGGGACAGATTCACTTCTACAGCAAATTCCTCTTTTCCGATCCTCGAAATCCCTGGTGCCGGGAGTTCGTGCATCGCGTGATGACCAGCGACGGGGTGCTCGGCATCACGCTTCGCGGAGGACACGTGCTCGGTGGAAAGGCGGCGCGCCGGGCGAAGCCCATGGCCGAAGTCCATTACTGCCCAAATGCATTCACGCGCCAACAAGCGGTTGAACAAATCTACGCCCTTCTGTTGGGGATCACCCCTCCGAACTACTTCTACAGCAACAACGCGGAACTGGTCTCAGTCGGCCAGAAGAATGGATCGACTTCGAATGGGCGGTCCTCGGGCGCCAATGGTCAAAACACTCCGCAGGCGCGCGCCGCAGTGGCCGCGATCAGCCTGCACCCCGATCACAAGGGGGTCGTCCGCCTGTATCGCCACGGACCGCAGGTGACGAGCTGGCAGGTCACGCTCGACAAGCCGGGACAGATTCGCCTGAACCATCCGGCGCTCTACCGCCGCAAAGAAGTCTGCCAGGCGATTGAGCGGGAGCTGATGAGCGTGCTGGGGGTCGACAAGTACAGCACCAGTCCTCGGAAAGGGAGCGTCCTGATCACCTATGCTCCGAAAAAGATCCGTCGCGAGCAGATCCTGGAAATTCTCGACACGGCCCTCGCACACACCGAAATTCCCACGAAGAAGGATCCGCTCGACCTGAGCTTTCCGCTGTGTACCGTGTCGCTGCCGTTGGCAGCCGCCGCGCAGTTCGCCGTCCCGGCGCTGATTCCGGTCTCGATGGGGCTTTTCGCCTACACGGCGATTCCCAGCTTCAAAGGGGCCTACGACGTCGTCGTCAAGGAACGGCGACTGGGAGTCGACGTGCTGGATTCGATCGTCGTCCTGGGCTGTCTTTCGACGGGGGCCGTCTTCGCCGGCTCGGTCCTCTGCTGGTGCCTGGGGTTCGGGCGGATCCTGTTCCAGAAGACGCAGGACGACTCGAAGAAAATGCTGATGAACGTGTTCGGCAAAGCACCGCGTTACGTCTGGCTGTACCGAGACGGCGTCGAGATCGAAATTCCCCTCGAACGGCTGCAGAAGGGGGATACGATCGTCGTGAAGACCGGCGAAGTCGTGCCGGTCGACGGCTTAGTCAGCGAAGGGATGGCGATGATCGACCAGCACGCCCTGACCGGCGAATCGACTCCGGCCGAAAAAGCGGTGGGGGACCGCGTCTTCGCCTCGACGCTGATGGTCGCTGGCAAGGTGTTTATCGAAGTCGAGTCGTCGGGGGGCGAGACGACCTCGTCCAAGATCGCAAAAATCCTCAACGACTCGGCCGGCTACAAACTCGCCTCACAGCACAAGGGGGAGCGCATGGCCGACAAAGCGGTGATTCCGACACTGGCCATTGCGGGAACGGCACTTGCGACAATCGGCGCGGCCGGCTCGGTTGCGGTGCTCAACAGCGACTTCGGCACCGGAATCCGCATGGCGGCCCCGCTGGCCATGCTCACGTCGCTGACGTTGTGCGCTCACAAGGGGATCCTGGTCAAAGACGGCCGGGCACTGGAGTTGATGAACGATATCGACACAGTGCTCTTCGATAAAACGGGAACGCTGACTCGCGAAGTTCCCGAAGTCGGACGCGTGCTGCCTTGCAACGGTCATGATGCCGACACAGTCCTGCGTTACGCGGCTTCCGCCGAAAACAAATTCGCGCATCCGATCGCCAAAGCCATCCTCGAGAAATTCCAGCAGTCGGGGCTGACGCTGCCCGAGTCCGACGATTCAAAGTACCAGGTGGGCTACGGAATCACCGTGCACATCGAGGGGCACACAGTGCGGGTCGGCAGCGCCCGGTTCGTGAAGATGGAGGGCATCGAGATTCCCAAGGACATTCAAGTCGCCCTCGACGATGCGCACGAGGAAGGGCATACGCTGGTAATGGTCGGGATCGACGATCACCTGGGGGGGGCGATCGAACTGCACGCCTCAGAGCGACCGGAAGCGCGTGACATCATCGCGGGGCTGCGGAAGCGCGGCGTCAAGCACATCGCCATCATTTCCGGCGACCACGAAGGACCCACGAAAAAACTGGCAGCCAGACTGGGAATGGATCGCTACTTCGCGGGGGTCCTTCCGGCCGACAAAGCCAGCTATGTCGAGAAGCTGCAGAAAGAAGGCAAGAAAGTGTGCTTTGTCGGTGATGGCATCAACGACTCGATCGCCCTTAAGAAAGCCAACGTGTCGATCTCGCTCCGCGGCGCGTCGTCGATCGCCACCGACACGGCGCACATCGTGTTCATGGAAGAGAGCCTGGCCAAGCTCTGTGAGTTGCGGGACATCGCCCGCGACCTCGATAAAAACGTCAATCGCAGTTGGACGTTGATCCTGATTCCCAATCTGTTGTGCATCGCCGGGGCCTTCACGATGGGCTTCGGGGTCATGGCTTCGGTCGTCACCAACAACGTCGCGGCCCTCGCAGCGCTCGCCAACGGCATGCTTCCCCTGCGCCGCATTTCCCACGAACTGGCTGAGGAAGAGCTGCAACTGGAACAGCGAAGCTTCGATATTGCCGAACCCTCGCCGAGGCTGATTGAGGCGGAATTTGTGCGGATCGACAAACGGCCGGCGCGCAATCGTCTCAAATTTGAGGAAGGCAATTTGGGAACCACTTCCGACGAATCCCTCGTCGCCGCTGGCGTCTGATCCAGCGGCATCGTCAACCCTGTCTGAGGGGCAATCATCGGATCGAAAGTGTTTCGACGTGTTCATGATCGATGGCGATCGAAAGAATCAAAGGATTCTGGGGTTCCTCGACCGGCTCATCGAGAGTGGTCAACTGACTCAAGCCTCGGCCTGAGTTGCGAATCGAAGATCGTCGTGTCATTCGGTGGGCCGCCTCGGCTGCGCCTCGCAACTAAACGCAGATTCACCGCCTTCCACTCCGTTGGTAATTGAGCATTGTTTCCCGGTGTCGCTCATTCGATCGCCTGCCGTGATCCGAAGCCTACTCTCTGCCGCGCGACCACCTGCTTCTCCCGCCGGCACCAAGGTCAGTTGGCAACCGGGAGTGGTGCGCATCGACAGCCCAGCGGTTTTTGCTGGTCCGGCTACCGGCTGGCAGGGATTTGTCGACCGCTTGTGGCGTCTGGCTGAAGTGCAGTCCGTTGAGATCGACCGTGAGCGCGGATCGGCAACCGTGCGGTTCGACCCAGTCCAATTCAACAAGACGCACAGCGGCCCGAAAGACCTTCTGGAACGGATGGCAGCGGCGCTCGCCACGCCGGCACCCGTCGTCAGAGGCGCTTCGGTTGCCGGCCTCGACGAGCATCTCGCCGGAAGACGGCGGATCCGCTTGTTCCGTCGCGGCGCTGGCTTCTCGACTTGGGAACTGATCCACGAACGACCGGGACGCCTGCGCGTCCGCGATGTCGGTCTCCGCGGAAAGACCGACCTGGTGCGGCAGCTCGAACTGGAGCTGCACACGCTGCCCGGCGTGCAAACCGTAACGGCCAGCCCCACGACCGGAAGCGTCCTGGTGCGTTTCGATCCCGGAACGATCGATCGCGAGAGCCTGCTCAGTGCGCTCGACGAGGCCGTGCGCTCCTCCGATCTGATTGCCACAGCCCGAGCCCTCCCCGAGCGGGCGAGCTTCACGCTGGCCAATACGACACTCGTGCTGGCGACGGTGGGAGAATTCCTGTTCCCCGTCCTGTTGCCGGTCAGCGCGATCTTGCTGGTGGCCGGCAACCTCTCGAACTTTCACGGGGCCTGGCGCGATCTGCGCGAGCGGCGGTTGGGGCTCCCCCTGTTGCAAACGTCGATTGTGGCCGGAACGCTCGTCACCGGGGGCTTCATCGCTTCCAGCCTGATGAACTGGCTGATGCTGTTCTGGCAGAATCGGCACGCACGACAGGTGGCAACGGCGCGGCAGATTCTCGGCTCCACTGTTCGCAAGCAACATCGCACCGCCTGGGTTTGTCGCGACGGCGTCGAACTCGAAACACCCACCCATCGACTGCAACCAGGCGACGTGATTTCCGTGCATGGCGGCGACATGCTGCCGGTCGACGGCAGAATTCTCTCCGGCACGGCAATGGTCGATGAATCGGTTGTTCGCGGGACCGTCGGGCTCGTTTGCCGCTCGGTCGAGCAAACGATTCTGCGCGGAACGCTCGTGATCGAGGGAGCGTTGCGGGTGGAGGTCGCCCGGTGCGGCGAGAATACGGTCGCCGAGCGGATCGGGCAGGCGCTCGACGCGGCCACGCACCACACGTCGCTGTCGCTCAAGTATGCGCCACCGACCATCGCGCGACGAGCCGTCTCCCCGGCGCTGTTGACCGCCGGCGTCGGGTTGATGGTCGGAGACGCGACGACGGCTGTCGCGATTCTGCGTCCCGACTACGCGACCGGACCGGAAATCGGCGGCGCGTTGTCGCTCGTCCATCAGTTGGGAACCTGCCTTCAGGCAGGTGTCATCGTGCGACAGGCGCGAGCCTTCGCCGCGATGGCGGCCATCGACATGGTGCTGATCGACAACCACCCGGCTTTGCACCGCCGCGAGATCAAGGTGGCCGACGTCTCTGTCGCAGGCGAGCTGACCGAGGTCGAGCTGTTGCAGTATGCCGAATGCGCGCTCCGTGGCATTTGTGATCCGCGCGGGCGGGCGCTGGGCGCCGCCTGTTCCGACCGGCAACTCGCCTTGCTCGACCTTCCGCTTTCCTCCCGCAACGGCAACATCGAACTGCGGGTTCCCGGTCGGGTGATCCGAATCGAAGGTCTGGCCGGGCCGGCGCCGTGTGCGGAGGGAGTTGACGACGTCGAAACGACCAAAGCCGTCGATGCGTCGGGGCCGCTCGACGTCTGGTGCGACGGGCGATCGGCAGGCCGGCTGAATTTCCGTCCGGGAACCCGGCTCGAAGCGCAACCAGGTTTGGCGCGGCTCCGCACCGAGTGTGGCTTGCAGGTGGGGCTGCTGGTCTCAGGCGCCGAGTCGGCCGGAGAGGTTGATCGCCTGACGCTCGACTTCCACCGCATTTGCCCGACGGATGATGCCAAAGCCGCCTACATCGCTCAATGCCGCCTTGCCGGTCATCGACTGGCGTATGTAGGCGATTGCCGCCAGAATCCACTGGCGGCGGCGGCGGCCGACGTGTCGATCGCCCCGGTGACCGATCCCGGCAACGACCGGGATCCGGCCGACGTTTGGTTGTTGCAAGCCGATTACGGTCGGATTGCCGAATTTCGCGAGGTGGCTCGCGCGTCGCGGCGTCACGAGCAGATGCACCACGGCATGACGCTGATCCCCAACCTGACTTGCGTCGCCGGGGCTTTTTTCTTTGGGTTTACCAGCCTCGCGGCAGTCATCATTTCGAATATGGGAACGTACACTGTTTATCAGCGCAGCATGAAGGAACTTCGCCAGACCGAACGCCGGTTGTTGGGAAGGCGGATTCCACGACGTACACAACGTCCACAGCGACGGACCGACACGGCTGATTTGCCCGCGCTAATCACCAACGGACACCCTCAGGATCAAGTTCATGTCTGAAATGCCGGAACCCGCCTGTCTCGAAGGACAAGACCCTGTCAATGGGCCGCTTTCGACGCGGCCTGAGTTTTCCGACGACAAGGCCGCTGAATCAACGCGCGAGCGAATCCGGCAGTTGCCTCCCGAGGTCGGCGTCGTTCTCGTGGGTGTCGGCGTCTTGGGAATCGTTCTGCCCGGCCCGATGGGGACGCCCCTCGTTCTGGCGGGAGGCCTCGTCCTGATGCCCCGCGCGTTTAATGGCGTGGAACGCTGGTTTGCGCGGAAGTTCCCCGGCATGCATCGCGTCGGCATGAAGTACGTCGACCGCTTCATGGACGACTTCGAACGCCGCTATCCGCCCAATATCAGGTGATTCTCTGAAGCTCAACTACCTTCTCATTTTCCTGCCGATCGCGATCGCTTTGCGTTGGTTCGGAGCAGATCCCATGTGGGTGTTCCTGGCCTCAGCGCTGGCGGTCATGCCTCTGGCGGAACTGATGGGGGACGCGACCGAGATCCTGGCACGCTATCTGGGGCCGACGGCGGGCAGCCTGCTGAATGCCTCATTGAATAACGCCCCGGAAATCATCATCGCGCTGTTTGCTCTGAAAAACGGGCTCGTGGACGTGGTCAAAGCCTCGCTCACCGGCTCGATCCTGGGGAACCTGCTCTTCGGTCTGGGGCTGGCGATGTTTGCTGGGGGGCTGAAGCACCCGGTCCAGAACTTCGACGCCAAGGCGGCGGGAATGAACGGCAATCTACTGATCCTTGCCGGCTTCGGGTTGATCATTCCGGCGGTCTTCCATGCCGGCACCGACGCCATCTCGCGGGAGATCAGCCAGGAAATCTCGGTCGTCCTGCTCCTGCTCTACGTGGCGAGCCTCGCGTTCGTCTTGTTCGCGCCGAAGTCGATGGAGCCGACGTCGCTGGGTGAGGCCAAGGACAAGGACCAGGCGCGGGCGGAATTGCCGAATCCGTCAGGACCGGGTTGGCGAGGCGCCCTGGGGATGCTGGCCGGCGTCACGCTCGGCCTGGCCGTGATGAGCGAGATCATGACTGACGCATTGGAGCCAACTGCGGCGAAGCTCGGCCTGACGCCCGTGTTTGCCGGCATCATTCTTCTGGCGATGGTCAGCAACATTCCACAGTTCTTCAACGCAGTTTCGTTCGCCCGCTCGAACAAGATGGACCTGACAATGGGGGTCACGCTGGGGGCGAGCACGCAAGTGGCCTTGCTTGTCGCTCCACTGCTGGTGCTCTGCTCGCCACTGCTGGGTCATCCGATGGACCTGCAGTTCACCCAGTTTGAGATTGTTGCCGTCGCCCTGGCGATTGTCGTCGCCCGAAACCTGACGACCGACGGTCAGTCGAACTGGATCGAGGGCCTGATGTTGCTGGCCGTCTACGTCATGCTCGGGTTCGCATTCTACGTTCTGCCGGCAGCCCCGGCTGCTGTGCCATGACCTGCCATCACGTGCGCGGGCGCGAATTTTCGGAGGGCTGCTCGATTCGGGTGCCGGCAGGGGGGGACTGGTTTTTCCAAAGTCGGGCGGCAGCCACCCGACGAAGTTGGCCTGATAGGACGGAAACGCCATACTCATGAGATTCTATTCGCGATGGAAATTCACGATTCTTCTGGCAGTTGCACTGCTGGTCATCGGCGCCCGCCTGGCAATCTCTGGAAGTGCTGCCGAAGAGGTTCTGCTTGATGTGTTCGGTGTCGTCTTCCTCGCGACCGGCCTATTGAGCTGGTGCGACGACAAGCGATATCGCGCAGCGGCACTCATCCTGGGATGCCCGGCCATTTGTTTGTCCCTCATATCACACGCGTTCCCTCGGGAAGTCTCCGCGACCATGCTCCTTCTGGGCCGGTTGTCTGGGACAATCTTCCTCGGCTTCATCCTCGTGGCCCTGTTGCGCTCCGTGGTCACGGAACGCGCCGTGACGCGGGAAACGATTTCGGCAGCACTCTTGGGATACGTGATCATTGGATTTGTCTGGACACACATCTATTTCGCACTGGAACTTTCATCGCCCGGCTCATTCGCCGTCACCAGTTCGTCGCCCGATCAGTTGCACGAAGCTGTGCACCGTCAGGCGATTCTTGAGTATTTCAGCTTCGCCACTCTATCGACACTCGGCTATGGAGACGTAACCCCTGTTTCGCGCCCAGCGAGGAGCTTCGCATGCCTGGAAGCCATTTGCGGCCAATTCTATCTCGCCGTTTTGGTCGCCGGCTTGGTGGGGATGCGGGGAACACGACCCGAGCCGCCGTCGTGAGAGATTGAAGGCTGGCAATGGCGTTTCCGCACGATAAAATCTGCGGTCGTTCTGCCGCAAAAAAACTTCCCCTTACTTGAGCAGCACATCCCGGTCCTCTCTCAGCAGGAGCATTCACCCATGTCAGGCCGATTTGCATTGTGCGTCACTGTTGCCATCGGCTGTTTGTTCGGCTGGATCGCCGGCGGTGGACCGGGTTCCACCAGGATCGCGGCCCAGGACAGGAAGGTTGCCCTTCAAGAGCTGGACCGCACGGTGTTGCCGATTTCCGAACCGAAGCTCGCGCCGATCACCGAGCTCGACGCCCGCAACGCCAAAGCCCCGCCGCGCTTCGAGGTGAAAACCCCTGCCGGCGCGCCCAACGTGTTGATCGTGCTGATTGACGACATGGGTTTCGGGCAGTCCAGTGCCTTCGGCGGGCCGATTCACATGCCGACGCTGGAACGGCTTGCAAAGAATGGTTTGAAGTACAACAAATTCCACACCACGGCGCTCTGTTCGCCGACGCGCGCGGCGCTTCTGAGCGGCCGCAATCATCACGTCGGCAACATGGGTTCGATCACAGAGACGGCGACGGCCTTCCCCGGGCAAACCGGGCAGCGCCCCAATAGTGTCACCCCCCTGGCCGAAATGCTGCGGCTGAACGGTTACAGCACGGCCGCGTTCGGCAAGTCGCACGAGACAGCCGCCTGGGAGGTGAGCCCGTCGGGTCCGACCGACCGCTGGCCGACGCGCTCCGGCTTCGACAAGTTCTACGGCTGCATTGGCGGTGAAGCCAACCAGTGGGCCCCCGGGCTGAGGCCGACCTGATCCGCAATATATAGGGGATTGCCGACGTGGACAGGCCGTTGGCTCGGTCGAACAGCCGAGATCAAGGAAATAATGTGACCAAGCCTCGGGAGCAGGGATGGACTGGATGACGTGGCACATCGGCCTGGCCAAACCGTCGTGGACTCCGGCGCCGGCGACCATTGGCCTGATCTGGCAGATTCTCTACCCGATCATCGCCGTCAGCTTCGGCTTCGTGTTCGTGAAGGCGTTCCGGGGCAAGATTCCCCGACTGGTCGCCCTGCCATTTGCCATCAACCTCGTGGCGAACCTGATGTTCACGCCGATCCAGTTCGGCATGAGAAACCTGCCGCTCGCTGCCGTGGACATCCTGATCGTGTGGGCCACAATCCTCTGGATGGCGGTGGCGGTCTGGAAGCACTCTCGCTGGGTGAGCCTGGCCCAGATCCCGTACTTCGTGTGGGTGTCGCTGGCGACCGTATTGCAACTGTCGATCACGGTGATGAATTGGGGGAGGCCATGATTCGTCTCGGCCTCTGCTGCCTGTTCCGTGACCAGCCGATCAAGTTCGTCACGACAACGGCGACCTCCATCAGCAAGCTGAAGCGGCCCGACGCTCTGGCCAAGTTGAGCCGTCTGTGCAGGGAAAATGCCGAAGCGCTGCTGGCTGCCCTCCAGTTCTGTGCCGACCACGGCATCGGCTGCTTCCGGGTGAACAGCCAGATTCTCCCGATCAAGACGCATCCGGCCTGTGGATACGAAGTCACTGATCTGCCTGAAGCCGACGAGATCACTCGCCGGTTCAAGGAGTGCGGTAAGTTCGCCAGGAAGCACAAGCTGCGGACGTGCTTTCACCCCGATCAGTTCGTCGTGCTGAACTCACCCCGACTCGGCGTGGTGGAGAACTCCGTACAGGAGCTGGAATACCAGGGGGAAGTGGCCGAGTGGATCGGGGCCGATGTCATCAACATTCACGGCGGCGGGGCCTACGGCGACAAGCAGAAGGCACTGGCCGATTTCGCCCGCAACCTCGACCGGCTTTCTTCCAGAGTCCGAAGCCGGCTGACGGTCGAGAATGACGACAAGACCTACACGCCAGACGATCTGCTTCCCATTTGCCGGGCCACCGGCATCCCGCTGGTGTACGACGTGCATCACCACCGGTGTAACCCCGATGACCTGAGCGTCGAACAGGCGACGAGGAAGGCGTTGGCGACCTGGGACCGGGAGCCGATGTTCCATATTTCCAGCCCGCTGGAAGGCTGGGACGGCCCGAAGTCCGAGCGCCATCACGACTTCATCGACGTGGCCGACTTCCCGAATTGCTGGCGGCGGAAGAAAATCACTGTCGAAATCGAAGCCAAAGCAAAAGAATTAGCGGTCGAAAAGTTGTTGACCGACTTGAAGAACGGAAGGAAGTCGGACGGAACGTGGTTCGTCTATCTGCTGCGGTGCGCTGACGGATCGCTTTACACCGGAATCAGCAATGACCTGCCGCGTCGACTGGAGCAGCACAACGCCGGAACAGCGTCTCGTTATACGCGCAGCAGGCTGCCCGTGGTCCTGGTCTACCGGGAGGCACAGGCCAGTCGCAGTCTGGCGCTGAAAAGGGAGTTGGCGATCAAGGCCCTGTCCCGCCGGGAGAAAGAGTCATTGATCGGAGCGGCGCGCCTGAACGAGACCCACTGCAACAGGTTCGTAAGCACTCGGTCATGAGAAGGTGAGGAGTAGTCGCAAATCGCCGAAACTTCGGCAACAACAAAACAGGAATTCGACGACATCAAGACGGTCTCACAGAGAGGGTTGACTGCTCGGGCAATTCTCTGGAACGTCACCTCGACAGCGGTCAACGATTTCTCATGATTCGAGTTGGCCGTAAAATGATCGGCGTCGAGACGCTGAATATCCGAGTCACACTTTGGGCTGCTGTTCGATGAAGAGTTCCGTTGCGGCCCGATGCGATGGCTCAGTTCAGACCACAAAAGCAAATGAAGAAACACCCCCTTCCCAAAACGCCTGCCGAATGGATGCACGAGATCGTGGTGGCGATGGCCGACGCCCGTGAAGCCAAGCCGTTTGGAAAGCTGGTCGGCCAGCGGATCACCGAAGCCGACCTGTATCATCTGGCTCCGCACGTGTGCCTGAAGTTTCGAGGCCGCAAACCTACTGGAAAGGAAGCAAATCGGGTCGTCAAGACAGCACTGGCGAACTTCATCGCCAACTCTGATCCGGAAGGCATTGACCACGATCTGGAGCATCGACCTTTCATGGCGTTCGCTCTCTGTTATATCGCCTCGCACCTGTGTCTCGACCTGATCGACGAGAGGAAGGCTGAAGCCGTCCTGATTTACTGCGAGGAGCATCTGGGGAACGAATGAAACCGGGTAAGATCTGGATCGAGCAGTGCGAGGCGGCAATCTCAATCGAAGCGGAGTTCGGGACCGACAAGGCCCTTGCTTATCTCATCGGCGAGAAGTTCTTCAACTTTCTCGAAGCGTCTGAAACCGATGCTGAGTTCCGGGCAGAACTTCCGGCATTCGTCGAAGAGATCAAGCAGATCTTCGAGCGGTGGCAGTTGGCCGAATATCTGGAGACGGCCCGACAGACCGAGCCATTCGATCCCAGTCTCTACGACGATCCTGAAGAAGCGGAGATGGAACGGCAGCTCGAGCTTCGCCACAGTGCGAGCGATCTGCTTCTGGTCGAGAGGGCCAAGGAGCGGCTGCTGGAGGAGGACGTTACTCAGGTTTTTTCGCCTCGGCTTTCACGTACAACTCGCGGGGAGCCGAATCGAAGTAGCGAAACAGCGCCGGGCACAGCCAGCCATCCGCTGCCAGTTCGTCCGAATGATACCAGTTCCCACCCATTTCCTCCCGAACCCACGTCAACTTCCGCTGGAAGCCGGGAAATGGAGCGGTTGAGAAGACCAGCCGGAATCCGGCTCGGGCGTTGGGAATGTCCCGCACAATATCGTCGATCATCTCGGGAACGCCAGAAACGAACGGCTCCTGCACCAGGCCGACCCGCTCGTCGTCGAACACCCAGGTCTCGATGCTCTCCAGCCAGTAGGGGGCAATCACGTTGATTTGATTCGACATGATTCACTCCCGCGGCTGTCCTGCGATCACGTTCGCACGTTGTCGTTCGGTTCCACGGCACGAGCCTGTATTAGAGCATCGATCATGCAGAAAGGCCCCATTTCCCGCCACGACTTTACAGCAGGAGGGCGAGCAGGGCGAGCAGTGGCGGTGCAGAGGAGTTCAGCGCTTCCCCCAGAACAGGATGGCGGCTCCGATAAAGATGATCCATTCGGTCGCTGCGAGGGGATACGTCGTCGTCGAAATCCCGCTGTACAGAAAGAAACCTGCTGTCCGAAACAAGACGAGGCAACCGTGGAGCAGAAGGCACAGGAACAAAGGGAAGGCGACCTCGGCGGGTCGGTAGAGCGGCCAGAGAAAAGCGATGCCGAGTGCCAGTTCCAGTCCGCCATAGACGGTCAGAAACTCGGATTGCCCTGAACCGGGTTGGAGCGTGAAGCCGACCGTCTTCGATGTCTTGTCGGGCATGAGGGAGCACCATCCTGCCAGGAGGACGTAGGCTCAGACCTCCTGATCTGGCGGAATTTGCTTTGGCACCGAGTTTGGATTGGCGGGCGGTGCTAAGGAGGTGAAATGGAGCTGCAGCTTGGTCCCCGGATACGCGAAAGCAGCGTCATTGAGGGTGCCGATCAGATGTTGAAT
>SIAF01000190.1 GCA_009691905.1 Planctomycetaceae bacterium | reverse complement strand
TTAAACTGATTCCGGGCTATGGCTATGCTCATGCGTCAGATCCGTGACGAAAAGAAAAGCTCCTGAGTACTCCGGCATTGGAACAAAACTCTCACAACGCACATACCCCAATTTCAGGCCACAACCCCAAATTTTTAACAGCCCAGGCTAAAGCCTGTACTCCAGCGAACCGGCATGCCATCATGAGCGTGTGGAGGCAACTCCGCTTGACAATCGTGAACAAGTTCGTCATCGTTTGAAAAGTGGTCTGACCACTTGAGAGCCGCCCGATAAAAGGCCGACCGAATGGCTAGCCATGCGCCAGCTCCAGCAGTGAAATGGTACGTGAAAGTCTGTCACGTCGAGATGGCTGTGCTTTTGCTGGCATCATCATTGAGTGGGCCGTGGCTGATATTCACGCGCTGGCAGCCGCGGGCAATCGGCAATCCGATGGTCCAATGGCTGTTCGCAGCAGGCCCTTACATTATGACTGCTTTGGCACCGGTTCCCTTATGGTGTGCAATTCAGAGTTTGCGGCACTGCATGTGGTTGCAGGGAATCGGGCCGCAGACCGATCAATTCCTCGTCCTCGGGCGGCCGAATCGGGTTAATGCGGCATTCATGACCCTGGTAGGCGTGGTGATTACTACCGCAGAGATTGTCGATGGAATGTGGCTGTTTATAGCGGTCGGCCTAACGATTCTGACGTTTTCGATCCCGGCGTCGCTCTGGGCCTTTGAGAAACAGAAGTGACAATGTGAACCATCAGGTATTGACCCGACGGATTCTGCTCGGAATCTTCACGTGTGCAACCATCGGCAGGTACGCCTTGGCCGCCGATGACGCTTTCTTTCGCGAAAAGATCGCGCCGATCTTCGAGCGGAACTGCGTTTCCTGCCACCAGGGAGACAAACCCAAAGGGGGGTTGTCTCTGGTGACCGCAAATCAGGCGCTCGCCGGCGGTGAAAGCGGCGTACTCATCGAACCGGGCCGACCGGGTGACAGCCTGTTGATCGAACAGATTGAAGGCGACAAACCGGCAATGCCCAAAGCCGGCAAGCCGCTCGCGGCTCAGCAAGTCGCCGACATCCGTCTATGGATCGAACAGGGGGCCGCCTGGCCCGCTGACTTGACCTTGCGCGATCGAAAGCTCGCCGGGGCTGACGACAACTGGTGGTCGCTGCGACCCTTGGTGCGGCCCGCCGTGCCCGAGGTGAATTCAGCATGGGTGCAGTCGCCGATCGATGCGTTTATCTGGACGAAACTCCACGAACTGGGCCTCGCCCCCGCTCCGCAGGCCGATCGCCGGACGCTCATTCGCCGGCTGACTTATGATCTGCACGGTTTACCACCGACCCCCGACGAAGTCGCCGCCTTTCTGGCCGACGAATCAACCGACGCGTACGAGAAGTTGATCGATCGTCTGCTCGATTCGCCCCGCTATGGCGAGCGGTGGGGTCGACACTGGCTTGATATCGTCCACTTCGGCGAGTCGCATGGCTACGACAAAGACAAGCCGCGACCCAATGCCTGGCCCTATCGCGACTACGTGATCAACGCCTTCAACAGCGACGAGCCGTACTGGCAGTTCATCGAACAGCAGCTTGCCGGCGACGTGCTGTATCCGGATGATCCGCAGGCGATCGTGGCGACCGGATTCATTGCCGCCGGCCCGTGGGATTTCGTGGGGCACGTCGAACTGGCCGAGGGAACGCTCGACAAGAAGATCACCCGCTCGAACGACCGCGACGACATGGTCGCAACCGCCATGTCGACCTTCCAAAGCCTGACCGTTCACTGCGCGCGGTGCCACAACCACAAATTCGACCCGATCCCGCAGGAAGATTACTACCGCCTGCAGGCGGTTTTCGCGGGAGTCGACCGGGCCGACCGGCCGTTTGACGTCGATTCCCGTACGCAACAAAAGCGCAGAGAGCTGACCGTCGCTCGGGCGCCGCTGGCAGCACGGCAACAAGCTCTGGCCGACTTGGTCGGGCAAATCAGCAGTCCTGAAATTCGCGAACTCGACGCACGGCTGACCGAATTCAACCGGGACCTGGCGGCACTTCCCAAGGCGACGGAAGGCGCGGTCAGCCCGAGCAACGGGTATCACAGCGGCATCGAGCCCAAAGCCGATGTGACGAAATGGGTCCAGATTGACTTGGGGCAGTCGCTGCCGATCGTGCGTATCGTGCTGGTGCCGGCGCGGCCGGTCGACTTCGCCGATACGCCGGGCTTCGGCTTTCCTGCACGATTTCGGGTCGAAACATCAGACGACGCCGAATTCGACACGGCGCACATGGTTCGAGACGCTGGCGATGCCGATTTCGCCAACCCGGGCGACATGCCGGTGGTGATCGATCTGAAAAATGTCACGGCGCGTTACGTTCGTGTGACGGCGACCAAGCTCTGGCCGCGGTCCAACGACTATGTCTTCGCACTTTCCGAGTTGCAGGCCCTTTCGGGAAAGGACGAAAGCAACGTCGCCTTCGGTGCGAAAGTCACGGCCCTTGATTCCATCGAAGGGGGATTGTGGGGCACCAGAAATCTGGTCGATGGCTTCAGCAGCCGCACGCGAATCGGCGACGCGAAAGAACTGGCCGCCGCGCTGGTCCGTCGGGACACGTTTCAGAAGTCGATCGCCCGGCTGACGGCGTCGCGCCAGTCACTGGTTGACGCCCGGCTCGACGAACCGACCCGCAGCGAGATCCGGACGGTCAAAGCCGACCTGGCGCAGGTCGACGAGCAACTGGCGGCGCTCCCGCAGCCGCTGTTGATTTACGCCGCCGCGCACTCGTTCACTCCGATTGGGACGCTCAATCCTCCCGCGCAGCCGCGACCGGTGTACCTGCTCAATCGCGGCAGCGACAAAACTCCCGGACCGGAGGTGACCCCTGGGGCGCTGTCGTGCGTCGGCACTCTGGCGGCCGACTTGCGAATCGAAAACCCGCAGGACGAAAGTGCCCGCCGCGCCGCCCTGGCCCGATGGATCGCCGATCCGCAGAACCCGCTGACGCGCCGGTCGATCGTCAATCGACTTTGGCAGTATCATTTCGGCCGCGGCATCGTCGACACCCCCAACGACTTCGGCCATATGGGCGCGCTTCCCACGCACCCCGAACTGCTCGACTGGCTGGCTGTCGAGCTGGCCGAGCCGAGTTCGTCTCCGGCTCTTGGTTCACAGCGCAACGCGACCCCCCCTGGCCCCCCCTTGCTAAGGGGGCGAGAGGCCTGGTCGCTGAAACGAATGCACAAGTTGATTCTGATGAGCGCTGTGTATCGCCAGTCATCGGGCGATAACGCCAAATATGCGGCAATCGATTCGGGGAACCAGTTTCTATGGCGGCAGAATCGCCAGCGGCTGGAAGCCGAGGCGATTCGCGATGCGGTTCTGGCCGTCGGCGGCAAACTCGATACGACGATGGGGGGGCCGTCGGTCCAGCAGTTTTTATTCAAGGACGATCACTCTCCGATCTACGACTATGAACAGTTCGATGTCGACGCGCCCGCCGCCAATCGTCGGAGCGTGTATCGCTTTATCGTGCGCAGCGTTCCCGACCCGTTTTTCGAGTGTCTCGATGCGGCCGATCCCTCGCTGTTGACTCCCAAGCGGAATGCAACGCTGACGGCACTGCAGGCTCTGTCGCTATTGAATAACCCGTTCATGGTGCGGCAGGCCGATCATTTCGCCCAGCGTTTGCGGGGACTCGCAGACGACCCGGCGGGGCAGGTCGAAGCCGCGTACCGCATCGCTTTGTCGCGCCCTCCGCGACCCGACGAAACCGCGATTCTCACGCGCTACATTCACGAGCACGGGCTGTCAAATGCCTGCCGCGTGATTCTCAACAGCAACGAGTTTGTGTTTGTGGATTAACGAGTTTGTGTTTGCGAAGGAGTTGTGCAATTTCTCGGCGAAGCCGGGACCCTTCTCCCCCCCCTTTGCAAGGGGGGGCAGGGGGGGTCGGGTTAAAATGTTATTGGACTTTCCTCGCATGACCCTCCATTTCAACCAACACGAACACAAACCCCGACGACAGCATAACCGAGCCGCCATGCCCAAGGCCGAAGTGCTGTTGTGGTCAAAGCTCAAGGGTCGAAAGCTGCTGGGACTTCACCCGACCCCCCCTGCCCCCCCTTGCGAAGGGGGGGAGAATTCTGCGCTGCCGCAGGGCGGCATCGCAATGCCGACTTCTCCAACAGTTACCCACTCGTCCCGCCGACAGTTCCTGTGGAACCTCGGTGGCGGCCTGGGTGGCATCGCGCTGGCCGACTTGCTCGCGCGGTCGGGGTTGCTGGCGAATGACCTCGTCGGGACAACCGGTTCACAGCGTGACGCGACCCCCCCTGGCCCCCCCTTGCTAAGGGGGGGAAGTCTGGGCGGCTTGCTGCATCATCCGGCCAAAGCCAAACGGGTCGTTCAGCTTTTCATGTCGGGCGCGGCGAGCCAGTGCGACATGTTCGATTACAAACCCGCGCTCATCGAGCGCCACGGCCAGCCGTGGGATCCCGGTGAAAAGGTCGAACTGTTTCAGAGTTCGCCAGGGGCCTGCATGGCCAGTCCCTGGGGGTGGAAGCAGTTCGGCGAGTGCGGCCAATGGATGAGCGACCTGGTACCGCATCTGGCGACCTGCGTCGACGACATCGCCTTCATTCCCTCGATGGTCTCGAAGTCGAACATTCACGGTCCGGCGACATTCATGCAGAACACCGGCTTCGTCCTGCCGGGCTTCCCGCACATGGGGGCCTGGATCTCGTACGGACTGGGCAGCCTCAACGAGAACCTTCCCACGTTCGTCGTCCTGCCCGACATGCGCGGCTTTGCTCCCAACGGCCCTGGCAACTGGAGTGCCGGGTTCCTGCCCGCCATGCATCAGGGAACGATGATTCGCCCCAATGCCAAAAATCCGATTGCCGACCTGTTCCCCCCCGATGCGGCGCGGTTCATCACCAAAGACAGCGACCGCGATGCGCTGGACGTGCTCAAGATGCTCAACCAGCAACACCGTGCGACCCGCGAAGGCGACTCGCGACTCGACGCGCGAATCGCCGCCTACGAACTGGCGGCCAAACTGCAATTGAGCGCCCCCGAAGTGCTCGACATTTCGGGTGAGACCGCCGCCACACATTCGCAGTACGGGCTCGATCAGAAAATCACCGCCGATTTCGGTCGCAACTGCCTGATCGCCCGCCGCCTGCTCGAGCGCGGCGTGCGGTTCGTGCAGCTTTGGAGCGGGGCCGACAACGGCTTCCCCCGCCGCAACTGGGACAGCCACGAAGACATCGCCCGCGACCACGGCGACATGGCTCTGAGCATGGACAAGCCCGCTGCCGCGCTGATTCGCGATCTCAAGGCGCGGGGCCTGCTCGACGACACGATCGTCATCTGGACCACCGAGTTCGGGCGAATGCCCTGCAGCCAGGGGAGCAAGGGCCGCGACCACAACCCGTTCACGTTCACCTCGTGGCTGGCCGGCGGCGGGATCAAAGGGGGCACGACCTACGGCGCCAGCGACGAGTGGTCGTACAAAGCCGCCGTGAACCCGACCTACTGCTACGACATTCATGCGACCGTGCTGCACCTGTTGGGAATCGACCACGAGAAACTCAAATTCCGGCACAACGGCATCGACCGTCGATTGACCGATGTGCATGGGCAGGTGATTGCGGAATTGCTGGCGTGACCGCTCGGTTCGTATACTCGATTTGATCGGTCGGGAACAGATCGAGGTTACTGGTCAATTGGAGTCGGCTCTCATGAGTGTAAACGTGTCACCTGAATTGGAACAGATTATTGCGCAGTTGCTGGCGCGCGGCGGTTATCGGAACGAGGACGAATTGCTTGGCGAGGCGCTCCAGTTGTTGTGCAAGCGGGATGAATTGCGAGCCGACATTCGTGCAGGAATCGATTCGCTGGACCGCGGCGAGGGAATCCCCGCAGAGGAGGTCTTTCGAGAAATGGACGAATACATTGCCCGGTGAATGAATGAAGACAACGCTCGAACCGCTAACTCTGCGTGCGCCGATTTTTGGCGCGCGACTGTTTCGAGCGCGGCGTTCGTCGGGTCTCAAACAGCGTTGCTCGGCGACGTGAAATCCTGGTCAAAGTGGCCTGTAATTCTCGTTTCATCAGCGGCAATTCGTCGGCCGAGAGACCGTCGCGCACCTTCAACGATCGCAGTTTGTTCCTGGCCGTTCGAATCTCCATTTCCGTGACGTCAAAGCACTGGACTCGAAGAATCATCCATGCCATGCAGTATTCTTCGTAGTCTCCAAAAAGGGCCAGCTCAAACAGTTCAGTAAAATGTTGTGAGCAGTCAAACGGATGGAGCAGCCAAATCAGCGTTCCTGTATAGCCCTTATTCGTACGTTTTTTTGCTTGTTCAATCGCAATTTTGACCGTCGCTTGTGCAACCTCGCGGAGGCGCAATGCCGCTCCGTCGCGAACGCGAGCATCCTTCGATGCCAGATCGCCCAGCAGGGCATCAACGGTTTCAAGTCGGCGACTCATTGTGTTCCCTTCGCGGCGGTGCACCTCGGGTGTGCTTCAGATATTGGCAAACGCAAAGTGGGAATGAATTCCCGCACTCCAAAGAACGTCGCCCGTCGCCACACCGCTTTGGAAACGGTCCTACTCGCGCACCCGCTCATCCGTCGCCGCGGAGAGGGTCGGTCGGGGGACGGTCGTCAGGTTCGCACCGGCATCCGACGAATTCGTTGCGCCGGCGACGGCTGGGTTGTTGGGCATTTGTCGTTCGAGCGCAAAATCGGCGGCGACGAGGTCGGTGATCGGTTTTTGGTTCCACCACCGGCCTTTCCAGATGCCGCCATCGACGGCACGGGCGTTGGCTTCGCCGGCGTCGGTCCAGTTTTTGCGCCAGGTCGCAAAATCCCAGGTGTCGCTGCGGCCGGTCCCCTCCATCGAGACGACCGACCAGTACGTCTGGTAGCGGTCGTAGATGTTGTTCTTGCCGTTCCACGACAGCAGCGTGGCAAAATCCTGCAAGGGCGAGTTGCCGGTCATCGAGACCAAGGGGGCGCTCCCTGAACTGCTGAAGATGCAGTCGGCTGCAAACACGTGGACGGGCAGTAATTTGCGCGGCAGAGGGCCGCTGTCGAGCTTGATCAGCCCGTCTGCCAGTCCTGCGGTGACATGTTCCAGTCGCAGCTCAAGCTGCGCGCTTTCTTGAGCAAGTTCGGCGGCGCCGCGGGCCGAGAGCAGCGTCCCTTGCAGCGCCACGACACACTGCCTGACCGCCAACCGCGCCGGATCGGCATGCCGCACCAGAAACAGGTCTCCCTGACCGCGGAACAGGCTGTCTTTCAGCTCGACTTCGAGTGCCGGTCGGGGCTGAACGCCGACCATCGGCATGTCGGGCATCATTGCGTCGGCGCCGGACCGCAACTCGATGATGGCCGCCGGCCGAAAGCGGGGGTTGAGCAGCGTTGCCGTCACGCGCTGCAGCGACAGCGACTCGGGACGTTCGACCGAGAACACCGACCACTGTTCGGCCGAAACGGTGTCGTCGACAAACAGGGCCAATTCAACGCCGATCAAATCGAGCGACCCCGACGGGATGGCAATGGCGCGCACCTGGTACCCGTCGGTGACAACCTGATTCGGGCGAAACTCAATCACGGGTCGGCGGCCGGGTGCATTGCGAATCGTAACTTTGCGGGTGATTTTGAGCCCGGTTTCGATCCGCCGCCCGTCGAATCGCAATTCGATCACCGCCCCGTCGTTGCGGACTCCCGAGCAGGCCAATTCGAGCGATGCGAAGCGGCGATCGGGGGCGCCTTCGCGGCCCAGCACGAAAATGCCGTCGTCCTCACTGGTGGAGATTGTCGGCGATTCGGTTTCGACGCCCCCCTCAGTCGAATTCGGACGACGTTCGGTCGTGTTCGAGCGCGCTGTGCCGCCGTTCGTTTTGGGGGTGTCAGTTGTCGCCGTCTTTGCCGATTGCGAAGCATTGTCAGCCGCAGCATCAGTGCCGGTTCGCGATCTCGGGTCGACGAGCGGCCCGTTTTTTGCGGAATCACCTGCCGGTTTCCGGGAGCCGCCCTTTATGGATTCGGGCGGTGGCCCGAGCGTGAAGCTGTTTTCCGCAGTGGGCCGTTTTTCGTCGTTCAAACGGAACGGCTTGAAACTTCTCGGCTCGTCGTGTTCGCCGTCGGCGGTCGGCGATTGGCTGCCGCCCGTGCCGAGCGATACTGATCGGTCGGCCAGTAGATCGGACGAAGACAATCGACCCGCGGCCTGGCGGGCGCCTCCGCGAAGGGGGCCTTTCTTCGGCGAGCTGGTTCGAGCCGGCTTCGCACTATCGTCCACGAACACGGGTCGCGTCGAGGAGATCGAATTGGGATCGGAACCGACCGCAGCCGGGCCGGTCGTCGGCCGATCGACCGGAAGACGTTCTGCGGTCCCGGGATTGCCAAACTCAAGGTAGCCGACGATCAATAGGAGTGCGGCACCGGTTGCCATCCAGGCCAGATGCCGTTCCCAGAAGCTCGATCGCCGCTCGCTCGACGACAGCCACACCAGCCCCTCGGGACTGACGCTGCGCAGGCCCATCGCACCGGCGACCAGCATCAGATCGCGCACGAGTTGTTCGGCATTCTGGTAGCGGCGCCGGGGGTCTTTGGCCATCATCTTGCGAATGACGACCGACAGATTCTCGGGAACCGCCGAGTTTTTAAGGGCCGGGTCGGGCGCATCGTCTCCCTGATGCTGCAGCAGTTTCTGCAGCACGGTCCCTTCGGGATAGGGAGGGTCGCCGGTGAGCATGTGGTACAGCGTGCAGCCCAGTGAATAGATGTCGCTACGGACGTCGGCCGTACGCGGGTCGCGCGCCTGCTCGGGCGAGATGTAATCGAACGTACCCAGAGTGGTGCCGGCCATCGTCAGGTCGACCGCCTGGTCGTCGCGGTTCTCTTTGCGTGCCAGACCCAGGTCGACCAGCTTGGCTCGGCCGGCCGGGGTGATGATGATGTTGGACGGCTTGATGTCGCGGTGGACGACCCCTTGTGCCGACGTATGCACCAGGGCCGACGCAATCTGCAGCGCATAATTCACGGCGATCCCGACCGGAAGCCGCCCCTGCTGCTGGATCAACTCGCGGATATTCGTCCCGGTGATGAACTCGAACGCGATGAAGTTGAGACCGTGTTCTTCGCCGACGTAAAACACGCGCGCGATGTTTTCGTGATCGAGCTGGGCCGCCGACTGGGCTTCGTTTTTGAAGCGTTGCACGATCGAGGGATCGCGGGTTAGCGCCGGTGGCAGAACCTTGAGCGCGACGACGCGGTTCAGGCGCGTATCGAGAGCGCGAAACACGGCCCCCATGCCGCCACTGCGGATCCGTTCGACAATGGTGAAATGCCCCAACTCGATACCGCGGGGGGCGTCGAAGCTGCGCGCTGCGGCGTCGTCTTCGGGGGGAAACAACACCCGCACGAGACTCGACTTCGCGCCCGACCCCGATTCAGCGGACCCCGGAACGGGCGTTCCACCCCCGGGCCGACGCTCGGGATTGATCACCGTGGCCGGCCCGTATTGCGAGCGCACCGGCCCGTCCTGCGAGCGCACTGGTTCGGGCGGTTCGACCGGACTGGTCGCCGCGCTCCCGGTTCGGTCGGAACTGGTGATGGGTTCACTCATGCCAATAATTCAAATCGGACGGGGGGTGTTGGCCGCCGTCGGCCTCCGGATCGGGATTCGACCCCCCTGCGATCGCCTCGGGACGAGAGGAGCCTATAGGATCCTTTTGACAAATCGAACACTAAGTGGCGGATCGAAATGGAATCCGCTATTTGATGCCTGCGAGCGCAGGTTATGATATGCTCATGCTTCGGAAATCCTTTTCGCGTTTTGTCGGTCGCTTGTCGCGCCTATCGTCCTTGAATCGC
Source organism: Planctomycetaceae bacterium (assembly GCA_009691905.1). GTDB lineage: Bacteria > Planctomycetota > Planctomycetia > Planctomycetales > Planctomycetaceae > SIAF01. The sequence continues at coordinate 3,071 of SIAF01000190.1, read as the reverse complement.
TTGCGTTGCTCCCTGATCGATGGCGACCAGATGCCGCTCCAGCCGCGAGAACAGCCTCTGCGAGAAGTCGTCGCTGTCGAACAGTGCCGCCATTCGCGAGCGGACTGTCGAATCGGCAATTTCTTTCCGTTCGTCCGGTTTCGCATGCGACCGAACGACTTCGTCAACGGCACGGAGCCTGGGTAAAAACGACTGCTCCAGGTGTTCGTTCAATTCGCGGACCAGACCTTCGGCATTGGTGAACAATTCGCGCAGCGTCAACTGTTCGATCGGACGGTCATCCACCGATGCGTCTCCACCGATAAATTTCTACCGTTAAATCTCTACTGGGCGTCGGCTCAATTCATTAGATTAGACACCATTCCCCCCGGCCCGGTCAAGCAGAATCTCCGGTCGTTTCGCCGTAACTGATTGCTCGCCCTGATGAAACGACTTGCATGAAAATTCTGCTGCTGGCCGACATTCACGCCAATTGGCCGGCCCTCGAGGCGATTGGCGAGACGTTCGACGCCTGCCTGTTTCTGGGCGACCTCGTCGACTACGGCGCCAGCCCGGTCCCGTGCATCGAATGGGTTCAAAGCCACGCCCACGCCGCGGTCCGCGGCAATCACGATCATGCCGTCGCCCAGCGGATTGTCGCCCGGGGTGGAACCGGGTTTCGCGAACTGGCGGCGGCAACCCGGCCTCTCAACTGGAAGGTGCTTGAACCCCGGCACCTCAAATACCTGGCGCGGCTTCCCGTAACGCGCAGTCTCGAACTCGATGGAGTCAAGTTTCTGCTGGTGCATGCCACCCCCCGTGATCCGATGGATGAATATCTGCTCGACGACCCGATCGCCTGGCAGGCGCGCCTTCAGAGAATCGACGCCGATATCGTCTGCGTCGGTCACACGCACGTGCCATTTCACCTTAAACTCGATGGTGTGCAGGTGGTCAATCCCGGCAGCGTCGGTCAGCCGCGCGACGGCGACCCGCGCTGCGCCTACGCCGTCATCGAGAACGGCAAGGTCGAGCTGCGACGCGTTGAGTACGACATTGAAGCGGCGGTGGCGCGGCTGCGTGAAGCCCAGCTCACTCCCGAGGGGCTGGCCATGGCCGAATCGGCACTACGGACGGGCGGCCGCTTTCGCCTTTGATCTTCACGCTGCCGGCTTCTTGCCTTTGGGCAGGGCGATCGAGTACAGCATCGTGACCGTTCCGACAGACATCAGGCTGAAGGCGGCCCAATCGGGCGGATCGACCACCTTTTTCTTGTCGGCAGCGACCTTGCTGAACAATCCGCGGAAGCCAGACTCCTTCACCGCTTCGGTTTTCACGTCCAGTATGACCTTGTCGATCATCAGAAACGCGCCCCCCCACAGGGTGACGAACAATCCGACGGCGAAGAACATGGCTCGCAACATGGGTATCCCTCGGTGAAACTCAAGTTCTGTGATGCCGTGCCGCGATCACCTGCGCAAGTTGCGGCAGCGTGCTTCGTATTCATCGGAGCCGCGCGCCCGCAGACTTGAGCCAGACTTCGCCTCCTCACATTTCCGGTCGACGGTCGTGCCGACCACACAAACCGCGCTGGTGGCAACGGAAACGGCCGATCGCTACAGTGCCTGAGATCCTTGAATCCGGCACCGTATTTTCTTGCGAAAGGGATTTGCGTCGTGGATGCCAGACTTGTTTTGCTCCCCGGAGACGGGATCGGTCCCGAAGTCGTCGATCAGGCGCAGCGCGTGTTGCAGGCGATCGCGAGCCGCTTCGGACACGCGTTTCACTACGAATGCCGCCCGATGGGGGGGAATGCGATCGACAGCCACGGGACCCCCCTGCCCGATGAAACCCTCGGTGCCTGTCGCCAATCGGCAGCGGTATTGCTAGGCGCCGTCGGCGGCCCCAAATGGGACGACCCCCATGCGAAAACCCGGCCCGAGGCAGGCCTGCTCGCGATCCGCAAAGAACTGGGGCTGTTTGCCAACTTGCGGCCCATCAAGCCTTCGCCCTGGCTGCTGTCTGCCTCGCCTCTCAGGTCAGAGATCATCTCGGGCACCGACATTCTGTTCGTTCGCGAGCTGACCGGCGGATTGTATTTCGGCGCCTCGGGCCGTCGCCCCCACGCCAGCGGCGAAGAAGCGTACAGCACGATGACTTACAACACCGGCGAAGTCGAGCGCGTGGTGCGCGTCGCGGCCGAGGCGGCCCGCAAACGGCGGGGGCGGCTGACGATGGTCGACAAGGCGAACGTGCTCGAAGCGTCGCGGCTGTGGCGCGCCGTCAGCGCCCGCCTGATGGCCGCCGAGTTTCCTGAAGTGAAATACGACGTCGTGCTCGTCGATTCGATGGCCATGCACCTCATCTCGCGCCCCCGCGATTTCGACGTGGTGGTCACCGAAAATATGTTCGGCGATATTCTCACCGATGAGGGCTCGATGCTCACCGGTTCGATGGGGCTGCTCCCCTCGGCGTCCCTGGGCAGCTCGGGACCGGGGTTGTACGAACCGATCCACGGGTCGGCTCCCGACATTGCCGGTCAGGGAGTCGCCAACCCGCTGGCGGCCATTCTGGCGGCGTCGATGCTGCTGCGGCACTCGCTGCACCTCGAAACCGAGGCTGAATCCATCGAAACCGCCGTTGACAATGTCCTCAGCGCCGGATTTCGCACCCGCGACATCGCGGCCGGCGGACCCAGCCTGGGCACAATCGAGATGGGCACCAGGGTTATCGAGGCCCTGGCTCGGTAGCGCCCGTATGCAGTCGATCGACCAGATCGACCACGTGCTGTTCAAGCACAGGGAGCGCTTCGGCGGGTGTTGCGCAGTCGATGTCGTGAACGTGCCAGTATTCGACGCGCTCGGCCCAGTCGGGAAACCGCCGCGCGAGCAGCGGACGGTGCTCGGCTTCTTTCACCGCCACGACGCGTTCGGCTGCGGTCAGGTCGGCAACCGAGAGATCGCGGGGAAAGCGCAGCGGCTCAGGCAGCGGGACGCCGAGCGTTGCCAGGTGCGCGCGGGTGTGCCCCGACAACGGTCCCGGATTGTTGGGATCCAGCGCCAAACCGAACGAGTCGGCGCTCCAGACCGAAC
>SIAF01000189.1 GCA_009691905.1 Planctomycetaceae bacterium | reverse complement strand
AGGGCCGGCTCGCGAAAATTCACTTTACACGGCTCTGCCGACGCATCGCTGAAAGAAACTTTCCATAGTCGCGTTCCCGTCGCAGTTTTTCCAGAGCCTGCAACCACGACATCGCAGATCTGAAACCTGCCTTATTCTGGGCACAGACGAGATCGATCGGGTTGTAGTTCACGGCGCAGTCAAAGCAACGCCCGAGGTTGTGGTTCGGATGAACCGAAGTGTGCACCCCCCCAATCTTTCGTCGCCGCCGGGTGATCGGGCGCGTGCGACACTTTTGGCCGACCGCGGTGCAGGTGGCTTGTTTTATGGCAAATACCACTGACTTAGAAAGAGCAGCGAGCCGCCTGCCGTAAGGCGGCGGGTGCTTGATCGCCGAACGGAACCCATGGTCTTACGGGACACGGCAATTCAACGCGCATCGGGAATTTCACTCTTGGCGTCTTTCCCGACTTCGGCGAGCGTTAGTGTCCGCTGGTTTCCTCCTGCGGCGCTTTTTCCGTTCCGCTTGATTTCGATCCGCAATTTCATTTCGGCCACGCCGAACGGAATCTTGTCGTTCAGGCGGGTCTCCCACTTCCGGTACAGTTCGGTTTTGAAGACATTCCCGATTGAGTCTTGGCTGGCCACGCCGACACAGGCAAGCTTACCGAGCGGGGTGTCGATTTCCATCTCGTCGAGCATTCGCGGGTTCATGAGAGGGCCGCCGAGAAAATATGCCAAGTCGGGATGGCCCCCTCGCAATCTGTGTGGCAGATCCTTTTTAGGGGTTTCCGTTTCGAAATCGAGCAGCTCTCCGGTGCTCGGAACTATTACACCGCCGACCTTGTGCCAGGCACGCACCACGTGGTCGACCGGCGCCTCACCCGCCTTAAGGTGCTTCTCGGGGATCAGAAGCTTGAAAAGCTCGATACGGTCCGGTTTGCCAGCCCCCTGTTCTTGAACACTTTTCCACTCAATCCATCGACATGATTCGCCATTGTCGTTTTCGCGACCAACTGATCGAATCGTCACGGTCCCCTTCAAATTCAATTCAGCGGCTCCTTCGGCATCAAGGATTTCGAGCAGGACGTTGTAGCGCACCCATGTGCCGTCGTCAGGCAGTTCATAGATCAGGCCATCCGCGCGCGCCGCGACGGGAAACAGCAGACAGCCGGCGATTGTTCCGAACAACGAACAACGAAATACGATGAGACGACATAGTATGCCTCCTTCGAGATCGGTGCGTCCGCCGAAAACCACATTTACCGCAGCTTCGCTATGTAATGACGGCTTGTCAACAAGAAACTCCAAGGGGCGGAGTTTGTTTCGGCAAGCTGATGGACGTTCGCCCCCCATCCCCGGCCCTTCCCCGGCGAGGGGGGAAGGGAGAAGAATCATTCTGATGCCGGGCGCTTTCGAACTTCGACCCTTTCGCCGTGCTGAATCAGCGCTCTATTCGCGATTTGCAGAACCAGTCCCGTACCGACGACGCCGGGAATCGCGCGGATGTCGGCATCCAGCCGTGCCGGATCGTCGAGCAGGCCGATCGCACAATCGAGAATGTGGTTGCCGTTGTCGGTGACGAACGGCCGGCCCTCGTGTTCGCGAAGGTGCGCGATGCAGCCCAGCGCGGTCAGCCGGCGCGTGCAGAGCGGGACGCCGAACGGGACGACTTCGACCGGTAGTTTGCCGCGTGTCCCCAGCACCGGCACCAGCTTTTCAGAACCCGGGTGAGATAGTGGCCGCAAACTGCTCTGCCCTTGTCGAGCCGGATCAATGTGACCATAATAATGGTCATGGCCACGAAACAGCCATTCACACTGGTGTATGCAGACGAGGTGAAGCTGCACATTCGGGCCATCGAGCCAAAGTATCATTCGATGATCCAGTCCGAGATCGAGACCCAACTGCTCCACGAACCCGACGTGGAAACCCGCAACCGGAAGCCCTTGAAGCGCCCAATTGCCTTCGGGGCGAACTGGGAACTGCGCCTCGGGCTGGACAACCGCTTCGGGGTTTTCTACCAGGTCAACACGGAGAGCCGCGAGGTTCGTGTCCTGGCCGTTGGGGTCAAAGACCGGAACCTTCTGTATTTCGGGGGAGAGGAGTTTGAGGAATGAAGATTGCCTCTGTTGCAGATATCAAGGCGCGATTGAGTGCCTACCTGAAAGCGAGTGAGGAAGGGCCCGTCGTTGTGACCCGGAATGGGAAGGCGGTCGCCGTGTTGCTGGCGGTCAGGGACGATGACGAATTGGAACGACTGGTGTTGGCGCATTCACCCAAGTTCCAAGCGCTTCTCGATAAGTCACGCCGCCAAATCGAGGAAACGGGCGGCATCCCGCACGAGCAATTCTGGCGTGAGGTGAATGCCGAAAGCCGTGAGTCCGCCGGCAAGGGGAGAGGGGCGAGCCGCCGAATCAGGCGCTGCACCTGACCGGGGCCGCATTACGGTTTCATGCGGCATCAAGCTCTTGCAGGCGGCCCCGGCAGGTGAGCTTTGTCGTTAGGCGCCCAGACAAGCGATGTACGTGGCCGCATCGCGGCAGGACCAAAGGGGTCGGGAGTCGTTTTCAGAAACCACTCCCGACCCCTTTTGCCCCTTCACGAAGCGACTGTTGATTCGGGTTCCGCATGAATGCGGGACTACGAGCTGGACTCGGAAGGAATGACACCCGATCGCCCACACATCCCATGCCAGAGTTTTTAAGAAGAAGAGACCACGGATGACACGGATTTCACTGATATTTCAGGCCCAGGTCGCCATGCACATCGGTGAAATCCGTGTCATCTGTGGTTAAAGATTTTTTAGATTCAGCCGACACGAACCGCGCCAATTTTCCCCGCGCCTGACTTCAAGTTCCTGAGGAGGCTGTACTCCAGCGGGAACGCCCGGACTGACGCGGTGCGTCGGGTTCCGGCCGTGCGACGAGACACGTCCACTTTGCGACGTTGCGATTTCGTGATTTCGTGACTCGCACGCGCGACGCCGAGCGTCGGCAAGCGCGTCCCCACGCGGGAGCGTGGGGACGAGGCGCATTGGCCGCATGAGCGACGCAATCAATACGCCGACTTCACTTCAACCCCCTGTTTGCGGTTTCTGAGCAGGCCGCGGTAGTTGGTACGCTGCTCGCTGTTGAAATCGCCGTTCTGCAGTTGCAGGTTTTCGCGCAGGATCTGCTGACTTTGCTGTCCGGGTTTTTTCTCGCCGCCGGCGGCGGGGGTGTTGGCGGCTGGGGGTTGAGGAGCAACGTTTCCCAGCGGGAGTTTGCCACGATAAAACGCGTAACGGTTGTCGCCCGTCTTGGCGATGACGGTGCTGGTTCCCACGATGCCGTCGGCGACGAATATCCCGCGCAGGTCGCTTTGACCCGAGACGAACTGTTCGTTCGCGCTGCCGATGACCTTTACGTGAATATCGTGCGCATAGCGATCGGCTACGGTGTCTTTGACGGTGACCCGCACCCGGCCGCTGAGGGCATCTTCCTGAATTTCGAGGGCGAGGGGCGAGACCAGCGCCAGGCCGCTGGTGTACAGGTTTTCCGCCTGGCAGACGACGAGGTACGCGCCCTCGTCCTTGAGCGGCAATTCGAGTTCTTTCTCGCGGTCGCGGTAGTCTTTTCCGTCACCCAGCGCCAGCGACAAGTCGTGATACGGACGAATGCCGGCCAGATTGATGGCCGTGATGCGGGCCAGGTTGCGCTGCAACAGGCTGAACTTCAGCAAGTCGATGCGATAGACCTTGATGTTGGCGGCAGACACGTTGCGAAACTTGAGAGGCACCTTGGCCATGGCCCCCGGCTTCACGGTCGTGACTTCGGGCAATGAGATTTCGCGGCGCATGAAGAAGTCGATCGCCTCGCTGGCGTCGGCAAAGCGGTCTTTGACTTTGCGGTACTCGTCAATCGCCTCGGCCGGTTTCCCAAGACTGTGAAACACCTGCCCCATGATGTAAATCGCCTGGAACTGGTTGGCCGACGCCAGCTCGATGCCGGTGTTGGGGTCTTTGCGTTTGAACTCGGCGACCTTGCGGCACATTTCGAGAGCCGCGTCGGGCTTGCCGATCGCGAATTGGCTGTAGCCGATCAGGTACCAGAAACTGTCGAGCAGCTTGCTGTCGGGGTACCGCTCGGCATATTTCGAGCTGCGGTCGATCGCCGCCTGATAGCGTTCGAGGTCGAGCAGCGCGTTGGCGATCGCGAAGCTGGCCTGGTCGGCGGCCGGGTCGGTCGGCCAGGTCGAGAGGAAGTGGTCGAGCATGTGAATTGAAGCGGCGATCAGGTCGACCCGGGTGACGCGCGCCTCGCGCAGCCGCGGGTTGGCGCCGGCCTCGGGGGCCTTGCCGTAGATTTCCTGTGCAAGAGCATACGTGGCAATCGCAATGTAGGCCTCGGCGGGGTACTCGCGGAGCAAGTGCTCCATGACCTGCACCGACCGCAGGAACTCGCCGCGCTCGTCGAGGAACCCGACGATCTGGCTTTCGCGCAGGAAGCTGGCTTCTGCCGTGGCGCGATAAACAAGATACCCGCGCTCGTATTCGCCCAGTTCCAGGTAAGCCTGCGCCACCTTGAGAATGCTCTCAAACGGGACTTCGACGTCGGAGTATTTCTCTTTGATGATCTCGAAATACTGGACGATCTCGGCATGCTTGTCGGAAGCCAGCGCCACCTCGAACAGCATCTGCACGACTTCACGATAGATGTTGTCCTGCAGGCGATAGTCTTTGAACAGTGGCGTCAGGTACGTGGCCGCCTGCTCGTAATCGCGGCGGGCGACAAACCGTTTGCCGAATTCGTAAAGCTCCTGCGGCGAGAGCTTGTAGTCATCCTTCGATTTGGCGCCGCGAGCCAGAACTTCCAGCGGCAGATCTTTGGCGACGGCGATGCGTTCGGGCTCGTAGAAGCTGCGGAGCACCGAGGGAACGGTTTTGTACTGTCCCGGCAGGTAGCCGACCAGCGTGAACGCGATCGCGCCGGGGTAGGGGCGGTCGCCCAGGTAAAACGTGATCGCGCCGGGAGTGATTTCATAGCGTTCGAACGCACCGCGAATCGAATCGGGCAGAACGCTGGCACCGGCGGGAATCGGTTCGGTGTAAATCAGATAATCGAGTTGTTCGTCCTTGACGCCGGTGATCCGCGAGCGCCAGACGTTGATCGACACTTCGCCCCGTTCGCCCAGCGGCAATTGCGTGAGCGGATTCGTGAAGGGGCTGTAGTTGCCCGACAGGACGCCGAACCCGCGCGGGATCGTTTCGCCATCGAGCATTCGTGCCGCCGGCTCGTAATTCCGGTGGAAATGCCAGTCCTGGGTCGTCGATTTCACCTGGTCGCCGGGAACGAACCCCGCCAGCACGGCACTGTAACTGAAGCGGCCGCGGCCTTCGATGTCGAGATTGATCCGCTGCGGCTTGCCGGCGGCGAGAAACTTTGCCGGCACCGAGACGACGCGGCTGGGCTCGACCGACGGGTCGATCGTCAGTTTCTCGACTTCGCGGTCGTTGGCGAAAATCGTCAGCGTGTACTTCTCATTCGTCAGCTTTGCCCGGCCGAACCAGTCGGCAAGTGCGACGATCGCCGGTCCGTTGGCTTTTTCGGGCATCCAGCGCGTGCCGAGCCGCGCGGCCATCAGCCAGTCGGCCAACTCGCCGTTGAGTGCCGCGCCGGGCTGGGTCGCATTCAGCGCAATCAGGTACAAGCTACGCAATTCGACCCCCGATTGCATCCAGGGGATGCAGCCGCGCAGCGCTTCGTCGGCGCCGGCTTTGGTGCGATCGAACGGTTTGACGGGAATTTTGTCTTTCGCCAGCGCCAACAGGTCCTTGGCAAAATCGAGGCGGTCGAGGCGGATAAACGTCAGGGCCAGATGGACCAATCCCGACGCCGAGAGCGCATTGCGCGTGCGATGCAGGCGGTTGGCCTGCGCAAAATCGGCAGCGCCCGCTTCGCCCAGCCCGTGCAGCAGAATCGCGCGGGCTTCGTAATCGGCTTCGGCGCTGGCGGCGAATGCCGATTGCAGGTTTTGGATTCCCTTATCGAACGTCGGCTGCGGGATGGCAAACCCGGCCCGGCGTGTTGCCGAGAGGGCCCACATCACGCGGCTGGTGATGTAACGATCAGATTTCTCTGTACCCGGTTTTCCCGACCAACTCCAGCCGCCGTCGTCGCGCTGCCCCGAAACGAGCAGGGCGATTGCCGATTGAATTTTGCCCGACAGGGCCTGGGCTTCGGGTGTGTCGGTCGTCCGACTGGCGCTGATCAAGGTCATCAGGCTGACGCTGCCGAGCGCGTCGGAAATCGCGCGCTCGACGTCGTTCGTCGGGAGGTACTGCCGGTCGTAAATTCCAATCGAACTTCCCAGGACGCAATCGAGCAGCGTGCGATTGACGCTGGGCCCGATAATCAGTTCAAGCTTTGCGTTTTCCAACGCCAGCCCCGCGGGGAGGTTGACGATCGCCGAGGTATTCTGCGCGGCGGTGCCGCTGGCCGTGGCATACACCGGCAGTCCGTAGGGAATGATCTGTGCCGAACGGTTCGAGACATCCTGCGCATCGCCGCTGACGACGGTCAGTTCGAACGATGCCGATTCGCCGGAGGTGATCTCGACCGGGAAGCTGAGTTCTTCAACGCCGGTGTTCGTGATTTTGATCGACTTTTTCAATTCGGTCGTGCGGTCGCCGATCATCGCTTTGAACGTGACGTCGATCGTCCCTTCCTTAAGGGCGGCGTTGTGGACTTCAACCAGCACGTCGGCCTTGTCGCCGACGGTGAACGCCAGCGGCGTTTTCATTTCGCCGAACAGTTCTTTGCGGGTGACGATTTCGACCTCGGCCTGACCGGCGAGGCTGGATTGGGTGATGCCCTTGCTGAGCAGCTTCCAGGCGGTCGATCGGTCGGGGAGACGAATTTCGATCGTCGCCTTGCCTTCGGCATCGGTGACGACGCGCGGGTTCCAGTAGCCGGTCTCGGCGGTCGACATGCCGGCGACGAGCTCGAGCCCCTCTTTTGACAGCTTTTGCAAAGCCGCGAGCGGCAGGCCGTTGACGACCTGGAATTCTCCCTTGTAGTTCAAGGCGACGACGGTGCCGTCGGTTTGCAGCGACAGCACTTCCAGCCCGCTCTGGGATTTATACCAATCCGTGCGGGAGAACAAGGTGACGATATCTGGTCGATCGTAGGCATCGACGATCAGGCCAAAGTCGTGCAGGCGGCCGGAACCGTTACCGTTTTCCGGAAGCGTTCTACTCAGGAAAACGCCCGCGTCTCTGTCAGCGAAGTCGGAATCGAGGTTGAGATACGGACTGAGGACCGGTGCCCCCTCGTCGGTAGCACCCTTGCCGCCTCCACCCATTCCTCCCAATCGGTCCTTTCTGCGACCGGCGCGACTTGACGACCTTTTGGCCATCTCGCCTCCCCCAGCCTTGCCGGTGACAGCCGTGCTTCCTGCCCCTGCCGCGACGGGGGTATCAAATATGGCTGCCGCTGTATCGTCCGAGTACGGCGCTTCATCCCAGGCGGCCCTCGCCACTGACTCGGCGAGTTCTTCTTCGGACAACGCTCGCCTAAGAGATAGCTCTTCGGAATGGACCGTTAGCCGGGGGTTTATTTCCCCCCGTGCTTCAATTTCCTGCATGAGGATCTTCTTGCGATCTTCCTCCGCCAGCAAAAACAAATTGATCGGCCGCGTCGGGGGAGCATAGCGGAAGATGCAGCTCGTCATGGCACGGACTGATACCTGGCGCGCTCCACCGCCGAAAAATGCGTCGATCGAGGCCGACTGATCGGGAAACATCGAGAGCAGGTTTTTCTGAATCAACGCCAGCGAGACCTCGCCCACGACCGGCTTGCCGTTGGAGTCGGTCACCAGGATGTCGACCGACAGCGATTCGCCCGGCTTGAGGGTCGTTTGCGACGGTTTCAGCGCGATCACCAAATCGCGGCTGACTCGAAATTCGCTGCGCGCCTCGTGAAACTTATCGCGTTCCATGACCGTGACGGCGAGCTCGAAGTTGGGCGCGAGTGTTTCGTCGAACGGCAGATCGAGCGCATTGGCGCCGGTTTGCAACTCAACCAGTCGATAACCGAGGATCTCGGCCCCCTCGAAGGTGACCAGCGCCAGCGCCGGCTGATCGCGCCAGTGGAGCTGCACCTTGCCCGCTTCGCCGACTTTGTAATTGTGCTTGTCCGAAAGAATCCGCAGGCGGACTTTGTCGTCGTCGCCGGAAATAATCAGGGTCGTGGCGCCGCTGACCGTGTTGCCGAACTGATCGACGCCGCTGGCCCGCACGGTGTAGCGGCCCGATTCGGCGACACTGAGCGTCTGCCGGACCTGACCAGTCTTTTCATCGAATTTCGCTTCGTGAGTTTGCACGAGGCGTTCGCCGGCCGGCAGGCCGCGCACGGCTGGAGTCTGCTTGAAAACTTCGAGTTTGAGCGACGCCGCGACCGGTTTACCGGCCGGGTCGCTGACGGCGACGGAGGCATCGAATGTTTCGCCGACGAGATACACGCTGCGCAGCGCCGAGACGGCGACCTGGAAGCCGCGCGTCGCCAGGTACACGGTTTCGCCGGCTTGCAGGTTGCGTTCGGGATAGAGGGCCATCAACGTCAACGGCTGCGATTCGCTGTAGCGCTGCGTTTCGAGGTCGAATGCCACCTCGCCTTTAGCGTCGGTTTCGGCGGTGAACAGCCGGTCGTCCCCCAGGCGGTACTGCACCGTTCTGCCGGCCAGCGGCGTGCCGTAGTAGTACTTGAGGATCAGCTTTCCTTTGACGTGTTCGCCGCGATAGAAAGTCTTCTGCGGCAGATCGACGGTGAACTGAATCGGTTCCAACTGGTACTCGTGAACGAGAAATGTCGTTTCGTATGACTGATCGCGTCCGGGCTGGAACAGGTGCGCGCGATAACCCCCCTGCGGCGCAGTCGCCGGCAGCGTGAAGTGCGCCGCAAACGTCCCGAATTCGCCGAGGGCGACGGTTTCGGTGTGCAGCACGCGACCGCGGGCGTCGTAAACGTCGAGCTGGTATTTTTCACCCTCTTTAAACGTGTAGCGGTCGTTGGCGACCCAGCGGATGACCCCTTTGAGGTGGACCAGTTGCCCGGCCCGGTACGCGGGGCGCTCGCTGTAGAGATAGCCCTTCGGCGAGAGTCCGACCGCGAACTGCAGGCCTTGCAGGTTGACCAGGCTCGATGCCGAGTGTCCTTCCTGAACGGCGAACACCCGCAGATCGTTGACCGCTTTCAGTTCGTCGAATTTCTTCTGCACGATTCCGTCGTTGCCGGTCGTCGCTTCGGCGAAGACTTTGCTGCCATCGCTGACGAGCAGGCTGACACCGGCTGCGGGCTTGTTGGTCCGCATGTTTTCGGCGAACACGAACAACTCGTTTCGCGAACTTTTGACGACGATGTCGATATCGCTGACGACGACCATCGTCGTCGCTTCGAAGGTATCGCTGGTGACCGTAACCGCCATGACACCCGGGCCGTCCATGGGGATCTCAAGCTGCTGATCGAGGCGGCGGAACTTCTCGTACCCCTCGATCTTTTGTTCCCACGACTTGTCGGGGTCGATCAGCGCGATGTCGAGCGACTCGACCCCCGTCGCCAGGTGCATCTTGCGGAAGTAATCGGTCAGGTCGATGCGATACAGCTTGACGGTGACGGTTTCGAGATTGCGAGTGCCAAGTTTGATCCGCGGTTGTTCGTTCGTGCGGAATTTCCGTTCGGTGACGATTTCCAGTTGTTTCGCCGTCAGGTTGGCGATTCGCTGTTGGGCTTCAGGCTGATGCGCTCCCTCGACCATCTTATAGGCGTCCAGGGCGTCGGACAGCCGGCCCAGGTGCGTTTCCAGCGTGATGCCGATGTTGAGCGCGGCCCGCGAGGCTTCATTCGTCCCTGGGTATTTGCTGACCAGCCGCTGCCAGTCGTCGATCGCCGCCAGAAACAGCGCCTTGGCCCCGTCGGCGTCGGGCTTGAATCCCTCGGGAACACTCTGGCCCTCAGCCGGCGGCAGCCGCTTCGTCGCCGCATCGTATTGCATCTGACCGAACAACAGCAGAATGTTCGCGGCACGAGCGTCGAGTGGATATTTGTTGAGGAATGTCTCCCACGCCGTGCGGGCTGCGGCGTAGTTTTCCTGCGTTCGCAGATCCTCGGCGATGGCGTATTCGGTGTCGATAATGACCCGCTGAACGTTGCTCCAACTCGGGTCCGACGGATATTTTTCGAGAAACTCGCGCCAGGCGGCAATGGCCTCGGTGAACTTCTTCTGAGACGCATACGACTGCCCCAGCAGGTTCCAGGCCGCCGGCACCTGTTTCGCCTTCGCGTAAGCGGGATTCTCGATCAGGCCTTTGAGGGTCGCGACGACCTGCTCGAAGCGGCCGTGGTGGGCGTAGCTTTGCGCGATTTCGAACTCGGCCTGCGGGGCCAGCTCGTGCTTCGGGAAACCCTTCACGAATCGCTCCAGCGCGCCGACCCCCAGCTCGAGGTCGCCCACTGTCGGCGGTTGCGGAATGCCGAAGGTCTGTGCCAATCGGTACGTGGCCTCAGGAACCAGCTTCCCGCCCGCCTCTTTGGCGACGTCGCTTGTCAGAAAGTCCTGCCACGTCTTGCGCGCCTCGGCCGGTTGACCGGCGGCCAGCAGGGCGCGGCCCAGTTGAAACTGCGCTTCGGCGTCGAGCGCCGCGGCGACCTTCTCGGCAGGGCGCGTTCGTTTGTCGGCCCACGATTTGAGAAAATTGCGATAGGCGTCGATCGCCTGCGGCAACTGATTCAGTTCCTGATGACAACGGGCAATTCGCAATTCGATTTTGTGCCGGACCGCGAGACTGGGACCCAGAGGCAGGGCCTGCGCATAAAACGCCAGGGCCTGATTGTAGTCGGGTTGCTTCTGCAGGGATGGTCCCTTCGACGGCTCGCCCTCGAAGTAGCGGTCGGCGAATTCGAGGTAAATTCCCGTGAGTTCGTCTTTGCGTCCGTTCGAAAGCAGCCGCTGCGCTTCGGATTTGTAAATGTCCGATGCAGCCTGATAGTTGCGCTTCTTCGACAAGGCGGCAGCCCGACCGAATCGTGAACGGGCCAGCCATTCGCTCGTGGGAAACCCCTTTTCCAACCCGATGAACGTCTCGATGGCCGCATCGAACTGCCCCTGATTGATTTGCGTCAGCCCCTTGAGATAGGTCAGGTAATCGCCGGCCGTGACCTTTTTGTCGCCCAGCGCCGCGTCGATCAGTTGAATCGCCGCAACGAAATCGCGCCCCTGCAAGGCGTCGTGAATCTCGCTGGAGATCACCGGCAGCGCCGTTACGAGGGGCCGCTCGGGGGCTGGCTCAGCCGCGTGCGCGACCCCAACGACGCTGACAGTCCCTAACACCAGGCCCAGAAGGGCGAATCGAGCATTCAACATGCGAGCAACCTTTCAGTAGTTCTGCCTGCCTGCCTGCCGGGCGGGATCCTCGAGCGTCTGGGCGACACAAAATCACTAAAGGTCCCCTCCGGCAGAGGGGACCTACTGGGAACCTACCGACAGATTAGACGTTCAATCAGCGGAAAAGTTTGTAAACATTTTGTAAATCGCTTGACGAATCGACTCTGCATTCGATATTTGCGCTAAACAGCCGATCGGAATCGGCTTATTTTTCGCATCTTCAAGGAAGGCCGAGGTCTCTCGTGGCTGTTGACAATTTTCCGGTCTCCGACTTTCTGGCGGCCGGCGAACGGGCCGCCCGGGCCGGCGGGCAGATTCTTCGCGACTGGGCCGAGAAATTCACCGTCAGCGAAAAAGGCCCCGCCGATCTGGTGACGGAAGCCGATGTCGCGTCACAAACCGTGATATACGACCTGCTGCATGGTCGATTTCCCGAACATGGGTTCCTGGGAGAAGAGGGGTTGTTTCAGCATTCCGGCGCGTCGGGATTCCGTTGGATCATTGATCCGCTCGATGGAACGTCGAACTACGTCCATCGCTTTCCCTATTATGCGGTGTCGATCGGCCTCGAACATAGGGGAAAACTGCTGGCAGGGGTGATTTACGACCCGACCCGCGACGAGCTGTTCGCAGCGGGACTGGGCTGCGGAGCGACGCTCAACGGTCGGCCGCTGCGCACCAGCCGCTTCGATCGACTCGATCAGGCGATGGTCATCGCCAGCTTTCCTCCGGGGGTCACCGCCGACAGTCTGCCGATTCGACGATTTCTCAACGTCCTGCCGCACGCTCAAACGATCCACCGCTCGGGCTCATCTGCTTTGAACCTGGCCTACATCGCCGCCGGACGGCTGGACGGCTACTGGTCGACGAGTCTCAAAGCCTGGGACATGGCGGCAGGCGTGTTGATTGTGACGGAAGCCGGCGGCCGCGCCAGTCGGATGAATGGAACGCCGCTTGATATTGAAGTGCCAGACCTGTTGTGTACAAATGGCACGGGGATTCATGATGTCCTCAGCAGTTTGTTGAGTGGCGATCGGTAGACAACATGGCTGTCACGGCAGATCGCACTTCAAATTTGGCAACCAAACAAATCGCCGTCCGCAGGGCGGTAGCTTGGAGTAATCATTTATCCCGTTCGAGGATTGGAAATGCTCAAAGGATTCGCAAGGATCAGTCCAGACAAGATCCTGAATCCCGCACCGGCGGGCTCGAATAGGGTCAATTCAGACGAACCAGTGCTCGTCGTGCTGGCGGCGGGAAAAGGGTCTCGTTTCGGGACAGCGCCGAAGTGCATTCAGCCTGTTTGTGGCGTTCCGCTCGCGCGTCATTCAATCAACGCCTTTCGCAATCTGAGTCGCTCATCCGCAGTCTGTCTGGTCGGCTACCGTAGCGATGAAGTTGCCGCTGCTCTTGGACAGGGTGCGATCCATTCAATCCCACATTTTTATGCGGCATTTGCAATTGGACGACTACGAATCGGCCCGTGAGTTCGGGGTAGCGTTGGAATCTGAGAGGCGAACATTGCATCCCGAACTGCGGTCCATGTGCGGCTCAAGACCGC
>SIAF01000188.1 GCA_009691905.1 Planctomycetaceae bacterium | reverse complement strand
CGCCGACGACTTCGTCGTCCTCTGCCAGACTCGCGGGCAGGCGCAAGAGGCGCTGACCCTCGTCCGGCAAGTCCTCGAAGGCGAACTCGGCCTCGCTCTGAGCGCCGAGAAGACGAAGATCACGACCTACGGAACCGGATACGAGTTCCATGAAGCTCAAGCGGAAGAACTACAACGACAATCGCAAGCTCCGCGTCGGGTATTTCCGCCGCAAACTCGGTCTGCTGAGTCTGGAACAGTTTTGTACCGAACGAGACCCGCAGGGAAAAGCCTACTACGTCCTCCCCCGCTGGGGGGCAACTTCATCTGGGGTCGCCCGGTGAAAGACCTTCACGCCGGTAAATAGGGGGAATCGACCCCCTCGCGACAACGGGGAGGTGGTGGCTGGCGATCCCAGCCACTGCCTTACCCTCTGACAGAAAACGGAAACCTTCCGGCGGGATGGAAACTCATACGACTTGGTGACATCGCGCAGACGACGAGCGGAGGAACGCCGCGTCGTGACAAACCGCAGTACTACGGAGGGGCGATTCCTTGGGTGAAGTCCGGCGAATTGGGTGACAGCGTGGTTTACGAAACAAGTGAAACCTTGTCCGACGAAGGACTCGCGTCATCGAGCGCCAAGGTTTTCCCAAAAGGCACGCTTTGCATCGCTCTCTATGGTGCGACCGTCGGAACGCTTGGCATCCTTGGAGTGGAGGCGGCGACCAATCAAGCGGTTTGCGCAGTGTTCCCGCCTGAATGTCTCGACACTCGTTACCTCTACCCCTTCTTTGAGGGCAAGCGGCGCGAGTTGATTGAGCAAGGCAAAGGCGGAGCTCAATCAAACATCAGTCAGGGAATTATTCGCGACACAATGTTGCCCGTCCCACCCCTCCCCCAACAGCGGCGGATTGTGGCGGAGATTGAGAAACAATTCACCCGTCTGGTGGCGGGGGCGGCGGCGTTGCGGCCACGGGTTTCGTGCGACGTTTAAGAACCCGCGGCCTTACGGCATTCGGCTCGCTAATGTCTCATCTTGGGCCGCGTGAGGTATAGAAGCCGGCATTCGCGGCGAAACGGCCGAAGCCGCCCGTTTGCCGAAAGTTCATGCTGGGCTGATTTTTGTGAACGAAACCAGCCCGGCGTCCGTCTATAATACAGAGGCCCGGGAAACAGGGGGTTAACACCCCCGCTCGCCGGTATCGTGACGCCGTCGATGGCGAACGGATGCTGCCCCTTGCCACAACAGGAGTTAGCGATGGCCGGAACACCCCAGACTGCGGCTCCTGTTTCGAAGCAATATGTCGATTACGACGAGTACGTCGACTTTCAGCTCGAAAAAGCGCGGAACCACATCAAGGCCACCGACATCTTTACGACGCTGACGACGCTGGCGGCCGCCTTCATCGGGTACCTGCTGGTGTTTGTCGTCTGCGATCAGTGGCTGCTCGAAGGAGGTTTCAGCGACTGGGCCCGTATTGCGCTGTTGGCAATCGTCGTCGCCGGCCTGGGGACGGTCCTCGCCCGGCGGGTGATCGTACCGCTCGTGCGGCGCATCCATCCGCTCTATGCCGCTCGGATGATCGAGCAGGCCGACCCCGAGCTGAAAAGCAACTTGCTCAACTTCGTCGACATTCGCCAGGACGCGAGCGCGGCGCCGGCGCCCGGGGTGCTGCGGGCGATGGAGAAGCGCGCCGCCGTCGAACTGGCGCAAATCGACGTCGACGAGGCGATCGATCGCCGCCCGCTGTTGCGCACCGCGTATGCACTGCTGGGGGTGGTGTTCGTGGCGGCGATGTACATTGTCTTTTCGCCCAAGGATCCGTTCGCCTCGGTCAAACGAGCCTTGTTGCCGACCGCCTCGATCGCGGTCGCCACCGAAACGACGATTTCCGACGTGACTCCCGGCGACGACACCGTCTCGGCGCGGACGCAACTGACGATCGAGGCTGACGTTCGCGGTCACGACGTCGACCGCGTCGAAATCGTCTTCACCACCACCGATCACAAAGAGGTCGACAAGCCGGTTGAGATGCGACGGATCGACCCCGACCTGCCCCGCTTTCGGGGGGTGCTCAACGGCGAAAACGGCCGGGGCCTGCTGCAGAGCCTGACGTATGCCATTACCGCCGGCGATGCGCGCACACGCGACTTTCAAGTCAACGTGATTCAGCCCCCCTCGGCCCGCGTCGACGAGGTGCAGTACACGTTTCCCCCCTATATGGAGCTCGAAAAACGCGCAACCCCCGGCGGAACCATCGACGGTTGGGAAGGGGCGATGGTCACCGTCAGCGCCACCGCCAACATGCCGGTCAAATCGGCGATGCTCGTCATGACCGACAGTGAAGATTCGCACGCCAACGGCGAAGAGGTCTCGTTGGAGGTGGTCGACGGGACGAAGCTCACCGCCCGGTGGAAGCTCGAATTCCGAGGCGACGGAACCTGCCCCCGCATCTATCACATTCAGGTCAAGACCGCCAAAGGCGACATCGACCCCGATCCGATGGTGCATTCACTGCGGATTCGCGCCGACCAGCGCCCCGAAGTCGCGCTCTTGCATCCGACCGGCGATCTCGTCCGCGAACAGGCCAAGGCCCCCAATGCCGTCATTCCGCTGTTGATTCAGGCCGCCGACCCCGACTTCCAGTTGCGGGTGATCACACTCAAGGTCGAACGCAGCGGGCAAGGTGAGCCGATCATCAGCCAGAATCTGTTCGAAGACCGGCAGCCGCTCGGCCAGGTCTTTCGTGGGACCTATGACTGGAACCTTGGCGATCGTACGTGGACTCCCGGCGAAACCGTTCAATTCTGGATCGAAGTCCGCGACACCAAGGCCCCCAAAGCCAACCGCGGAGTCACCCCCAAGCTGAACCTGCAGATTGCCGAAAAACCGAAAACGGCCGAAGAAGTCCGCCGCGACCTGGCCGCCGACAAGCAGCAAATGGAAGACCAGATCGCCCGTGCCGATGACGCCAACAACCTCAGCAATCGCCAGCCGACCGACGAGCTCGATCCCGACGACGAATCGACGTCCGATCAGGCCCGCGGCCCCGCGCGCCCCTCGGAAGCTCCTAAAACGGCAAACCAGCCCGACTCGCCCGACAGCGACGAACCTCGCGCTGACTCCCCCCGTGATCACAACGCGGGTAATCACAACGCGGGCGATCGCGAGGCCCCAGCCACTGACGACAAGGGTGAACAGGGCCAGCGGCAACCGGTTGGAAACGAAAACGAGCGGGCGCTGCAGAAACTGCTGCAGCGCGAGAAAAACCAAACCGAGCAGCAGCAGGCCGACCGCGACAAGAATCAGCAGCCGCCGGAAGGTGATCGGCAACCAGGCGACCAACAGTCGCGCGACCAACAGACCGGTGACAAGCAGCAAGATGGTGAGAAGTCGAAAACCCCAGGCAAGGACGGCAGCGACAAAACCAAAGCGCCGAAATCCCGTCAGGACGACCGTCAGGACGACCCGTTGTCGAAACCGTCGCAGAATGACGAGCCCCGCGACGGCGATCGTGATCCGCCAGCCGAGAAGAACAAAACCACGAAAAAGGACGGCGCAAAGAACCAGACCGGAAAGAATTCCCAAAAGCCCGGTGAAATGAAGCAATCCGGCGAGAAAAAAGAGCCGGGCAGAGAAACTGAGAAAGACGATGCCGCGGCGGGCAGCGAGAAACCTGACAAGCAGCCCGATCCCGCACGTGACGGCAAAAAGAACGGCACGAAGCCTGATTCAAAGAAACCGGCGGACGACAAACAAACAGCGCCCGGCAAGACCGAGCGCGGCGACAAGCAGTCCGAAAAAAAGCAACCAGGCAAACAAGAGACCGGCAACGAATCATCCGACGACAAACCCGACGACAGCGCCGCTGAAGGCCAGGACCCCGGCAAGAAACAGCCCAACAAGACCGAGCCTGGCAAAACAGAAGGGGGCAAAAAGGTGCCGGCCGACACCCCCGACGGTGACAAGCCCCAAAGCGACAAAGCCCAGGACGATCAGCCTCCATCCGACGGCAAAAAGAGTGACGACGAGCAACAGACTTCCGATGGCCAGGCCGGAAAGTCCCCGAAGAAGAAGACCGACCCCGACTCAGATGGCGGTGGTGACAAGGACGACGGTCCGTCGACCGGCGATGATGCCCAGAGCGGCAAACCGACCGATTCGAAATCCGAACAGGAGAATCCGGGCGACGCGGCCGACGACCCCCAGTCGAAACCGAATTCCCCCTCGAAAGAGCGCGGCAAACCCACCGACCCGAAAGATCCTGCTGCTGAAAACGAACCAGGCGAGAAAGAACCCGCCGACGCGTCGGCCGATGCAAAGAAAAAGAAGGGAACCGGCGACGAAGAGGGGGATGCCACCGGAAGCGACGAGAAAGATCCCGACGCGGTGAAGACGAAAAAGGATCAGCAGCGCAAGCCCGAGAGCAAACAGGGCCAGACGCAAAAGTCCGCCAATTCGTCGAAACCGAAACAGCCGGGCAAACAACGCAAGCCCGAAGAAGGCACCTCATCGGCCACAGACGACGCCGAAGAGACCGAGCGTCCCGCCGACGGCAGGGAGACGACCGAACAACCGGGCCAGACCGACGACCCCTCGTCTGAAAAGCCCGAGAAGAAAAATCCTAAGAGCGACCGCGAGAAGCGTCCCGGACAGCCCCCCGATGCCGGCAACCAGCCCAAAAAAGGTGACGGCCGCAAGGGGGGGCAGAAATCCGATCAGCCCGAGACCGGCGAAAAGGGAGCCAGCTCGGCCAGCGATCAGGGGCAGCAGGGGGGTAACAAAGAGGGAGCCGGCGACAAGAGCGATCAGCCCGGCGATTCAGAACAATCGACCGAAGAAACCGGCAAACCCGGTGACAAACCGGGCAAGGGATCGTCGACGAAGCCTGGGGCCAAAGGGGACAAATCAAAATCGGGCTCCCAGGGTCAGGACGCGGGTCAGGACGCGGGCAAGGAGGGCGGGAAGGACGCTGGCGAGGGCGAGGGGAGTGGCGAATCCTCGAGCGATTCTTCCGAGCCGGGACAGTCCGAATCACCTGGCAAGCCCGGTTCGAAGTCTTCCGGGAAGTCTCAGGGAGGGAAACCGGGCGGTCAATCGGCTGGTCAACCGGGCGATTCTTCGCCGTCGTCATCAGCGGGGGGGGGCGTCTCTGGTCCACCCAGCGGCGCTGGGTCATCGACGGTTGACGACGCCGACGAAAGCCCGACCGCGGCCCGCGAGCGTAGCGGCAGCGAATCGAGCGAATCGGCTCCTGACGATGACGAGGCAAATCTCAAATACGCCCGCGAGGCCAGTAATCTGTTGCTCAAACGCCTGAAGAAGCAACTCGAGCGCGGGGAAATCGACCAGGAGATGCTCGACGAACTGGGCTGGAAGGATCGGGACGATGTCGCGAATTTCATCAAATTCCTCGAAGATAATCTGCCGAAACAGGCAACCGACGATTCACCCGAGGCGACCGCCAAACGCCTGCAGTTTGAAGAACTGCTCAAAGGGATGCGGCTGGGCAACGAAACCGAACGCCGCGAGGGGGGCGACAAACCCGAACGCCGCGTCGGCCCGGGTTCCATCCGCAACCGGCCCGTCCCCCCCGAATATCGGGAACAGTACGAGGCCTACACGAAGAGCCTGGCCCGGCAAAAAGCCGACAGCGACAAGAAAGCCGACGCCCGCAAGCCGGCCGCGCCGAAGAAGTCGGCACGGTAGCCTCATGTTCCGATCGCCCACAGCGCATCGAACGTGCGCAGGTCGATGCGACCGTTCGAGATGGCCGGCGACGCGGTGATGCTCTCGTCAATTTTATTTTCGGCCAGGACTTCGAACTTCGACCCGGTCTTGATGACCGTCGTCGTCCCGTCGCGGGCGGTGACGTACGGTTTGCCGCATCGAGCGACACTCGTCAAGCAGCAACTCCGGCCGTTGCAGCATCCTGCAGTGCTAGACCTACGGCCTCAACGCGCGTCGTGGACTTTACTCCCGTTCTCATTCGCGCCCTGCTAAGCTGTGCCTGATTCTCACCCGTTCATTCCTCGCCCTTCAGGGATTTTCAGCGATGCGCATGTTTTTTAGCGGCCAGTGGCACGATCGCCCCGAGAAGATCAACGTCACCAACCCCTACAGCGGCACCGTGATCGACACTGTCCCGCGCGGGACGGTTGCCGACGTCGATCAGGCCCTGGCGACGCTTGTTGACGGGGCGAAACTGATGCGCGCCATGCCCGCCTACGACCGCAGCCGCATTCTGCGCAAGGCAGCGGCTTTAATGCTCGAGCGCGAGGCCGATCTGGGCCGCACCGTCAGCACCGAAGAGGGCAAGATTCTCGCCGAGGGAATTTTCGAAGCCAGCCGCGCCCGCGAGACGATCGACGTCTCGGCCGACGAAGCCAAGCGGCTCTCGAGCGAAGTCATCCCGCTCGATGCCGCGCCCGGGGCCAAAGGGAAGTTCGGCTTCACGCTGCGCGTCCCCTGCGGCATCGTGGCCGCCATCACGCCCTTCAACTTTCCGCTCAATCTCGTGGCGCACAAGGTCGGCCCGGCGATCGCCGCCGGCAATGCCGTGATCATCAAACCGGCCAGCGATACCCCCCTTTCGGCCCTGAAACTGGTTGAGATCCTGCTCGAGGCGGGCATGCCGCCGCAGGCGATCGCCTGCATCACGGGTGGCGGCGCCGAGATCGGCAACGCCCTGTGTACCGACAAACGGGTTCGCAAGATCAGCTTCACCGGCAGCTATGAGGTCGGCGAGGGGATTTGCAAAATGGCCGGCGTCAAACGGGTCACGATGGAACTGGGCAGCAACAGCCCGGTCATCATCATGGACGACGCCGACCTCGACAAAGCCGCCGCGATGGTCACTGCCTCGGGCTTCGCCAACGCCGGGCAGGTGTGTATCTCGGCGCAGCGCATTCTGACGGACGGCAGTATCTACGGCGATTTTCTCGATGCTCTCAAGCCCCGGGTTGAGGCTCTGACCACCGGCGACCAGCTTGCCGAAGCCACCAAAATGGGGCCGATGATTCGCGAACGGGATGCGATGCGCGTCGAGAGCTGGGTCAACGAGGCGGTCGGGGCCGGGGCCAAGCTGCTGACCGGCGGAAAGCGGCACGGCACGATTTACGAAGCCACCGTTCTGGCCGACGTCGTCCCGTCGATGCGAATCAGTTGCGACGAACTGTTCGGCCCGGCCGTCGCGGTCACGCGCACCAGCGACATTGACGAGGCGATTCGCCTGGCCAACAGCACCAACTACGGACTGTCGGCGAGCATTTTCACCCGCGACATCGAGCGTGCCATGCGGTTCGCGCGCGAGGTCGACTGCGGCAACTTGCACGTCAACTGGGGAACGCAGTGGCGTGCCGATCTGGCGCCCTACGGAGGTCTCAAAGACTCCGGGATCGGTAAAGAGGGGCCGCACTACGCGATTCGCGAAATGAGCGAAGAGAAAATGGTCGTGTTTCACTTAAATTCGTAATGGCAGCAATGTGAGCCCGTTTAGCGGTGAGGCGCAGCCGATCATCAGCGTAGCGCGACGTACATGCACGGCTGCGCCTCACCGCTAAACGATTCAGGCGCGAATCGGTTCGACGACGAGTGAGCGCATCGATGGTGTACGGTTACCACCTCATTTTCTCAACTTACGGTTTCTGGCTGCCCAATGATCCTCGCGGTTCGTGGTCTGAGTTCGTTCGCGCCTGGGAAATCGCCCGGTTTGGCGAGGCAACCAAAGTCGAACATTCACGCTCCGTCGCTGCCGTCCCGGATGATCGCGAATTGCGCCTTGCCGCGAAACGAGCGCTCAAGTATCCGGCAGTCGTGTTCAGCGGCGCGCAGGCGCTCTCGGTCGGTCGCGGTTTTGCCAGGTATGTCGAGCGCAGCAGTGTGACCATCTGGGGTTGCGCGATCCTGCCCGAGCACGTACATCTCGTTCTGGCGCGTCACCGCTACAAAGCCGAACAGATGATGATCCAGCTCAAAGGAAACGCGACGATGCGGCTCAGGGATGACAATTTGCATCCGCTCGCTGCCTGCGCGGCCCAGGGGCAATCGCCCCCCAGCCCCTGGGGCGAAAAGGGCTGGAAGGTGTATCTCGACAGCGCCGAAGACATTGCCCGGGCGATTCGATATGTCGAGAAAAACCCCATCAAAGAAAGGAAACCCGTGCAGCGCTGGTCGTTCGTGAAACCGTTCACCGGGTTATGAACAACGCGAAAAATGGTGCGCCAGCGCACTGCTGTTTAGCGGTGAGGCGCAGCCGAGCATGTACGTCGCGCGACGTTGGTTTCAACCGTTTTGGGTTGCGACCTGGTCGAGCAATAGCGGTTTGTGCGATCAAGATATGTGACGGCGTTGCAGTGCTTGTCAGTGTCGCACGACGCACATGCTCGGCTGCGCCTCACCGCTAAACGGTTGAAATCGACGTGTTGTCGATTTCAATCAACGTCGCGTTATGCGCAATACACTCTCGCGAAGGGCTGCGTTGACTGAGATCCCGTTGCCTGAGTAGATCGTTGTCACGCCCGCCCAATCCATGAACGACCCGCCAGCTTCTTCGACGATCGGGACGAGGGCCGCCGCGTCCCAGGGGTTCATCAGCGGGTCGACCATGACTTCGGCCCGTCCGGTCGCGACGAGGATGTGTCCGTAACAGTCGCCCCAGCCGCGGACGATTCCCGCGGCGCCTGCCAGCGACTCGAACGCATCGGTGCGCCCGATCCGAGCGAACCCCTGGACGGTCGTGAAGCACACGAGCGCCTGCGAGAGTTCGGCGACCGGCGAGACGCGCGCCGGGCGCGGTTCGCCTCCGGCCGGTTGCCACCACGCCCCCAGGCCGGTCGCACCCCAGGCGGTCTCACGCAGGACGGGAAAATGACAAACGCCGACAACGCAGCGCCCCTCGAATTCGACGCCGACCAGCGTCCCAAACAGCGGCACGCCGTGAATGAACGACTTGGTGCCATCCAGCGGATCGATAATCCACCGATAGCCCGACCTTCCCGGCTGCTCGCCGAATTCTTCTCCCAGAATCGAGTCGTCCGGAAATTCTCCCGCGATCTCGGCTCGAATCAACTTTTCGGCGTTGCGATCGGCAATCGTCACCGGCGAACTGTCCCGCTTGCGGTCAACCGTCAGACCGGCCGACTGGTAGTGCTCAAGGATTAAATCGCCCGCAGCGCGTGCGGCACGCAGGGCCAGGTCGAGTCGCGATTGCAGATCATGCGGTGGCATCAGAGTCAGTCTCGTAGGCAGCTCGATCACGAGCGAGTCATCAAGAAATGAGTCGTGAGTTCACACGGCCCGGCTTTGCCTGGTCGCGCATCACCAATCGGGCGTTTTCAATTTCATTCCAGTCGATACAGCATCTCGCCCGCCTTGTGTACCAGCAGCACCCCTTCATCCTCGCGGTTCGCGAACGACTCGACGTCGATTGATTCGGGATCGCGGTAGCCGAGGTTGATTTCCCGGCACAGCGTCTCCGGGAGGCCGCTGGCCAGCGTCACCTGCACGCGGCAGCGCTCGACGCCGTTCTCGAACGCGCCCTGTCCGCGGACGTGCGTCGAATGCGCCAGCACCCCGCGGGGAATGTGCTTGAAGCGGTCCCACTGACTGGTGAAGTAATCGCGGCAGTGATAGCCGACCTGCCGGATCAGTTCGCCGTGGGTCACCGAGATCTCGGTCAGGTGCGGCGCATAGATAATCAATTCACCCCCGTCGGCGACGACCGGCTCGAGCTTGTACATGCACTTTCCGGCGACCCACAATTCGTCGTACATCGGCGGCGCACACGAGAGCACCTGCCGAAACGGTTTGGGAACGCGAATGATGTGGACACGGGCCGACAGATCGGCCGCCTGGCTCCACGCCGACTCGGGGCTGCCGTAGAACATTCCGTGAATCTCCGCCGCCGGCGAGACAACGAATGCCAGGCAACGGCGCTCGACGGGAATCAGTGCCGCCGCACGATCGACGACCTTTCGCACCGGCGTGTCTTTCACGCCGATGATCCCCGCGTTCGTGATCAGCGCCCCCAGCCAATGGAAAAAATTGAGAATCTCGGCTCCCGCGATGCCGGGAAAGAAATACTTGTTGCCCCCCGAAAAGCCGACCACTTCATGCGGAAACACCGGTCCCAGCACGAGCAGCACATCGTAGTTTGTGACCCGCGAGTTGATCGTGACGGGCACATGCTCCGACAAGAGGCCCCCCGAAATCTCGCGGGTCTCGTCGGCTGACAGCCGGCCCAGGTGCAACAGGCTTTCGGGATCGTCCCACTCGTGGTTAAACATTCCTACCGTCGCAAACAATTTGACTCGCTCGTGCTCGGTGATTCCCAGCAGGCGGCACATTTGCCGCTCATTGAGAGGCGGATGCGTCCCCAGCGCCACCAGCACGTCCAACTGCGAAACGTGTGATCGCAATTGCTGAAAGACGGCGTCAAACAGCAAGGGGAGCGGCGCCGTACGCGTTCCGTCCGGCACGATCAACAGCACGCGCTGGTCGCGGAACTCCTCGACCGGCAGATGGTCGGCGATCCATTGGCGAACCTGGGGGGCCGACAGCGTCGGTACAGAGTGAACCATGCGGTTTCGGTGGGCTTTGCGCAGAAAAAATCAGCCGAACCGTATCGTAGCGAGCAACCCGATCGACCGCCAAGTCGCAGTGTCGCGTCGGCGCGCAATGCGCCGGTCGATTCCGGGCGCTGGGCCTGGCGCCGCTCAGCCTGACGACGCGCCATCCTTTTCGAGCAGTTGCCCGAGCAGGTCGCGGATCACCGACTCGGCCTCGAGCTTTTCGCGCGTCCAACGCTCGGCGGTGCTGCGCCACGTCTGCTCGCGGGCCTCGAGCATCGTTCGCTGCTGTGCCAGTTCGGCCTCGTGGTGAGCGAGCCGCTCTTCGCGGCGGCCGATCCATTCGGTCAGCGTGTGCCGCTCGTCGGTGAATTCGTGGCGCTGCTCCGACAGGCGCTGTTGCACCTGCTCCAGCTCCTGCCGATCCTGAATCAGCGCGTCGCGGGTATGGCGATAGTATTCGGCGAGGACGGCCCGCGCTTCGTCGATGCGCCGACGCGTGGCCTCGTCGCCGGCCGTCTGCATCAGTTGCGCGTACGATTCTTCGACCGCCAGCCGCAATTCGAGCGTCTGGCGATTGGTCTCTTCCAGTTCTGATCGCAGGCGGTCGAGTCGCTGTCGGCGGGTCTCGATATTTTCGGCGTGCAGGGCCAGCAAATCCTGGTGCCGGCGCAAGTCGGAGCGCTGCACGTCGCGCTCGTGCTCCCACGCTTCACGTTCCTGCAAGGACAGATCCTGCTCCTGCTGGTGCCGCAGTTCGTGATTCCGCCGCTCGCGGTACAGCATCTCGCGTTCGCGCTCGACCGACTTCTGCTGCTGCAGGACGAGCTCGCGCCATCGGACGAGCTGCCGAGCCCGCAGAAGATTCTGGATTTGAATTTCTTCCAGGCGCGTGCGGCCGACCTGCTGCTCGCGGCGAAACTCGGCCTGCACGGCCTCGAATTCGTGCATCGAGCGCCGCAGATGGTCTTGCTGAAAACGGTGCCGATTGTCGAGCAGGACTGTTTCCTGCCGCAGTTGCCCGCGCAGTTGCTCCTGCTCGGTTAGAAAATCCTCGTGCCGCAGTTCGAGCTCCTGTTTCCGGGCGGCCTCGTATTCGTCGAGCTCCTGCCGGTCGCGGTCGCGATCGATGATGAACTGTTCGCGCTGGGTACAAAGCGACTGGCGTTCGCGCAGCAGCGATTCGTGAAATTGCTTGAATTCGGTTTCGAGCGTCAGGCACGCGTCGGCACGCTGCGCGAGGGTGGCTTCCTGCCGCTCGATGGCCAGTTCCCGCTCGTGCAGGGCCGTTTCGGTTTCAGTCGACCACATCCGCGTCTCGCGGCGCTCCTGGTCGAATTGCGCGAGCTGGACGTGCAACCGCTGTTCGCGGCGATCGAGTTCGGCATGCTGCTGCCGCAGATGCGCCGTGATTTGTGTGGCCTGCAGCGCGTGTGCCGCTTCGATTTCGGAAGCTGTTGCAACGGGACTCTCGGAGCCGTGTTCGGCGTATCCGATCGCGACGGGATCATCGTGTGCGGCGCCGCCGGGGGCCGAATTGTCCGATGGCGACGCAGGTTCAACCAGTTCGCCCGGCGGAAGATGGGCCGCATCGATCCGCCAAGCGACCCCTTCAATGCCCGGCGCAACGCGAGACGACACCGTCGCGGGATTTCCCGCAGGTGCTGAGTGTCGCTCGGCATGGATCGGTTCGCTCATTCCGGGAGTCCCTTCCCTGGCGAACGGCTTGAAGGCCCGCTGTCAGCCGCCCGGCTTTTCGTCAAGATGACGGTTCAGCGAATTCACAAGCTTTTCTTTGGGGACCACGCCGACGAATTTGTCGACGATCTGGCCCCCCTTCATCACCAGAATTGTGGGGATCGAGCTGACTCCGTAGCCGCCGGCGATTTGCTGGTTGTCGTCGGTGTTGAGCTTACCGACCCGCACTTTCCCCGCATACTCGGTGGCCAGGGCGTCAATGGTGGGGGCAATCAGCTTGCATGGCCCGCACCATGGAGCCCAGAAATCGACCAGCACCAGCTCGGCACTGGCTAATACTTCGGTCTGGAAATTGGCGTCGGTGAACTCCTGCACGTTGCCTGCCATGATTCAGCCTTCTCGTCTACGGATTGCGACGGTTGAAATGGAGTTGGATATTGATCGGCTGCGGCATTGAATCCGCAGTGTAATGCTCCCGGGAAAATCGCGGAAGTGCGACAATTGACGCACATCCCCAACGCCGCGAATTATTACGGAACCCGATTTTCCTGTCAATTGCGGCCTGGCCACCGTGAGTAAACATTCGTCCAACCCGTTGTCCGAAGCAATGGACGGACGGTCTCCGGCCGTTTCGGTGGGGAAGATCTGGCAGGACAAAAGAGAGGATGACGCGTGTTGGGGCCTTGTTAGGAACTGTCGGTCGGTTCGAGAGCCAAGTCCC
>SIAF01000187.1 GCA_009691905.1 Planctomycetaceae bacterium | reverse complement strand
TTCCTCGCGACTACGACAACACCGCCGAGTTCTTTGAACAGCATCCATGCTGGCTCCCTCCTCCTTGAGCAGAGAAAGGATGCCATATGCCTCGCTCGCCGAGAACTCGGCTTTTGTTCAGACACAGAATCCGGCAGAGTCAGCAAAAAGCATTGCGCAACCGGTTTGCCGGAAAGACGGAATCTTCCGCTTGGTTGCTACGGGCGGTTTTGGGGAACGACCAAATGGGTCGGAATCGGCGTCCGCAACCGGCCGGCACCGTCCCAAGTGGTAATGTTTCCGTAACTTGTCCAGGTTCCGCACTTGATTCGATCACGCCAGATCTCCGAGTCTCGAGGATTCGGAAGGATTTTTTTCTGAAGGCGTGATTGGAAGTGGATTGATGTGAATTGTTTATGACAGTTTGTGAATTAATAACTGAACTATAATGAGTAAACTTGGTATTTATTGATTGAAAATGACAGACATGCTTGGCATAATGAGGGGGTCATGCCCCGGTCGGTAAGGAAATGTGTATGCCCATGCTGTTGGATCAGCGCCGGCAGGAAATCCTGAATGTCGTCGAACATGAGGGATTTGTGGCGCTTATGCAGTTAGTCGATCGAGTCGGGGTGAGCGAATCCACCGTTCGAAGGGATTTGGAATATCTCGAAAGGATTGGGCAGATTCGGAGGACTCGCGGGGGGGCCGCCTATGTCGGCGAATCGCTGACGACTCTGGATGAGCGGGCGGTTCAGGCGCTGCCGCAGAAGCAAGCGGTCGGAAGAGCGGCAGGGGCGTTGGTGTCTGGCGGCGAAACGGTCTTGCTGGATGGAGGGACGACGACTCTGGAAGTCGCCCGAAACCTGGGAGGCCGGTCGCTACAGGTGGTGACCAATTCGCTTCCCGTGGCGACGTTGTTGGCGAATCAGCCGCAGATCGAATTGATCACAATTGGAGGCTACGTCTATCCCAAGACGGGGGTGGCTCTGGGGCCGCTTGCGATTGCCGCACTGTCGCAAATCCACGTGAAGCGATTGTTCATGAGTGTGGGGGGAATTACGGAAAAGGGACTTTACAACAGCAATACGCTGCTGGCCGAAACCGAACGGTCGATGCTGGCGGCTGCGGAAGAGGTCATTGTCGTCACCGATAGCAGCAAGCTGGGGCATTCGGCTCTGGTGCATTTGTGCCCGCTCGATCGCGTTCACCGAATCGTGGTTGACGCGGGAATTACCGACGAATGGAAAGATCGACTCACAAGTGCAGGGATCGCGCTGACTCTCGCCGAGGTGTGATGGTATGCCGCAAATGATTGCCTCATTGACTCACGATCGAACCGCAATCGAGCGCGTCGTTCGCGATGTGCTGGTCAAGCACTTCGCAGGCGGCTCCGGCGCGAAATCGAAACCGAAGCCGAATCCTTTGGTCGTCAATATCTCGGCCCGGCACGTCCATCTCTCGCCGGAGCACCTGGAAGTGTTGTTCGGCAAGGGAGCGCAGTTGGAAATTCAAAAGAATCTTTACCAGGACGGCTATTTCGCGGCTAAGCAAACGGTGGCCGTTGTCGGGCCGCGGCGGCGAATGCTGCCCGACGTGCGGGTCCTTGGTCCCTGCCGCGGCGCGTCGCAAGTTGAGCTCGCGTTTACCGACGGCATTTCACTGGGGATCGACCTGCCGGTTCGGATCAGCGGCAATCTTCACGACACGCCGGGGTGCGTGCTGGTCGGCCCTGCCGGAGTTGTCGAATTGACCGCCGGAGTGATTCGCGCCATGCGGCACGTGCACATGGGGCCGGCCGATCTGGAGTACTACCAAGTCAAGGATAAAGACCAGATGCATCTGCGCGTCGAGTCGCCGGGGTGTACGACCGTCCTCGAAAATCTTGTCGTTCGGGCCGGTCAGGCGATCAAGCTCGAAATTCACGTCGATACCGACGAGGGAAATGCGATCAATCTCGAACGAGCGACGCGTGTCGATCTTCTCAAGCCCGAGCCTTGCGGCTGCAAGCACTGACCGCGAGGCCACGGGCTTTTCGGATGGAAAATTTCAGAACGGGTTTCAGGAGACAAGGACTCACAAATTCAGGACCTGACGATTTCTTCCGGTGTTGTGCCGGGTGAAGCGGTTTTTCAGTAACTCTTGCGGAGAACGTGAATCATGGCGAAAGCAATGGAAGCCCTGGGAATGGTCGAGACCAAAGGTCTCGTCGCGCTGATCGAGGCATCGGATGCGATGCTCAAGGCGGCGAATGTTCAACTTGTCGGCTGGGAAAAAGTCGGCAGCGGTCTGGTGACGGTGTTCGTCGTCGGCGATGTGGCTGCCGTCAAAGCGGCGGTCGACGCCGGTGCCGGCGCCGCGAGTAAGATCGGCGAGGTTGTCAGCGTGCAGGTCATTCCGCGTCCGCACGAAGAATTGATCAGTGTTCTCCCCAAGCTCGGTAAAAGTTCCGGCGCCGCCGGCTGACCGGCATGTTCGTAGTCCCGCCTTTAGGCGGATGGCACGGTAAGCTGGCCCCGGCCGGCGTCGCGAGTCATTCCACTGCTTGAGGTTCCGGGCCGGTTGAACGGCAGTTTTGATCAGAGTCCGGACTAAACCGATCCTTTGTACGCACTAATTTCTCCTCAGAAACGGTTGTCACACCATGAATGAAGCCATTGGCTTGATTGAAACGAAAGGGCTGGTCGCGCAAATCGAAGCGGCCGATGCCATGCTGAAAGCGGCCAACATTTCGCTGGTTGGTCAAATTCAAATCGGCGGAGCCTACATCACGACCGTCGTCCGCGGCGACGTGGGTTCGGTTCGCGCCGCCGTCGACGCCGGAGCGCAGGTCGCCAAACAGGTCGGAGACCTGGTCAGTGCCCACGTCATCGCCCGACCCGAAAAGGGAGTCCTCGAAGCATTTTTCAAGAAGTAGTCTCTCAACCCAAGCCGATCGCCCAGCGATCGGAACCGACCGCTCCGCGGTCGGCTTGGGAGACACGCCAGCATGGATTGCAATCGATGAAAATTCTTGTCGCCAATCTCGGTTCGACGAGCTTCAAGTACCGTTTGTTCGATCTCCCCGCGGAGACGCAATTGGCCCGGGGAGGCATCGATCGCATCGGTCAGGCGGCCAGTGCCTGTTTCGTCGAGATTGGCAGCACGCGGCACGAAAGCACGCAGCCGGTTCCCGATCATGCCGCAGCGGTCGGGCTGTGCCTCGAGCAACTCATGCATCCGCAGTATGGATGCCTGAAATCGGCTCAGGAGGTGGCGGCCATCGGCTTCAAGGCGGTGTTCGCCGGCAAACTTTCGGGCGTTTGCATCGTCGACGAGCCGCTGCTGGCGAAGATGGAAGAGCTGTTCGACATCGCTCCGGCCCACAATCCGATGTATGCCCGGGCGATGCGGCAACTGCAGAAAGCGTTTCCCGAAATCCCCCTGGTGGCGGCCCTCGAAACCGCCTTCCACGAGACGATTCCCGACGCCCAGCGCTGCTATGCCGTGCCCTATGAGTGGAAAGATCAATACGAAGTCTGCCGCTGGGGCTATCACGGAGCGAGCCATCGGTATCTGGCGACACGGATGGCGCAGCTTTTGGGACGCAGCGATCTGCGGCTGGTGACCTGCCACCTGGGTGGCAGCAACTCGCTGTGTGCGATCAAGGATGGGAAGTCTCTGGCAAACAGTCTGGGAATGAGTCCGCAGTCGGGTTTGCCGCACAATAATCGCGTCGGCGATTTCGACCCGTTCGCCCTGCCTGTGCTGATGCGGGCGACCGGCAAGAGTCTCGATCAGTTGTTGCAGGATCTGTCGAGCAAGAGCGGGTTGCTCGGGCTCAGTGGATTGAGCCAGGATGTTCGCGATCTCGAACAGGCCGCGGCCGGCGGTCACGCCCGGGCGCGGCTGGCGCTCGATGCGTTTATCACATCGATCCGCCAGTACCTGGGTGCGTATTTGACGATTGTAAACGGCGCTGATGCGATCGTCTTCAGTGGAGGGATCGGCGAAAACAGCCGACTGGTTCGCGAAGGAGTTTGCCGCAATCTGGAATGGGCCGGCATCGAACTCGATGCCGCTCTCAATCAGCAGGTTGAGGGAGAAACGCGAATTTCGACGCCGGGCAGCAACGTTCAAATCTGGGTGGTTCCCACAAACGAAGAGATCGTGGTTGCCCGCCAGGCGGCAGAAGCGATCGGAGGAAAGTAAGACACATGTTCATAGCCCGCATTACCGGCAGTCTGATTTCCACCCAGAAGGTGGCGTCGATGGTCGGCCAGAAACTGTTGATCGTCGACCCGTTGCGCGTCGACGAGAAGGATCAAAGCAGCCTCAAATCGACGGGGCGCACGTTCGTCGTCGTCGATACCGTGGGGGCCGGCGAAGGCGATGTCGTGCTCTGCGTGCAGGGCTCGAGCGCCCGCTTTACCCCCGAAACCAAGCCGCTGCCCGTGGATGCCGCCATCATCGGCATCGTCGACCAGGTGCAGATCGGCGCCAAAACAATCTTCAATACCAACAAGTCCAACTGAAACTCGAAATTACTCGAAAGACGCCGTTATGCAAGCCACAGAAGCCGCCATTCGTCAGGTCGTTCAGGAAGTGCTGACCCAGTTGGGCCGCACGCCCTACATCGCCACCAACGGACACTCTCGCGATGGAGCGTGGGGCGTATTCAAAACCGTCGATCAGGCGGTCGCGGCGGCCACTGCGGGCTTTCGACAGCTTTCGGAAAAGGGACTCGAAGCTCGCGCCAAGGCCATCGACTGCATCCGAAACATCACCGAGCAGCAGGCCGACGAACTGGGCCGGTTGGAACTGGAAGAGACGAAAATCGGCCGGCTCGATCACAAGATCGAAAAGCTGAAAATCGTGAAGCTGGCGCCGGGAGTCGAGTTTCTGAAAACCGACTGCATCAGCGGCGACCGTGGTCTGACGCTGACCGAATACGCACCGTTCGGCGTGATCGGGGCGATCACGCCGGTCACGCATTCGCTGCCGACGCTGGCAGGCAACGCCATTAGCATGATCGCCGGCGGCAACACGCTGGTAGTCAATGCCCATCCGGGCGGGGCGCGGATCGCCGCCGAAGGGGTCAGGCGCTTCAACAAGGCGATCTATGAAGCGACGGGTCTCGAAAACCTGATCACAATCGTCGAACAACCGACCTTGGAGACGGCCGCCGAGATCTTCCAGCATAAGGGTGTGCGGATCCTGTGCGTGACCGGCGGACCGGCCGTGGCACGGGCGGCCCTCGAGAGTCGCAAACGGGCGGTCGTCGCCGGGCCGGGCAACCCGCCGGTTGTGGTCGACGAAACGGCCTGCCCCGAGAACGCCGCGCAGTCGATCGTCAAAGGAGCGGCGTACGACAACAACCTGCTGTGCATCGGCGAGAAGGAAGTCTTCGCTGTCGACGGAATCTTCTCGAAACTGATCGATGCGGTCGGCCGGCATGGCGGTTACCTTCTCAATCCGCAACAGGTCGAACAGCTCACGGTCCTGGCCTTCAAGCCCGGCAAAGATCATCCGCTGCTCAACCGCGACCTGATCGGGAAGGATGCATCGGTGCTGGCCGAGCTGATCGGCGTCCGCGTGCCGGCCGGCACGCAGATTCTCTACGGAGAAACCGACGAATCGAATCCCTACGTCAGCGAAGAACAAATGATGCCCTTCGTCCCGTTCGTGCGGGTCCGCGACTTCCGCCAGGGGGTGGAATTGGCGAAGAAGCACGAGCACGGGTTCCGGCACACGGCCATCATTCATTCACGCAACGTCCGCCACATGACGATCATGGGGCGCGAAATGGATACGACGCTGTTCATCAAGAACGGTCCCTGCATGGCGGGACTGGGTCTGGGTGGCGAAGGCTACCTGTCGTACAGCATCGCCACGCCAACCGGCGAAGGGGTCACCAGCCCCCTGACGTTCACCCGCCAGCGGCGCTGCACGCTGGTTGACGATTTGCACATTCTTTAAGGCACGGTCGTTCGGCATGGGGGGCAAGCTCGGCTGACGGGTGGCCACGCCGCGAAACGGTTTGAAACGAAACGAGAGACAGTGTTCGAGTCGTTGTTATGCAACTTGCAAAAGTCGTCGGACGCGCGACCGCGACGGTCAAGCATGAAACGCTGGCCGGACGCCGCTTGCTGCTCGTGCAGCCACTCGATGCGCGCCACAGCGCCGACGGCGACCCGCAACTGGCGATCGACGAGTTGGGAAGCCGGCTCGGCGACCTGGTAATGCTCACAACCGATGGTTCGGCCGTCAGGGAAATCGTCGGTAAAGAAAATACGCCCATCCGCTGGGCCGTGATCGGAATTGCGGACTGATGCACGCGGAAGCCCCCCTCATCGACGAAATCGTGCGGCGAGTACTGAGCCAGCTCGGGACCGGTTCGCTTCCTGCGCGCGAAGCCTTGCCGACGATCCCGTCACCGGCGGCCGCTTCCGGCGTCGTGATGATCGAGACGCCGATTGTGACGCAAGGGGTGATCGAGCAATCGATCGGCGCTGCGACCCGGGTTCGCGTTTTGCCGCGGGCGATCGTCACCCCGTCAGCACGCGACTTCATTCGACAGCGCGGCATCGAAATCATTCGAGAATCGGCACCGGATCATCCGCCGGGTCAAGTCAGGGGAATAGTCTTTGTGACGGCCGCGCCGCCGCAGGTCGCTGCGGCCATTGAGAGTCTGCGGGCCGATGGGATTTACTGCGAGAAACAACTGCTCGGGACGGCTGCCGAGGCGGCCGGCGAGGCAACCAGCGCCCTGTGTCGCGGCGAGACGGCGGTCGTGGCGATTGTGACCGGCGAACCCGAACTCGCAGCCTGCCTGGCGAACCGCAATGCCAGGATTCGTGCGACGCCGCTAAGCAGTCTGCCGGCACTGGCTGCGATTCGCGCGACGTTCAATCCGAACCTGTTCGCGATCAATCCGGCCGGTAAATCGCAGTTCGAACTGCGACAACTGCTCAAGGAGATTTTGAGAACATAGTCATGCGAATCGCAAACGTCATCGGCCGAGTCACGCTCAACAAATGTCACCCTTCCCTTCAGGGGGCGACCTGGCTGGTTGCCGTGCCCCTCACACTGGAAGGGCTCGCCGGAAAAGACAAAGGACGCGGCGAGCCTTTTGTTGTTTATGACGAATTCGGCGCCGGGCAGGGGGCGCGAATCGCCGTCAGCGAAGGGACCGAGGCCGCGGCGCCGTTTTATCCGGCAACGAAACCGATCGACGCCTACAACGCGGCGATTCTCGACACCATCGAATTGGAATCCCTGTAACTTCGAATTCACACCGTTTGTCGTACTCAACCCGTTTGTCGGTGAGCTGCCGTCGATACCTCGACGCTCAAGACTCGGCGGCAACTCACCGTGACGCAGCAAGGAAATCAATCATGTCGACCCCCTGGAATTCCGGTATCAACGATCGCAAGATCAAAGAGCAGATCTGTGAGATCGGCAAACGCGTCTATGCCAAAGGCTTCGCCGCGGCCAACGACGGCAACATCTCGTATCGTGTCGGCGACAACGAAGTGTTGTGCAGCCCGACCATGATCTGCAAGGGGTTTATGACCCCCGACGACATCTGCGCCGTCGACCTCGAGGGCAAGCAGCTCGCCGGCAAGCGCAAGCGGACCAGCGAAATTCTGTTGCACCTGGAGATCATGAAAGCCCGTCCCGACGTGCGGGCCGTCGTGCATTGCCATCCGCCGCATGCGACGGCGTTCGGCGTGGCGCGCGAGCCGATTCCGCAATGCGTGCTGCCCGAGATTGAAGTCTTTCTCGGCGAAATCCCGTTTGCCCCGTACGAGACGCCGGGGGGAACCCCCTTCGCTAAGACGGTGCTGCCATTTCTCAAGCCGGGCACGAACTGCATCATCCTCACGAATCACGGCACGGTCAGCTTCGGAAAGGAACTGGAAGAAGCCTACTGGAAAACCGAAATCGTCGACGCCTACTGCCGGATTCTGATTCTGGCCAAACAGATCGGCGGGATCAACTACCTCAACGAGCAGAAGTCGCGCGAATTGCTCGACCTGAAAAAGAAGCTCGGTTTCGACGATCCGCGGTTTCATGTCGACAACTGCGATTTGTGCGGCAACACGGCCTTTCGCGACGGATACAAAGAGAACCTGCCCGAGCCGCGGGCGTTCGATGCCCCGCCGGCGTTCCCTGGGTACTTGCAGCCGGCACAGTCGATGACGATTCCAGCCGGCACCGACATGGAAGCACTCGTGCGCTCGATCACCGACCAGGTGCTGGCCGCGATGGCGAAGTAACTCTCAACGAACAACAAATCGCGTTTCGCCGCGTGGGCTTGCCCCCCGCGCGCGGGGCAAGCCCACGCGGCGAAACGAACGACAACATTGCAGGAATCATTATTATGAAAGTCAGCATCATCGGCGGCGGAGGACTGGTCGGCTCGTGTGCCGGGTTTGCGCTGCAGGCCGGAAGAATCGTTCGCGAAATCGCCTTGATCGACCTCAATCAGGAGCTGTGCGAAGGCCAGGCGCTCGACCTGTTGCATGGGGCAAGCCTTCTGGCCGATCAGACGATCACGGCAGCACCGACCGCCGCGGTTTCCGACAGTGATGTCGTGGTCATCACCGCCGGTTTGCGACGGAAGCCCGAAGAAAGCCGGCTGGACCTGATCAATCGCAACGTGGCCCTGTTCCGCAGCATCCTCGCCGATGTCAAGAAGGCGGGCCTGAAAAAAGAGGCGATCTGCTTCGTCGTCTCCAACCCGGTTGACGTCCTGACGTACCTGGCCATTCGCGAACTGGGTCTACCGCCGTCGCAGGTGATCGGCCTGGGGACGGTGCTCGACACGACCCGCCTGCGCAGCATGCTGGCGCAGCGTCTGAATGTGGCCCCGACGCAGGTCGGCGTTACGATTCTGGGCGAACATGGCGACAGCATGGTGCCGATCTGGTCCAACGCCCAGATCGCCGGACTGCCGCTCGATAAGTATCCGGGAGTCACCCCGACTCTGATCCAGGAAGTCGAGAAAAAGACCCGCGGAAGCGGGGCCGAAGTCATCAAGAAGAAAGGGGGCGCAGGCTTCGCCGTCGGCGTGTCGATCGCCGACGTCGTGCACTGCATGGCCCTCGACCAGCGCCGCATTCTGCCGGTCTCGTCGTTGCAAAGCGGTGCCTACGGCCTTCGCGACGTGGCGATCTCGGTGCCGACGGTCGTCGGACGCAAAGGTGTGCTGGGGACGGTCGAAATCGAGCTGTGGCCGAAAGAAAAGATCGGGTTGCAGAACTCGGCGGGAGTGCTGCGGGAAACGCTTGCGAAAGTTCTGTAATGGATTCTTTGCACCGGCAGCGTCACGGTGGTACGCTACAGCAGCCTTCAAGTAAATCCAGGAGCTTGCGAATATGCCTGTACAAATCACCCCCGAATCTGAGCACATTGTCCAGTCCATGATCGCCGCAGGTGCATACGAAACCGAGTCAGCAGTTATCGAGGAGGCTTTGCGTTTGCTGCAACAGCGCGAACAGCTCCGCGCCGAAATCCAGCAGGGGATCGAGGAACTTGATCGAGGAGAACGAATTCCAGCCGAGGTCGTCTTTCAGGAACTGCGAGCTCGATTCGGCAACGCAGCGAGGTGAAAGCAATGTGCCTGCCGTTTTTCACCCCCTCAGCGCGTCGGGACCTGATTGAGATTTTCGAGTACATCTCGCGCGACAAGCCCGGTGCCGCATCGAGACTCGTTGATCGACTTGAGTCAAAGTGCGTATCGCTGGCCACGAATCCGGATGTTGGTTTCCGTCGCGATGAACTCGCCGTGGGATTGCGTGTGTGGCCTGTCGAGAGCTGGTTGATTTTTTATCGTTTGGTCGATTCAGACATCGAAATCGTCCGGGTCGTACACGGCGCAAGAGACTTGCCGCATCTGTTCGAATAGGCGACCGCGGTGCCGACGGTCGTCGGACGCAAAGGTGTGCTGGGGACGGTCGAAACCGAGCTGTGGCCGAAAGAAAAGATTGGGTTGCAGAACTCGGCGGGAGTGCTGCGGGAGACGCTTGCGAAGGTGCTTTGAAACTCGGATGCATGAATTTCAACTTGACGCGTTACACCATTGTGATAACATTGGTGTTTTCCGCGTCTGTGAACCCTTTTCACTTGAACTTTGTCACATCGTTGGTGCCGTCATGATCAAGAAACTCAGCAAACATGGGAACAGCTTGGCGCTGGTGATTGATCGTTCAATCCTTGACCTGCTCAAGATCGACGAAGACACGGCGCTCGAGATTTCAACCGACGGATCGGCACTGGTGATCGCGCCCGTCGTCAATGAGAAGCGACGAAAGAGGTTTGAAGCCGCGTTGGCTTCGACCAACAAACGGTACGCGAATGCTCTGCGACAGCTGGCGGAGTAAGCATGCCGATTGAATTTCTGACCTTGCAAGAGGTGATTGAGATTCACCGCGATCAGATTGAGCGCTACGGCGGTTCGCTCGGCGTTCGCGATTTCGGATTATTGCAGTCTGCGGTTGCAATGCCGATCGCCCAATTCGGGGGCGAGTTTCTGCATGTCGATCTCTTTGAAATGGCGGCCGCGTACCTGTTTCATCTGGTGCAGAATCATCCGTTCATCGATGGGAATAAACGAGCAGGGGCTGCAACGGCTGACGTGTTCCTGACATTGAACGATCACGAAATGACTGCGACTGAAGATGCCTATGCAGAATTCGTGCTCTCGGTGGCGCAAGGCCAAGCAAAGAAGTCCACGATCGCTGAATTCTTCCGCGCCAACGTCAAAACAGCATGACCAGGAAATCCCTCGACCGTAAACTTGCCGCCATTCACGCCGACCCGTCGGGGTGCCGCGAGTTCATTCTCGCCGACGCCAAGGATGCCGACATGGCGTTCGGGATCGGTTCGCCGGGTCAATCGCCCGAGCGGCATGACGGCGAGCTGCGTTTTCGCACGCTCCCCGAGTACCGCGACCAGATTCGGCAGATCGCCCGATCGGAACTGGTCGACATCATGCTCATGTCGGCCAGCACCAACGACTTGCTGACGATTCAGGAGCGGCTGTTCGATGGCTCGCCCGTGACCCCCGCCGCCCGGGCCAACGACACCACCGACGTGCATATTCTGCGAGGCGGCCGGTTGCACGAGCCGGCCTCCAGGCCGTTTCGCTCGGCAAGCCTCGATCACATTCAATGCGGGCATCTCGATTGCGCTCCCGACGAGCGGCACCTGGGGGCGAACCTGGGGCTGTATTCGGTGACATTCAACAACGAGGTCGATCTCGACCGGCATGCGCTCGAGCAGTTCAAGCTGTTTCGCGAAGAGGCCGAGCGCAAGGGGTTTCGCTACTTTCTCGAAGTCTTCGACCCTAACGTGCAGGGTGCGGTGCCGCCCGACAAACTGGGGCCGTTTATCAACGACGCGATCGCCCGGGCGCTGGCGGGAGTCGCGGCGGCGGGTCGGCCGCTGTTTCTCAAGATCGTCTATCACGGCCCTAAGGCAATGGAAGAACTGGTGCGCTACGATCCAAGTCTCGTCGTCGGAATCCTCGGTGGATCGGCCGGCACGACGCGCGACGCCTTTCAACTGCTGTTTGACGCCAAAAAATACGGTGCCCGGGTGGCCCTGTTCGGCCGCAAAATCAACAATGCCGAGAATCAACTGGCCTTCATCCAGTTTCTGCGGTTGCTCGCCGACGATCAGCTCGAACCCGAAGAAGCGGTCCGGGCTTATCATGCCGTTTTGCAGAAACTGGCCATTGCACCGCACCGACCGTTGGATGCCGACTTGCAGGTGACCGACGGCTGCATGAGTTACAGCGGATCGACGACGACCGTCAGCCTGCCGAAGGCCGCGGGGACTATGCCGGAGACACGAGTTGCTGCGTCGAGCGCGCAAGTCGCAGCGCCGGCCCCGCCGCGCGGGATAGCCTACCCTTCCGCGCGTCCCGACTTTGCGAAAATGTCTTCGGCCGAGCGGCTGGCCTACCACCGGGCGCGGCTCGACCGACAATTCGGCAAATAGTGAAACCGACCGTCAGCCCCGCGCGGAATGACGGCCGCCGATGCCCCCGGGACGCGGCTTTTTTTCACGTCATTTCCAGATTTGCGCACCGAACTCTTTGCGGCCAAGCTGCAAACAGGTAAAATACCGGTGGGTCGTGAATTGTAGACCGCCGGGGGCGATTGAATCGTCGGCAAAGCGCTCTCTTGAAGATGCGAATCATGAAGCGAATGATATGCCAAATGGCCAAAACCTGGTGAGGGGGGTGTCTCACTTGAATTTGCACCTTCTGAGGCAATTCTGTTCAAATCCGGGCCAAATTTGCTCAGAAGTGCTAAATGGAAATTAGCGCCTTCTGAGGGGTCGATCAGGTCAGAAGGCACAAATGGTTCCACGTGGACGGGCCAGGTTCGGTAATTACCATTCGTGCATAATTTGGGGGCTACCGCATGCAAACGAGATTCTGGTCATTCGCGGCCATTCTTGTGATCGCCGCGTCGCCGGTGCTCTCGGGCGAACGGCCAACGGCCGAGGAATTGCTGGCCGCATATGAAAAATCGGTCGAGCATCTCTCGCACGCACGAATCGAATGCGTCGAGAAACACCCTGCGCGGCCGATCGGCGACAACGAGAGCATCTCCGAGACGCACGAAAGGTCGATCGTTCGTGACGGATCGCGCTGGAAAGTGGCCGATGTCGCCCGAATGGTTCAAACGTCGAACGGGACGAAGCAGGTGGGGGAATTTCACGCCGAATTGATTGCAGGAGCACAGCAGATCCATGTGGGTAAAACCCCCGATGGAACCGTGCAAGTCTCAGCCGTCCTCGATCCCACCAAAGTTATAAAAGTTGGTTCCTCTCCGGAATTTGTGGGTGAATTCCGGTGAATCGCGTAAGGGCAGGGCTTCCAAGGTGTCATTCAGTGTGGCGAAGTGCAAGGATTTTGGCGGTCGAGGCATGACCTCCGTTGTGATATTTGCTGCGTGGCGTCGGCGGTTTTTTCGGGCCGCGTTTGTATTTACGGAAGCGGGTGATATCCACTC
>SIAF01000186.1 GCA_009691905.1 Planctomycetaceae bacterium | reverse complement strand
CAAGGCCACGCGAAACTGGCCTCGAAAGAAAAACGACCATCCGCCTCAGCCGCCCAATCTACGACTGGCAACTCCGGCGGAAATCCAGAAGACAAAACAACTTGAGTTCCTAGTTCGAATCTTATGCTGAACGGCGTTGCGTGCCACCCGGTCGTAACCAGGAAGCCAACGTCCCGGAATCCGGATTAAAGATGGATCGCACCGGTTGGCGGTTCAACCCGCGTGGATGGCCCTGGAAGACCGCTGGTCCGGACAACAACGCTTCGTGACACATTTTTCCCCATGGTGCGCAAATCTGGAAAGCTTCCTTGGAATTGCACTTATGTGCAGCGCCGCCGGATGGGATAATATACTCCTGCGCTCCGCCGCCTGCGAAAAGATCGAAGTCAGTCCTCCTTGCGTAGCGAACGATGTCCCCTTTGACCGTTGCTCCCTTTCAAAACCGCGGGCTTTCAGCAGTCTGGTTTCGCAACACGTTTCGTCATTTTGCCGATTTTCGCCGCTCTTTTCACGAAAAATGGGGCTTTCTTCACGAAAACTGGTCATTTTCAGGTCACTTTGTGGGGCTTTGGCGATAATGGGCAATTCGACTCCTTCTTCGATGGCTCGCCGGATATGGTCGTTTGTTTCAACGCAAGTCATCACGGCAAAAGAGTCTATGATCCAAAGTCCCTGCAAAATGTCATGTTAAAATACAAAGGATGAAGAGTTCAAAAATTCACAAGACCGTGAATTTATGAAATTTTGAACCGCTTTTCGCAGTTTTTCCCGGTGAAATGACGGTTTTTCCCAAACTGCGCGGCGCGAAAACGGTCGAATTGCGACGCTCAACTGCCTGATTCCACGCTCGCCGGCACATACGGGCCTTTGGGGATTACCGCAATTCGCTCAACCAAACGGAAATGACGAAACGTTCGAGAACACGGCATCGAGGGCGTTGAAATCGAAGTTGTCCCAAGTCGTACCGTCGGACCAGAGAATCCGCCCGCCGCTCAGGCTGCCGATCATACCGGACCCGTCAGTCGGCGGGGGGGTAAAGTGGCCACCCATCTTTCATCGTCGAAGGACAGCCAGGACAGTCGAAAGCCCCTTGCGCGACAGTACATTTGCGGCGTAATTCCGGGTTCAATTGCCAACCGCAAAGATGGGTGGCCCTCGATTCCAATCAGAAGCTCCGCCCCGTGAAGGCCTCGACGGCGTCGGATCGGATCAAATCTCCCCAGTGTTCAGCGCTCGAGTCGGCCCAATCGGCG
Organism: Planctomycetaceae bacterium; assembly: GCA_009691905.1. Taxonomy (GTDB): domain Bacteria; phylum Planctomycetota; class Planctomycetia; order Planctomycetales; family Planctomycetaceae; genus SIAF01. The sequence goes on along the minus strand of SIAF01000186.1, from coordinate 11,741 downwards.
AGGCTACGGCGAAACGGCTTCACAGCCGGTGCGGCCGATTGCTCGACGGTCACGAGCAACCGGGCCTTTCCGAGAGGGATTTCCGGAGGCAATGGGATCACTGCCAGGCGTTCGTCCGTCACGTCGGTGTCCACACGAAAGGTGATCATGAGTTCGAGGCTCAGAATGGTTCACTGTTTCCAAACATAAGTCTACCGTCTTCGACCCTGGAAGTCAGCACATTGTCACTTGGCCCCGCGGTGCATGCGGTGAGAAGGGCAGCGCATCACAACTGCTGAAACCGCTGCTTGGCTACCCCCGCTTGCAAAGGGAGGCAGAGGCGTTGGGGACTTGAGTGCGCAAACGCGGCGGCGCCGATTGAGCAATGTCCGGTGGCGTTGGCGGGAAACGAATTTAAGCCGGCCATCATCCCGACAATGCAAAGAATCAGGGGACGACGACATACGATCAGGGGAGCAACTCGCATCGGTAAAATCCAAATCGATTACAGAAACTGCATTGCATGCCCCAGTCGTCAGGCTTTCCAGCCTGACGCGAACGTCCCGAGGCTATGGTTATCAGACTAACCTGTCAGCAAAGTAGGTCAGCCTTTCCAGGCTGACGCGAATTGTGAACAGGCGACCCTTTTCAGACTAACCTGTCAGCCTGGAAAGGCTGACCTACTTTGCCTGTCAGCCTCGAACGGCTGACTTACGGAACCCACTTTGTCCCTCGGGGCCATTTCGAACGGAATCGGGCCGACGACCACGGCCAGTCTTCAGGCTGTGCGCACAATTTCGCGACAACGGGATTATTTTCAATGTAGTTGATGATCCGATGCAATTCGTCCTCATCGCGCGCCCAGTGATCGTACGACTCGTCCTGCCAGAACACGCGCCCGCGTTGATCTTGCAGGCCGTTGATCTCATGTGCCGTAAAACCTTTCAATCCTTGTGTGACCTTGGCGAGTTCCCACCTTGGCGTGATCAACACATGGATATGATTTCCCATGACGCACCAGGCAAACAGGTCATAACGCTCGTCAGTCCCGAATAAGATGGAATCTTCGACGACCTTTGCAGCGGTTGGGTCGCGCAGGTGCATTGGTCCAGTCACAGCCGAATCGAGATACCGATCGGACATGGCAAACAGCAGCTTGGCATGACGAATTCGACGATCCCAGTCAGCTTCTGCAGCATGCTTCGGCTCGCGTGCCAGACGCTTCCGTTCGCGATCGACCGAATCAATTACTTCTTGCGGCAAGGCGCCTTTGAGATTCCAAGTCAGGAATATCGGGAACCCATCAGGAATCTGATGCGGCAGGTGGCGTTGGTAATTGGTGTCCATTTATGTAGGTCAGGCTTTCCAGCCTGACACGAATGGTGTACAGGCGATGGTTTCAGACTGGGCTGTCAGCCTGGAAAGGCTGACCTACTCGGCTCAGGCTTTCCAGCCTGACACGAACGTGAAGAGGCGATGGTTTTTAGACTAACCTGTCAGCCTGGAAAGGCTGACCTACTTGAGGCTACCCCAGCGTGAACGCCGGCAGCTTGACGATCTCGCCCCCCTTGACCGCCGACTGGTGCGCGCAAATGCCGACGCAGGTCCAGTTGGCGCTGGTGGCGGCGTTGGGCCACGGGTCGCGTTTGCCGGTGAGGGCGCTCACGAATTCGTTGACCAGATGCGGGTGCGAGCCCCCGTGCCCGCCCCCCTGGATAAACGACAGGTGCCGGGCGTCGTGAATCTCGGCCGGCTGTGTGAAGCGGCGAATCGGCTCGGGCAACAGGTGCGCATAATCGGGCACCTTGACCCGCGACGCAATTTCGGGCTCGGGTTTCTTCGCGGTGTGCACGATGTGCTCTTCATGTTCGACCAGCGTCCACTCGAAGCTCTTCTTCGTGCCGTACACGTCGAAGCTCTCGCGGTACTGCCGCGCGGTGTCGTATAAAAATCGCCAGATGTGCGCGGCCACATCCGAATCTTTGATCTTGATGTGACACGATTCGACGGCGAACCTGTTGCCCGATTTCTTCTGGATGTCTTCGCGTACCGTTCCCGAGCCGAAGCAGCTCACGTATTCGGCTCGGCCGTTGACCAGCCCCAGGACAGGGCTGACGACGTGTGTGGCGTAGTGCATGGGAATCATTTTCTCCCAGTAGTCGGGCCAGCCGTCCATATCCTGCGGATGCGATGCAGCCATGTACTGGATCTTGCCCAGTTCTCCCTGGGCGTACATCTCTTTGATGAACAGAAATTCGCGGGAGTAAACCACCGTCTCGGCCATCATGTACGTCAGGCCGGTCTTTTTGACCAGTTCCACGATCTCCTGGCATTCTTCGATCGTCGTCGCCATCGGCACGGTGCACATCACGTGCTTTCCCGCCTTGAGGGCTGCAATCGACATCGGCGCATGTTCGGAAATCGGCGAATTGATGTGTACGAAATCGACGTTTTTGTCGACCAGGACGTCGGCGTACTTTGTATAGCGCGTGGCGATCCCGAATTGATCTCCGGTCGCTTTGAGCTTGTCGGTATTCCTCTGGCAGATCGCGGCGATTTGTGCCTGCGGGTGCTGCTGATAAATGGGAATGAACTCGGCCCCGAACCCCAGCCCGACCATCGCGACGTTGACTCGGTCTTTGCTCACGAACGGATCTCCTCAAGCGCGCCTGAGAAATCAATAGAAATGCCTGCCTGAATCTGCCATGACTATGTGCCGCGCGCGGGGAAAATGCAATCCAGCCACCGGCCGAAAATCGATTGCGGCACGGTCGGCGTGCGGCGTCATTCGCGGTAAGACTGAGCGGTCTGGGCCGGCGTTCGTCAGCGTGAAAGCAGAAACGGCCGCAGGCGCGTAAAAGCCACGAATTCGTTCCGCCAAAAGGATTTCAGACATGCACAGACGACATCAACGCTGCCTTTTCAGTGCCGCAGTCTGCCTGATGAGCGCTATGAGTTTGCGGCCCTCACACGCCGAAGAGACACTCACGGTGCTGCGGACTTCCGGGGGGCGCGAATTCGGCGTACTCGGCGAAAAACCGCGGTCGCCGGCGCCGACCTTGTTTGTGTTCGCGCACGCCTATGCCGGGACACTGCAAAGCGACGATTACAACAAGGCCGGGCGACTTCTCGCCAAGCAGGGGGTGCTGTGCGTTTCGCTCGATTTGCCCTGCCACGGCGGCGACCGACGCGCAGGCGAGCCTGAAGGGATCGCCGGCTGGCGCGCGCGGCTCGAACAAGGGGAACAGCCGATCGGTCGCTTCTGCAAAGAGGCCGGCACGGTTCTCGATCATCTGATCGCCGAGGGTTACACCGACCCCGACCGCGTGGCGGCGTGCGGCACCTCCCGCGGTGGTTTCGTGGCGTTGCACTTCGCCGCGGCCCAACCGCGGGTGCGTTGCGTCGCCGCGTTTGCACCGGTGACCGACCTGTTGCTTTTGAGTGAGTTTCAGGGGATGTCGCCGACCGATCCGGCGGCAGCGCTGAGGGTGTCGCACCATGCCGAGGCGTTATTCGCGCGCCCGGTGTGGCTGATCATCGGGAATCACGACGAGCGGGTGGGGACCGATTCGGTGATTACGCTGGCACGAACCATCAACAAAGCGGCCGTAGCCCACGAGAAACTCGCGCTCGTCGATTTACACGTCCAACCGGCAGAAGGGCACCGAACGCCCGCGTCGGGCCATCCCGATGCGGCCGTGTGGCTGGGGCGGCAGTTGCAATTGCCGGCGCAGCCATAGTTCATCGCTGACGCTATGCGCGAAGAGCCAAAGGTTTGTCAGCGCTGATTCAGGTGATGATCGTCGTCAGGCAGATCGCCTGCGTCATGATCGCCTGGACACTGATCGAGTGAGTCGCTGACGCTTGTTGTCGCCATCTGCCGTACGGGATACCATCAAGGACAGATTCGCAACTCCGATTGGCAGTTCGATACTCCCTGTCATGATGCGCCCGGCGATTCGGCTGGTTCTGCCCGTGCTGATGCTGGCGGCGACGACTCACGCCCAGGAACCCGCGTCCAGGTCGCCGGTGAAACTCTCGATCACATCTCTCGTCGCCCGCGCGCGTTCGCAGGCACCGCAGATGATCGAAGTCTCGCTCAATAACAGTCTCAACCAGTTGCTGGAAGGCGAGCTGGAACTGAAGTTTTATGTCGGTCGGCGCCTGGTCGGCGAATATCAGAGCGACACACTTGTCCTCAGCGGCGACACGCAGCGGTTCCGGATCATGCTGCCGCCGATCACGAAGCATTACGATGCGACGGCGGTCAACATCGTCGGCCGGTGGCTGGTGAACGGGCAGCCGCAATTCGACCTGGGGGGCGGACTCGACGGCGAACACGACCTGGTTGTGCCGGCGTACTGGCGAAGGTGGTTCGTGATCGGGATTTCCCGCCCCGAACTCGCTCGACAAAGTCGCGAGGGCCAGGCAATGGAGTCGTCTCTGGCGTTCGAGCGCTTCAACCCCAACATGGTCGACCGCCTCGAACTCACGACCTATCCGACGCCGATTCCCCCACGCTCCTTTCCGACAACCGCCGTGGGATATATGGGGTTCGACCTGCTGCTGCTCGAAGCGGACGGCTTCACCGACTTGCAGGAGGCCCAGTTGTCGGCGATCGCGACCTGGGTCGAAGCGGGCGGCAGCGTGCTCGTGCGTCCGACGGGACCGATGAAACCGACCCACATCGGCTTTCTCAACCGCCTGACCGCCGGTCAGCCCCAACGCGCGCCCTACCTGCTGGATGAGCAGCGGCGTCTGGACGTGAACTCGGCCGCGATGAGCGAACCGTTCGTACGTTGCCATTGCGATCTGGGTCGGGCCGTCATTGTACACCGGCCGCTACGTCCCGAGGAAGATTTTACGACGCCCGAGTGGGTCGAGACGTCCCTGTTTCTGTGGAAGTATCGCGTCGACCAGGCCGAAGCCGTCCGGTATCTGGGACGGTGGTCGTATCAACACCCCAACTTCAAGGGCGACTGGCGCGCGCCCCACCCGTTCGCTCCTCAGGAAGAGTCTCCCGCGCCGCGGTTACGCGAACTGCTGCTCCCCACCAAAGTTCAGGGAATTCCTTTCTGGGTCGTCGTCACCATTCTCAGCCTGTTTCTGCTGGCCATCGCGCCGGGAGACTACTATCTCCTGGGACTGTTGCGCGCGCGGCGCTACACCTGGCTCTTGCTGACGGGCCTGTCGCTGGCCTTTACCATCGGCACGATTCAGATCGCCGAGCGCGTCATGGGGAACACCGATTATCGCACGTCGCTGGTCGTCATCGACCTGGGCCGCGAAGCCAACCCCGTGCGGTCAAGTCGGTTCGAACTGCTGTTCACGGCCACGCAGAAGTTGCTCGAAACGCACCGCCAGAATGAACTTTACGTCAGCATCGACGACCGGATCCCGCACTTTTTGGCCGAAAGATCGGCACGCGGTTATTTTGTCGCGCCCATCACAGCCGAAGACGAGCAGTCTCCCCCCGTGGGTCTGGCGGCCGACCTGCCGGTTTACGTCGGGCGGGTGCCGTCGAGTTACGTCGTAAGGCAGCAAATGCGGCAATGGTCGCCCCTGGTCAGCCGCCGGACGGCCTTCGCCGAGCCGGTCGATGTGCCTCAACTGGACTGGGCGCGACTCGACCCCAATTCATGGCGCGACGCCGACGAGGGACGCGAGCGGTTGCGCGAAGAAATCGCCAAGGCAGCGCCCGACGCCTGGGTCTTGCTGTTTCACGCTACGCGCTTCGTCGAATTGACGAACGAATTGCGTGCCGCCCCAGACGAGGCCGGCGTGGCAAGCCCCAACGACACCGGCCTGGCCAAGCTGTTCGGGCCGGCGCCGGTCGTCGATGAATCTCAGGGAAACGAGTCCGGCGGGAGGTATTCGAACAATTCCTATGCCGACGCAGCCCTGAAAGCCGCGGGTGTCGACGCTGACGGCGACTTGCTGCAGGCGGTGGTGAAGCGCGTCTCGACACGGCCGGCGCGCGGACTGTTCGGCGTGGTGTCGCGGGTCGGCCCTACCGCCGCCGACACGTTCGAAGACCTGCCGCTTCTGGATTCGTCAAACCCCCGCGCGTGGCTGCTGGTGATCGTCGTCCGCCGCGATCAGGACCAGTTCGTGTTCCGCAAGCTGTACGGGGAGGATCAATAGTGCCTCCACGAAAGCGGATGCGCCCCTGGGAACTGCCGCTGCTCGTCAAAGAACTCAACGAGCAATCGTCGCGGCCGCGAACTTATGTGATTCGCTTTCTGTACGCGGCCACGCTGTTCGGCGCCGCGTGCAGCCTGTTCTACGGCAGCTTCGGCTCTGACGGCGACGACGGGACGGTCGTCCTCGGTCGGGGTCGGTTCATGTTCGAGCGGCTGGTGACGTTTCAGTTCTACAGTATTTTCCTGTTTCTGCCGGCAATCAGTTGCAGCGCCCTGACGATCGAGAAAGAGCGGAACAGCCTGGGCCTGCTGTTGATCACGGCGTTGCGCCCCTGGCAGATCGCACTGCAGAAGACGCTGGGGCGCGTCGTCCCGATGGTGACGTATGTCCTGCTGTCTTTCCCGCTGATGGCCGTCGCCTACAGCTTCGGCGGAGTGACCGAAGATTATTTGTGGTCGGGAACCTACCTGCTGGTGCTGACCGGCCTGCAGGTCGGGGCGTTGTCGATCGCCTGCTCGGCCTATTTTCCGACGACAGTCGAGGCGTTTATCGCCCACTACGTGATTTTTCTGGTGCTGTACGGCATACTGCCGATCGGCTGGGGTCCCTTCCTGTTCAGTAAGGCGGACGAAGTCCCCTTTGTGTCCACGCTCTTTTCGAGCTTTCTGATGGTGATGCTCACCGGGGGGTTTCTGGTGGCAGGCTGGATGTTCGTCGAAAGCCGGGCCTTCGTCCCCCCCAAGAACGTGCTGTTGGGCCTGTTCAAACGCCTCGACGCCTGGTTCAACGACATGAACCAGGTCACCGGCGGGGTGGTGCTGGTGCGCGACGGCGACCCCCTTCCCCAAAGCCGGCCGGTCGCCTGGCGGGAAACCGCTAAAAAGTCGCTGGGGACATTTCGATACCTGTTTCGCGTGCTGGTCGCGCTCGAATTACCGTTGCTGTTTATCTGTCAGATGGTTCGGCTGGCCGGCCCGGGCGGGGGCAACTTGCAGTCGATCTCGGTTTTTCTGTACGTCTTATGGCTGCTTTCGACGGCAATGATCGTCGTCCATGCCGGCAGCGTGATTTCGTCAGAACGCTCGCGACAGACGCTCGACGTGCTGCTGACGACTCCGCTGTCGGGGCGCGAGATCGTGCAGCAGAAACTGCAGGGGGTTTGGCGCCTGATCGGCGTGCTGCTGGTGCCGTTTCTCACGATCTTCGGGTTCGAGACGTGGTGGAATACGTTCGGCACCTACCGCTGGGCCTATCTGCCGCTGGCGATTGCCGCAATGCTGGTTTATCTGCCGCTGATCGCCTGGGTGGCCCTGGCCGTCGGGCTGCGAGTCAAATCGCAGATGAAAGGGGTGCTGACCGCCATGAGCTTGATCGGCGCCTGGCTGCTGGCACCAATCGTCGTACGATTTGTCCTGATCGGCCGATTGGGGTTCGACGATCGCTCCGTCGTGGCGCAACTGCTGATGCTGTTTCCGAGCGAGTTGATTCCGGCGATTGAACGAACGGGGTCGGTCGTCATCATCACCGGTTCGACGAGTCTTCAGCCGGCAATGCCCCCCTTCTTAATTTTCATCCTGAACCTGCTACTGCACACAACCGCCCTGTATTACCTGCGCCGCTGGTGCCTCGCCCACGCCGACCGCATGCTGGGTCGCCTGAGCGACGAGCCTCAGTCCCAGCCGCAGCACCTCGAACCCGAAGCCCTCGCCGCCCCGATCGGGCAAATGGCAACGTGAAGACGCCTGCGGATGACGGGCCGTGCCGTGTTCGCGTCGAACGGACTCTTAGTCCGTTCGAAATGAGCCGCTATCCCGGATGATTCACGCTGAAGTAGGGAGGGACCAGCAAGCCGAGAACGACTACGGGCCTTCGTTTACTGAAAACACTCTCGAACCAGACAGCGCGTTGTGTCGCCATTGAGCGGCTTGCGCAGGCCCACCATGCGGGTTCCGATGCTGTGCGACTACATCAAAAATCCGGGCAAACGAAACCATCCCTCACGCGAGGTCGGTCGAAGTTGACGCGTTTCATTTTTTCTCGACAAACCACACATTGCGGAATCGGACGGGGTTGCCGTGGTCCTGCAGGTAAACCGGGCCGGGTTCAGGGCCGACGCCGACCGGGGCGGCGGTCGTCGGGCGATGCGGCAGTTCGACGTCGTTGTGAATCACGACGCCGTTATGCCGTACCGTGATCCGTGCCGGCTTTGCGAGTTTGCCATCGGGCATGTAGGTCGCCGCAGTGAAGTCGATGTCGTACGTCTGCCAGGCCAGGGGAGGAAAGCACATGTTGAAATTCGGGTCGCGGATCGAATAGATCCCGCCGCACTCGTTGTCTTTGCCCGCCAGCCCGAACGAATCGAGAATCTGCACCTCGTACCGGCCTTGCAGGTAGCAGCCGCTGTTACCGCGTGCTTGCCCTTCATCCTGCGGCATATACGGCGTGCGGAACTCGACGTGCAGCGTGCCGCTTTGGAATTTCTTCTTGCTGGTCACTCCCGGCATCAGCAGCCCGTCGGGCGTCACGCGCCCCCCCTCGAAGGCATCGGCATTCTTTCCGTCAAACAGCACGACGGCCCCTTCCGGCGGCTTCAGCCCCAGGGTCGGGCTGGTTCGCGCGACGCGCTTCAGCTTGCCAAGGGCCGCCTCTCCCTGACCGATGACCGAGAGCACGCCCTCCTTAATCGACGCCAGTGCTTCGTTGCCGGCAAAGACCGTGACGCCATTTTTCGTTTCGCCGTCGGCATCGTGCGTCGCTGCGCCATCCCACCCGTCGCCGGGGAAGCCCCCCACATACCCGACCGCTCGGAACTTGCCATTGCCGCGCGCGATGACGCGAACTCCGATCTTCTGCAAGCCCCCTTCAGTCTTGATTTCTCCCAGGTATTCTCCCTGAACCTGAAAATCGGGATCGGTCACGCTTGCCGGATCGGCGGAGACCGGCTTGGGTTTGTTGAGCCAACCATGAACCTTGAGCCAGTCGGCGCAGCGGCCCGACCAGGTCGAAAGCACCGGGTCGCTTTGTGCCAGGCCGACACCGTGTTTGCCCTTTTCGTAGATATGCAGTTCGGCGGGCACCTTGGCTTTGCGCAAGGCCATGTAAAACAGCACACTGTTCTCAGACGGAACTCCCGAGTCTTCGTCGGTATGGAACAGAAACGTCGGGGGGGTCTTGTCGGTCACCTGCAACTCGTTCGAGAGGCTTTCGACCAGTTTTTCGTCGGCCTCTTTTCCCAGCAGGTTGTTTTTCGAGCCGATGTGCGTGTAGGGAGTGGTGAACGAAATTACGGGGTAGCACAGTACGGCAAACGTCGGTCGGCAGCTTTGTTTTTCGACCGGGTCGGCGGCATCGGGTTGCCCGTCGTCAAAGTGTGTCGCGGCGGTGGAGGTCAGGTGCCCTCCTGCCGAAAACCCCAGAATCCCGACCCGGTTGGGGTCGATCTTCCATTCTTCGGCCCGGGCGCGAACGGTGCGAATTGCCCGCTGGGCATCCTGCAGCGGCGCGGGATGCTTGTAGCGCGGGGCGATGCGGTATTTGAGCATGACCGCCGTGACACCCAGCGAGTTGAGCCACTCGGCAATCTGCTTGCCTTCGTGGTCGACGGCGAGGAAGCCATATCCTCCGCCGGGGCAAATCACGACGGCGCAGCCGTTGGCCTTGTCGGCCGGGGGCTGCCAGATCGAGAGCGTCGGTTTGTCGGCGTCTTCGGTTCCGGCGGCGCCGGGCGCTCCCTGCGGCCAAAGCAGTTCGACCTTCGGGTCAGCCCCCTGCACCGATGTGTACGGAAAGCCTGAGGAAATCAGCGCCAGGGCAAACACGCTCCAAATACCACGAACGAGGGACGGCATGGGGCAGCACTCCGAAGCAGGGCAGGTTCGCAATATGACTCGAGCGCGGCAGCGCACACCACCGCTGGGCGGGGTTAGTGTACCGACTGCGGCATCTGTGAGCCAACACCTTGGGGCGGTATAGATGTTCAGCCCGGAGGGCGACATGGAATAGCCGGGGGTGTCAACCCCCGGAATCCGAACGGCGGAAACACCTCAGCCCCGGTAGGGGCGACACAGGCGAGTGATGTCGCCTCTACCGAGGCTGCAAACAAATGCGGACGTTGTCCAGGGGCTGACGCCCCTGGCTATTCCATGTCGCCCTCCGGGCTTTCTGGAACTCTGCAAAAACTCCTCGAATCGTAGAAACCAAATGCAGAACGTGAAAACTGGAATGCGTTAGCCGCCTACACCTGTGCTTCCGTGCCCCCGGTCGATGGATCAGCCGCCGCATCGCCCGGCAGCGCCTTGCGGTCGCGTGCCCGTACCGCCTGCTTGAGCACAAACTCCATCTGCGCGTTCACGCTGCGCAGTTCCTGCTCGGCCCAGCGCTCGAGGGCCGTGTAGAGCGCGGGGTCGAGCCGCAGCAGGAATGACTTGCGAGCGCTCATGGAAACTACGTGTACAACGTGCCGGTGTTGACCACGGGAATCACCTCGGTCTCGGCGCAGAGCACGACCAGCAGGTTGCTGACCATTGCCGCCTTGCGGTCGTTATCGAGTTCGACGACTTGCTTCTCGGCCAGTTCGGTCAGGGCCATCTGCACCATGCTGACCGCCCCGTGGACGATCGTCTGTCGGGCGGCAATGATGGCTTCGGCCTGCTGCCGGCGCAGCATGGCGCCGGCGATTTCCTGGGCATACGCCAGGTGCGTCAGTCGCGCCTCGTCGACGACCACGCCCGCCTTCTGCAGGCGATCCTGAAGTTCGCGGCGAAGCGCTTCAGAAACTTCGTCGACGCCGCTGCGGAGCGTGACTTCGCCCTCTTCGCCGTGGTCGTAGGCATAGCTGTTCGCCAGGTGCCTGACTGCGGTCTCGCTTTGGATTTTCACATAGTCTTCGTACTTGTCGACATCGAACAAGGCCTCGGCGGTGTTGTCGACGCGCCAGACGACGACCGCGGCAATCTCGATCGGGTTGCCCCGTTTGTCGTTGACCTTGAGGCGCGCCGTCTCCATGTTGCGGACGCGCAGCGAGATGGTGGTCTTGGTCATGAACGGATTGGTCCAATAAAACCCGCTCTCGCGGACTGTTCCGCGATACTCGCCGAACAGAATCAGCACTCGGGCCTCGTTCGGCTGCAACGTAAAATGCCCGCCGGCGAGAATCGCCCCTGTGACAGCCGCCGGAATCGTCACCAGCAGCAGCACCGCGAACCCTGGGGAAGCATTGGCCGCGAGTGCGTTGACCAGAATCGTGGCCGCGACACCCCCGATCAGCAGCAACAAATTGATGGTCAGCATCTGCCATCCGTTGGAGACATGAATCGTTCGTTCCTGCGACATGACTCGTTCCCTTCCACCTCTTGAGGAATATGGCTGCGAGTTATATCAACATGATATTACTCTGATATTGAAACGTCAATCCGGGCGATTGGATCACGGTCGTTGTAATTCTTATTGGATTTATTCAACTTATTATAATAGCCTCGTCACCAGAATTCGTGGGTGAATTTTGGAGTGGGGAGGTCGGATAGGGTGTGATACAGGGCGATTTTTGCGATTTCCGGGGAACGAAAGCCATACGCTTTTCTCAGGGTCAGTTTTGCCTTGTTGTTGAAGCCTTCTACGGT
>SIAF01000185.1 GCA_009691905.1 Planctomycetaceae bacterium | reverse complement strand
CCAGCCCGATCCGAATTCCGTCCACCATCGCGCGTCCTCCGTGAGCCGTTGAATGAACAACCACACGGAGAACTTCTTACAACATCAACCCTCCTGGCGCAAGTCTTCCTAAATTGCCAAGACCCCCCAAAGTGCGCGCTGGCCCTGACCGTGCCGCGTCGTCGCCGGGGGCTTGCGCCGCGACAGGCGAAATCAGCGCCGCCAGCAGAATGGCCGCGGTCAGCAGACGCAGGCATCGGCCCATCGCAACGCTCCTGGAATCGAGACGCATCGCGCGGTCACACGAGCGCGCTCATGGCGCGGCAGGTGCCGCGGTTTCGGCGGCTGTGAAACCGCAGCCGCGGTGTGAGCCGTCGCAGAAGGGGCGTCGGGCCGACTGCCCGCAGCGGCACAGCGCGAACGTTTCTTTACCTGCCAGGTCGAACGTGTTTCCCAGATGGTCGATGACGGTGGCCGGGCCGGCGACGAGGTAGGGTCCGTTTTCACGGGTCGTGATGGTGACTTGCGACATGGCGCTGGCTCCTTCGTAAGTACGGACTGTCAATCACAGATCGATTGCCGTCGGGCGATGATCGGCAGAGCGGCGGCAACCACGCCCCGCTCTGAGGGTCGTGGCCACTCGATGACACCGAGAGTCTAACGACTTCGCGCCGATTCGACGACTTGCTCACGGAGCAGTTTGAGCCGAACCAGGTTCAGCGCCGATTTGGCGACGCGGCTTTTGAGAATCGCCGGGTCGCCGGCAACGTTGAGTTCGCGGCAATCGACCGTGTGCCGGTCGGCGAGGGCGATAAAGACCAGGGGCGAGGCGGTCACCCCCTCGCGGTCGTCCGTGTCCGAGCACTCGGTGACTGCCAGGGCCAGGTCGGCGCCGTATTGATCGCGGCAGTGCCGCGCCATGGCTTCTGCCATTTCGCGGCTGACGCGGCTTGCGCCTGACAGAGGCTCGCCGGCCATGCCCGAGGGTGCGGCAAGCTGCGCGATGTCCGGCCGCACCAGGCCGCCGCGATAACACTCGGCATGGCCCTTGACGTCGGTCAGGCGGTGGGCCACGAGACCGCCGGTGCCCGCTTCGGAAGTCGCCAGGCTCAACCCGGCCGAACAAAGCGATCGAACGACGACGTGCTCGAGCTCGTCGTCTTCTTCTCCATAGGCATAGTCGCCCATCCGTTCGCAGATCACGCGCTTCGTGGCGTCGATCTTGCGCTGAACCTCGGCGACCGACTGTCCCTCGGCGACGATCCGCAGTGTGATCGTCGCCTCATGAACGGTGATACCCACTTCGGGGTCGCGGCCTCGGGCCGTGACGTCTCCCAGCAGTTCTTCGGCGGCCGACTCACCCAGCCCGAAGCAGTTGACCCGCGCCTGGCGGATCACCCGGCCCTGCGATTGACGACCGGCGATGCGCGGCAAAACCGCTTCCTGAAACATGACGCGCATTTCGCTGGGAACGCCCGGCATGGCGGCGATCTGGCACGCGGTGCGGCCGGCGCGCGGGACTTCGACGTAAATGCCCGGAGCGGTCCCCCGCGCGTTGGGAATCGGCTCGCTTCCCTCGGGAAACATCGCCTGCACCACGTTGCGCTCTGGCATCTCGCGGTTGCGGCGGGCGAACATGCCGCGAATGACGTGCAGCGACGGTTCGTGCAACACCAGAGGAACGTCGAGCACCTGCGACAGCACGTCGCGCGTCAAGTCGTCCAGCGTCGGCCCCAGCCCCCCCGTGATCAACACCAGATCGGCGCGCTCGATTGCGGTTTTCAACACGTTGACGTTGGCATCCCCATCATCGGCGACGGTCGTATGATAATGCACCTGAACTCCGACGGCCGACAACTCGAGGCTCAGCCACTGGCTGTTGGTATCGAGTTTCGCGCCGGTCGTCAGTTCGGAGCCAATGGAGATAATTTCGGCTGGCATGCGGAAATCTCGTGATAAAGTTCGGCCGTCTGCAGTACCATGCGGTCGACGTTATAGTCTTCAGCCACCAGGCGCCGCGCTGCGGCCCCGATGGCCTGGGCCCGGGCCGGGTTGTCGATCAGCTCGAGAATTCGCCGGGCCAGCGCGGCACTGTCGCTGGGGGGGACGGTCAAACCGGTTTCGCCGTCGCGCAGAATGCCGGTGATACCCCCCACGCGGCTGGCAATCACCGGCCGACCCAGCGCCATCGCCTCGAGCATGATCGTCCCCAACCCCTGTTGCAGCGACGGCAGGCAGAAGACGTCCATTGCTTCGAGCGATTCGGTGAAATCGCGGACGTAAGGGACGAAGGTCACCATTTCGGCGATCCCCAGTTCGCGGGCGATGCGGCGCAGGCTGGCCTCTTCGGGACCCGAGCCGGCCACGACGAATTCCAGATCGGGACGGATATCATGCACGAGCCGCGCCGCCCCCAGAAAATACGGCATCCCTTTGATCGTTTCGAGGGGACCCGCCGTGCCGACGACGGCGATGTGCCGAGGATCAAGCGGCGCCTGCCCTTCCGGCCGCGGCGGGATTTCAACCCCCCCGGCAATGACCGTTACCAGTTTCTGGGGAAAGCCCTGGCGATCGACGAGGTCGTCGCGCACCGACGGACTGACGGCAATGATCTTGCGGCAGAGGCGACGATCGATGGCGAGCCGCTCACGGGAGACCAGGTGATCGTGCACCGTCAGCGCCAGCGGAACGTCAAGCTGCCGCGCCAGCCAGTTGCCCAGTTTCAGCGCGCGCCGCGATTGAACGTGAATCAGCGCGGGGGGACGCTGCCTGAGGTCGTGCAGCAAGCACCAGCGGACGAACGTCCCCCACAGCGGAAAATCGGTTTGGCGATATTCGCGGCAACGCAACTGCTGCCGAACTTTTGGTTCCAGCAGCTTCAGGTCGGGAGAAATCAGCGTTGCGGCGACACCCCAGTCGGCCAGACGTTGTGCGAGGCGGACGGTATATCCGCAACTTCCGCGGATTTCCATGCGGCCGGCCAACAGCAGGACGTCAAGCGCTTCAGATTCGGGCATGAAAACCGGAGTGGGGTCGAGTCAAAACGAGTCGGCGACCGGGGCCGCGCGACGGCCGGCAGGGCTTTCGCCCCGGTTGAAAAAGGGGGACTGGCTCCGTGAAGCATTCAGGAAGTCCAGTCACTTGATGGTTGTGAGGTGCCTGTCCCCTTTTTTTAACATGTTGCTACGGCCGACGGGGCTTTCGCCCCGGTGGAGGCCCCAGAATCAGGCTGGCGACCATGGCCTGCCGCAAGTTGCCGGCATTCAGCAGCAGCGCTGCAATCGTTTCGCGCGAGACCGGCGTGGCTGCCGCGACTTGAGCCTGAGTCGTGGAGGCCGGCATTGCCACTTGACCTAAGTGCTGCGAGACGCTCTGTTCGACGCCGGACTTGATAAAAACTTCCGCTTCCCTGGTGACCCGTTCGGCCATATGCTGCCGAACGTGCTGCTGGACCCCGCTTCCCAGATTGGTGGCGGCGGGCACGTGACGGGCAGCTATCTCTTCACCGGGACGCTCGCGGCGACCCACCGGCGACGCGAGCCTCTGGCCGGGCGCGGGGCGCGCTGTCTCGGCACGGCCGGGCCGCGCCAGCCCCTGGTCGGGTGGCCGAGTCGCGACCACGGGGCGCGGCGGAACCGGTGCCCGAGGTGCTGGGGAACGGGGCGCGGGCTGACGGGCAGCGACCGGCGGACGAGCGGCGGCGGGTCGACCCGCCGCGGGGCGGCCCGCGCCCCGACCTGAACCGGTCTCCTGCAGGAAAATGTCGATCTCGTCCTGGAGCTTCTCGTCCCGCGGTCGGACCGCGTTTCGCGGGCGATTGACCACCGGCGGCACGTTCTTCGACTTGCCGGCGATCATTTTTATGATCCAGCCCACGACCCAGAAAACCATCACGACGACCGCAAAGATCGTGTCCCAGTTATTATTGGCTGCCAGCAGCGGCCCAGACATGGCACATCCCTCGGGTCAGTTGCGGTTTCCGATCGCCGTGCCGTCGCCGGCAATCGACGCGCGCATCCGCGTATCGGCCTGAACGTTGTGCAGTTCGTAGTAATCCATCAGACCCAGCCGACCGCTGACCAGCGAGGCGGCGATCGCCTGCGGCACGTGGGCTTCGGCCAGGACGACTTTCGCCCGATTTTCCTGCACGCGGGCGAACATTTCTTGCTCTTTGGCAGCCATTTCGGCCCGCTTCTGCTCGGCTTTGGCCTGCGCCACACGCATATCGGCTTCGGCCTGATCGGCCTGCAGCCGCGCGCCGATGTTGTCGCCCACATCGATGTCGGCAATGTCGATCGAGACGATTTCGAAGGCCGTTTGCTTTTCCAGCCCCAGGTGCAGCACCTCCTGCGAAATCAATTCGGGGCTTTCGAGAACGATCTTGTACGAACTCTGCTTGCCGATCGCCTGCACGATTCCCTGGCCGACGCGGGCCACGATCGTTTCTTCAGTCGCACCGCCGATCAACTGCTCAAGATTCGTGCGAACGGTCACGCGCGCCCGGGCGCGCAATTCGATGCCGTCGCCGCAAACGGCACTCAGCGTCCCTTCCGGATTTTTCTTCGAGTCGGGGCAGTCGATGACTTTGGGATAAACGCTGGTCTGCACGGCATCGAGAATGTTGCGGCCGGCAAGGTCGATCGCCGACGCCGTGCGCCAATCGAGATTGATCTTGGCCCGATGGGCGGCGATCAGCGACTTAATCACGTTGGGTATATTGCCCCCCGCCAGGAAGTGCGCTTCGAGATTGCGCGTCGAAATCGGGTCTTTTTCGGTCAAACCCGACTGCACCGCCATGATTTTTCCGCGGACGATCAGGGCGGTATTCACCTTGCGGAACGACATCAACACAAGGTCGACCAGCCCGATGCCCGCCCCGGTCATTTTACACTGAATCCACAGTGAGAAATACCGGGCAAATACCGCCAGAAACAGGATCCCCCCCAGGAACAGGACGGCCCCAACCACCAGATAAATCACAACGTCGGAATTCGACTGTCCCTGAGCCAGAACCGAAGGAATTGACGGCATGGTGCGGCGCGACCCGTTCGATTGAATGAGGACCGTTGGCCCCCCGCGTCAGCGCGGGTGACGACAAACGACTGATCCTTTGGTAATCCTACGTCACCTCAAAGTCAAGCGGCGGTTGGTCCTCTGTCGGCGGCGCCGGCGACTCAGGCGGCTGCGCGGCCTCTTCGCCGCCCGCCTGTCGGACGATGATTCGATTGCCCCGGGCCGAGATCACCCGGACTGCAACCCCCGCGTCGAGTATCATCCCTTCGCTCTGACAGTGCACGCGATGACCGTCGATCCGCACGATCCCGGCCGGGTTGAGCGATGTCAGCGTTTGCCCGACCTTGCCGACCATCTGCCGGTACCGCTCCTGCTCTTCTACAAACGACGCCACTTCGTGTGGCGCCGGGGCTTCGAGTATCGCCCGCCGCCCCAGCGGCGTGGTGGGCCAGACGTGAAACGCCCCGCCGATCACCACCGGCAACAGCACGACCATTCCTGTCAAAAACCCCCAGAAATAGGCCGGGTTCGACGACCACCAGGCCAGTCCGGCCGACACGAGCGCCCCCAGCAAGCTGAGAGCCGCCAGAATCGTGATCACCCCGCCCGACGGGATGAACACTTCGGCGACCAGCAAGACCACGCCGACGGCCAGAAGTAGAAACGCCCAGGTGGAATAGTCCATGGTGTCAACCGCGGGTCGTCCATTGACATCGTATGACAAATCGTCGTCTGACGATGCATCCATCCGGTCTCAAAAGCCGGGTGTCTAAGTTTAGTGAGTTGCCTGCCGCAGGCAAGAGGCCGGCGACCCCGCTCACGCGAACTGCCGCACTGCGGCGACCGCCAGTTCGTCGCAGCGTTCGTTCTCGGGATGCCCGCTATGGCCGCGGACGACCGTGAATTTCAGTTCGTGCCGGGCCAGCAATTCGTCGAGCTTGCGCCACAGGTCGTCGTTTTTGAGCGGCTTGAGCTGCTTGCCTTCCCGGCGCTTCCAGCCATTGCGCTTCCAGCCGGGCAGCCATTCGCGGCAACCGCGGGCGACGTATTCGCTGTCGGTGACGATTTCGACCTGTGAGCGGCGTTTGAGCGCTTCGAGCCCCGAAATCAGGGCCTGCAGTTCCATGCGGTTATTGGTCGTCTGGCCCTCGCCCCCCGATGCCTCGACCACCGCGCCGCTGGCGGGATGCTTGAGAATGTAGGCCCAGCCCCCCGGCCCGGGATTGCCCGAGCAGGCGCCGTCGGTGAAAAGCTGCACTATCGAGAGGTCGGCAGAGGACGCCGCCGCGTTCGAATCCGAAGACATTTCGAGTCGGCCTAACGTTCCCGGAAGACGATGCGACCCCGCTTGGGATCGTAGGGAGAGACCTCGACCGTCACGCGATCTCCGGGAACGATGCGGATGAAGTTCTTGCGCATTCTGCCAGCCACGTGCGCCATGACTTCGTGCCCCACGTCGAGCTGCACGACGAACTGGGTGTTCGCCAGCGCCTTCGAGACGACACCGTCCATGGGAATACCTTCTTCTTTCGGCATACGGCTCCTGCAGCGACTTTCCGCGAATTGGACCTGCGAGCATCAACACATAGATTCTCTCATGTGCGGCCTCGCAACTCAAGCCAACCGGCCGCCCGATGCGATTCCAAACAGGTTACCTTGTCCCCGTCAACTGCGGTCGCTTCGTCGGGCCGAAGCTAACATTGGATTCGGAATCGAGCATCAGCCGATCGTCGGCGAATTTGAGCGTCAGTGTCAGGTTGAAGGGAGTTTCGTAAAAGCAGATGCGCGCGGTGTACGTGTCGTCGGCCGTCCAGGCGCCGCAAGCGGCCATCGGCTGCTCGGGAAATGATCCATACGCCAGTCGTCCCTTGAGCCACGTTTTGTGACCACAAGGGGTGCGCTGTTCGGTTCCCTGCTGGTTGCGCCAGATCAGCGTAAACTGTCCCTGATCGTCGGGTCCTTCCAGGCCGACCTGTTCGATCTTTTGATCGTTCGCGGGAAAGTTGAACCGCATGCCCGAAATCTCGGCCGCAAGGGCCGACGTCGGTTCGCCGCTGACGGTCGCAAGCTTGAGACCCGACAATCGGCTTAGCAGGTTAACCCGATCCCTCGGTTTGGCGGCAAGCGCCGCGGGTCCCAGCGCCGGCAGCAGTTTATCCCACACCAGATTCAGCACGGCCTGCATATCTTTGACGCCACTCGTGATCGCCACGACGGCATCCTGCTCGGGCAGCACAATACAGTATTGCCCGAAGGCGCCGTCGCCGCGGTACGCTCCCTTTCGGCTGCGCCAGAACTGGTAACCGTAACCCTGATCCCAATCGCTGTTGGGGTTGCTGCCGGTCGAAGTCTGTCGCGCCGTCGCGGCTTCGACCCAGGCGGCCGGAACGAGTTGCTTGTCCTGCCACTTCCCCTTCTGGAGGTAAAGCTGCCCGAACCGGGCAATATCCTCGGTGCGAATGCTCAGGCCGTAGCCCCCCAGCGTGACCCCTTGTGGACTGGTCCCCCACGTCGGGTTCTCGATCCCCAGCGGGTCGAACAGCCGCGGTCGCAAATAGTCGGCAACCGTCATTCCGGTTTGACGCTGCACGATCGCCGAAAGCATGTAGGTCGCCGACGTGTTGTACATGAAATGCGTGCCGGGCTTGTGCGGCACAATTTGGGCGAGAAACGTCTTCGTCCAGGGCTGGTCGGAACCAGCCAATCGCCGCTCGGCGTCGTGCCCGGTCGACATCGCGAGCAGATCGCGGACGCGCATCGCCTTGAGTTTGGCGTCCGGCTCCGCCGGTGCGTCGTCCGGAAAGAATTTCAACACGTCATCGTCGAGACTCAATTTTCCCTCAGCAATGGCCAGCCCGACCGCCGTGGAGGTGAAACTCTTGCTGAGCGAATACAGTTCATGGCGGCTCGCCGCGCTATACGGAGACCACCACCCTTCGGCGACGACGTGCCCATGCCGGACCAGCATGAAACTGTTCATGCCGGTGATGTCTCGATCGGCCGAATCGACGAACTCGAGCAGCGCCGCCGAAGAGACTCCCTGCTCTTCAGGGCTGCTGCGCGGCAACTCGGCCGCGGCAAAAGCGTCAGCCACAACTACGAGACTGAGGCCTAGAGCGAATGCGACGCCATGGTGCGATTTCATGCGAGGGGGGCCTGTTTGGGGGACAATAAACCGAGTGGAACTCGCGACGTATCGTACCGTGAATTGGTCGAAGTCGGCCACCAGCAATTCGGCGGCTTCTTGTTCGCGCCGGTGAATACAGCGTATACTGTGGTTCGGCGACTCGAATTCGTGAACTGCCTCTCGTGAGGTGATTTCGTCGGAATGCACGCTGCAACTTCCTGGACGACGATGACTTCTCGATCCCCCCGCGCGGTAAATCGGTATCCGCCGCTGATGCTCATTCCCGCGCTCCTCGCGATGGCGTTGGGAAATGTCACGTTCCCGACCAACCTTACCGCCGCCGATTCCCCCGCCGGCGAGCACTTTGAATTTCCGCTGCTCCCCAATGGCGAGACACTCGCCTCCCATTTGCAGTTGTGGCTCAAGGGGGACGATCTGCTGTTGAAGGACGGAGAACCGGTTTTCGTCTGGCCCGACAAAAGCGGCCACGGGCGCGACCTGTCGGCGACGAAGGGAGTTCGAACGGACGGTGTCGGGCTGCCGGGGATGTTTGTGAAAGAGAGCACAATGCAGCGCCGACCGGCCGTACACTTTGAACCGGCGACGGGTCTTGCAGCCTCTCCCGACAATCCCGTCCCGATCGCCGGCGATGCCGAATTGACCATGGTTCTGGCAATGAACCTTCAGCCGCATGACACACAACCGCCCTACGACGGAGTCTTGGGCATCGGCAACCCCGCGAATCCGGGGGGCGATCCCGGCCGGCCCCTGGCGGCGCTCGTGCAGATCAACCGCGGCGAAGATCACGCGCTGCACTTTGCCGGCGGCTGGAATCACGACGCCTCGGCCGGGCCCGGTTCGTTCAAGGGGCTGTACGGCCGGCCGATCATTGTCGTCGTCACCAAGGCCCCCGGGCCGATACGAACTTCGACGCGAATCTATGTGAACGGCGAGCCGGTGCAGAAAACACCCGAGGGGACGCTGGAAGGTCGCGATACGATCCCCGACATTCAGCACCGCACTGACATCGGCGCGTACATGGGCAAGGCCGTGAGCTGGGCCGGCAGTTTTCGCGGGGACGTCAGCGAAGTGATCGTTTACAATCGCACGCTGACCGACGGCGAACGGCAGGGACTCGAAGCGCACCTGGGGGAGAAATACGCGATCGCGATGCGCAGTCAAATCGCGGCCACCCGTGCCGGCTTTACGCCTGAGGAGAAATCTTTCTGGGCGTATCAGCCGGTCAAAGTCGTCCCGCCGCCGCCGGTGAATGACGCGAGCTGGATCGCCTCGCCGATCGACCGTTTCATTCTCAGGCGTCTCGAAGAGACCGGGCTGAAACCGGCCGCCGCTGCCGACAAACAGACATGGATTCGCCGTGTCACGTTCGACTTGACCGGCCTCCCTCCGGCTCCAGACGACATGGATGCTTTTCTCAAGGACGAATCGCCGCAGGCGTTCGACAAGGTCGTGACCCGCCTGCTCGATTCGCCGCAGTACGGCGAACGGTGGGGGCGGCACTGGCTCGACGTCGTGCGCTATGCCGACTCCACCGCCAACGACGCCAATGCCGTCATGCGATACGCCTGGCGCTACCGCAACTACGTCATCGACGCCTTCAACCGCGACCTTCCGTACGATCAGTTCCTCGTCGAACAACTCGCCGGCGACCTGCTGCCGCAGACCGACGACATCAGCACGCGCCTGCGGCGGACGATCGCGACCGGCTACCTGATGGTCGGACCCAAGGCGCTCGCCGAGACCGACAAGGAGCAGTCGCGGCTCGACATCGTCGACGACCAGATTGACGTCACCGGCCGTGCGATGCTCGGCCTGACGCTGGCCTGCGCTCGCTGTCACGATCACAAGTTCGACGCGATCCGCGCGGTTGACTATTACGCGCTGGCGGGAGTCCTCCGCAGCACCGAACCGTTTATGGATGAGGCGCGGAATTCGAGCATGTGGTGGGAGTTTCCCCTGTTCCAGGCACCGGGTGAAAAACCCTTCATGGTCATGGCCCCGAAAGAAACGATCCCGAAAAACCTGCGGGTCCACCTGCGGGGTAATCGGTTTACACTGGGCCAAGTCGTGCCGCGCGGATTCTTACAGGTCGTCGCCCCCGACGCGCCGGCGATCGAAGCCGCACACAGCGGCCGATTGGAAATGGCGCGGTGGATCGCCTCCAGGGAGAATCCCCTCACGGCCCGGGTCATGGTGAACCGCATCTGGCAGCACCATTTCGGGCGCGGGATCGTCGCCACCAGCGACAACTTCGGGACACGCGGCGAACGCCCGACACACCCGGAACTCCTCGATTATCTGGCGACGCAGTTCGTCGCCAACGGCTGGTCGGTCAAGTCGCTGCACCGCCTGATCGTGTTGTCGAATACCTACCGGCAACAATCGCGGCCAAGTGACGCGGCCCGCCGGGACGACCCGGAAAATCACAATCTGGCGTGGTTTCCGCAGCGGCGGCTGAGCGCCGAAGAAGTGCGGGACACGATTCTCGCCGTTTCGGGACAGCTCGATCGCGCTGGGGGAACGACCGAATCCGCCGATGTGTTGTGGAAAGAGGCCGAGGTTCAGGATGAAAAACGGGGCTTCGCTCCCAATCGAATGCAGGCCGATCATCCATTCTACACCGATTTCCGCAAGCGGAGCGTCTACCTGCCGGTCGTCCGCAATATCCTGCCTGACGTGCTGGCCCTGTTCGACGCGGCCGACCCGAATAACGTGACCGCAGTCCGAAACGACACGACCGTTCCGTCGCAATCGTTGTTTCTGCTGAACAGCCGCTTCGTCCGCGAGCAATCACTGCACTTCGCCAAACTGCTCCTCGCCGATGAGAAGGCGACTGATGAACAGCGTTGCCAGCGAGCGCATCGCCTGGCGCTGGGACGACCGCCATCGGACGAAGAACTGGCGTCGGCGCGGCAATACCTCGATGCCTATCTGCAGGCAACGGCCGCTCAGGCGCGTCCCGAAGCCGAGCGGCGAATGTCCGCCTGGCAGAGCTACTGCCAGGCCCTATTTTGCTCGAACGAATTTCTGTACGTGGAGTGAGGCCCTGTGCCAATCTCACGATCTGATCAGCCGCCACGAGCGGCCGCCGGTTTCCGGGCGGGCAGTGCGCCTCTGTCTCGGCGCGATGTGTTGCGCCGGGCGGCCTGCGGGTTTGGACAGGTCGCGCTGTTGGGCCTGCTAAGCGATGAATCGCGGGGGGGGGCCTCGACGAACCCGCTCGCACCCAAACAGTCTCAATTCGAGCCCCGCGCCAAGAGCGTCATTTTTCTGTTCATGCACGGGGGCGTTTCGCACGTCGACACCTTCGATCACAAGCCCAGGCTGGCCGAGATGAACGGCCAGCCGCTTCCGATCGCCAAGCCGAAGTTTGAATTCGCCCCCACCGGCAACCTGCTGGCGTCGCCGTGGAAGTTTTCGAAGTACGGCCAGAGCGGCATCGAAGTCAGCGAGCTGTTTCCCGAAGTCGGCTCGTGCATCGACGACATCTGCGTTATCCGCTCGATGAACGGCGGCGATCAGGTGTCGCACGGCCCCGCGCTGCTCAATATCAACACCGGCAGCGGCGTCTTCGCCCGTCCCAGCATGGGGGCCTGGACCCTGTACGGCCTGGGGACCGAGAATCAGAATCTCCCCGGCTTCATCAGCCTCAGTCCCTCCCTCTACCACGGCGGCGCCCAGAATTACGGTTCGGCGTTTCTTCCCGCCAGTTTCCAGGGGACGCGGATCGGCGACGGCAGCACTCCCTTCCAGCAGGCCGTGCTCTCGAACCTGCAACCCGGCGACGATCCCGCGCTGCAGCGCCTGCAGCTCGACCTGCTCGCACGGCGCAATCGCGAGCATCAGGCGCGGGTCGGCGACGATCCGCGCTTCGAAGCCCGCATTGCCGCGTTCGAAATGAGCTTCCGCATGCAGATGGAAGCGCCGCAGGTGATGGATCTCTCGAAAGAGAGCGAAGCCGTCCGCAAACTGTACGGCGTCGGTGAAGAGCCGACCGACGAATATGCCCGGCAGTGCCTGCTGGCGCGGCGCTTCGTCGAAGCGGGCGTCCGGTTCGTGCAGGTCAACTACAGCTACCCCCGCAACTACTGGGACGCTCACGGCGATTTGCGGAACAATCATTCGAGCAACGCGAAGAAAGTCGACAAACCGATCGCGGCTCTCCTCAAGGATCTTAAAGCGCGGGGCCTGCTCGACGACACACTGGTGATCTTCGGCACCGAATTCGGCCGCACCCCGGCCGCCCAGGGAACCGACGGCCGCGATCATCACCCGCATGCGTTTTCGGTGTGGCTCGCCGGCGGCGGCGTCAAAGGAGGCATGGCGTACGGCGCCACCGACGAATTCGGCTATTACGTGGCTGAGAACAAAGTCACGATGCCCGATTTCCACGCCACGATTTTGCACCTATTGGGCCTCGACCACACCCAACTCACCTACCGCCACGCCGGCCGCGACTACCGGCTCACCGACGTTGAGGGAAACGTGGTCGAGGACATCCTGCCGTAGGTCAGCCTTTCCAGGCTGACAGAACGATCGACGCAAACTTTCCAATTTCCCTCATAATCCCGGGCTTTTGAGTATCTGCGCAACTTTCCTCGGATCGACGCGCGCGGCGACAGGAACGTGTATGGTGGATCGCGGCTGGTGGTCTCGTTGTCATTTGTCCGTTGTCAATTATCCATTGTAAATTGTCCATTATTCCCATTCTTCCCATTTTCTGGCGCGTGGCCAAGCAGGCCCTGACCGGTAACATTGTCTATGCAATGATCTTCGCCCCCCGGCCGCCCGTTCGATCCTGGATCGCAAAAACCACGCAAAAACAGGCAAAAAGCGCCGAATGTGACCCTGTGGCCCGCGACCAAACTCGCTCAACGTAAATATC
>SIAF01000184.1 GCA_009691905.1 Planctomycetaceae bacterium | reverse complement strand
GATTCAACATCTGATCGGCACCCTCAATGACGCTGCTTTCGCGTATCCGGGGACCAAGCTGCAGCTCCATTTCACCTCCTTAGCACCGCCCGCCAATCCAAACTCGGTGCCAAAGCAAATTCCGCCAGATCAGGAGGTCTGAGCCTGGCACCCGATCACCAGTGCAAGATTGACCCCACGCGACAGCGTGATTGGCATTCATTCCGACAGCAGCAAGCTTTCCGACGTCATCAGCGACGAACACCTGAACGGTGTCTCTGGACGGTGGTCCCGATTGTCGTGATCGAAACGTGGGAGCATGCGCCGGTGCTCAAGCTGGTTGGGAACGATCCGAGACGCTCGCACGGACGACTCCTCCCGGCGCGCCGGGACTGTCCGTGGCACCCGAAATCGTGACCAAAGTCGATCACTTTGCGGCCGCGGTCGCGGTCGGCGGCGTGTAGCCGGGGGCGGCCGTGAAGGTCAAGAGGGCGGCGGCGTCGTCGGCGTTCCACAGGCGGACTTCGCCGTCCCAGCTACCGGTCGCCAGTTTTTTCGTCGCGGGATTGTAGGCCACACTGTAGATCCAGTCGTTGTGTCCGGCGAAGGGGCGCACTGCGGCGCCGTCGGCCAGCTTGTGCTCGCGGGCCTGTTTGTCGGCGCTGCAACTGAAAACCCGGCCGTCGGCGGTGATGATCAGGCGGTACACCTCGCCGCCGAAGCCGGCAATTTCGCGAATCTGCTGGGCGTTGGCCGGGTTCCAGGCGCGAATCTTATTATCGCGTCCTGCCGTCAGCACCTGGGCTCCATCGGGGGCGAACGCGACGCCGTACACCACCTCGTTGTGCCCTGGAAACGTCACCAGCGAATCGCCGGTTTTCGCGTCGAACAGCTTCGAAGTCTTGTCGCGGCTGGCCGAGGCGAGTTTAGTGCCGTCGGCCGACCAGGCGATATCCATGACCCAGTCGGCATGGTCTTCGATCATCAATTCCTGGGCGCCGGTGCCGACGTTGAACACGCGGATCGTGCGGTCGGCGCTGCAGGCCGCGAGCCGAAGGCCGTCGGGACTGAAGGCGATGCCGAACACCGAGTCGTTGGTGGTCATCATGTCGCGCACGAGCGTCCCGTCGGCGGGGTTGAACAACTTGACCTCGCCCTGTTGACCGGGGGTGCCGGCGGCAACCGCCAACAGGTTGCCGGCGGCGTTGAATTCGATGTCGTACGTTCGCTCGGCGACATTGCTGATGCGACGGGCCGGCTTGCCGTCGGCCGCGTTCCAGAGAATGACCTCATGATAACCTGAGCTGGCGAGCAGGCTGCCGTCGGGGCTGAAGGCGATCGCCGTGACAGGAATCGGCACGCGGTACGCTTCGGGTGGAGCCGGTTGCGGCAGCTTGGGGATGATTGTGACGAGCTGGGCCTCGGATTTGAGCCCCGCGTCGATGCGAGCGCCGTTGAGAATCCATTGCTTGATCTGGGCAATCTCGTCCTTTGTCAGCGGGTCGGCGTCTTTGGGCATGAGGCCACTCTCGAGCACGGCAATCAGGTTCGAGCCGTCGGCATCTTTGGGGATGATCGTATCGCCCTGCTCGCCCCCCTTCATGACGCCGAAATAGGTATCCATGTTGTATCGCCCCTTGGCGGTCTGGGCGTTATGGCAGGCGAGGCAGCGCTTCGTGATTACCGGAGCGACGTGCTTGGAAAATGAAACGAACTTCCCGATCGAGGCCAGGGCTTCTTCAGATCCCTTGACGGCAATCGTCGTTTCGGCAACGACCGCGTTGAGAGCGACGAGGGCCTGATCGACC
The DNA here is from genome assembly GCA_009691905.1 of Planctomycetaceae bacterium. GTDB lineage: Bacteria > Planctomycetota > Planctomycetia > Planctomycetales > Planctomycetaceae > SIAF01. Next base: position 11,239 of record SIAF01000184.1, on the reverse strand, counting down.
TCGCCCTTGGCCGAGGCAACAACCGCCTCGGCTTGCTTGGACGTTTCCTGGGCCTTTGCCAGATTGGCCTTCAGCGGCCCGACGGCATCGGCGGCTGCTTTCGAGGCGGCGTCGGCGTCGGCGACCACCTTTTGTCCGGCAGCCAGTTTGTCGGCGGCATCCTTGGCGGCGGCGGCCGTGTCGGTGACCGGTTTAATGGCGGCTTCGGCTTTTGCGGCCGCCTCCTGGCCGAGTTTCGCCACGTCGGCGGCAACCGTGTCGGCGACGGTCTTCAGCAGGGCGACCGCTTTGTCGCCAGGGGCTTTGTCAGCGGCGAGCTTGGCGGCCGCAGCCGTGTCGGCGGTGGCCTTTGCCAGCTCGGCTGCGGCGGCTGCCGCCTGATCGGCGGCCGCTTTGGCATCGGCGGCGGCTTTTGCCGCAGCCGCAGTGTCGGTCGCCGGCTTCTCAAGCGCCTTGGCGTCTTCGGCGGCTTTGGCAAGTGCTGCGGCCTTTTCGGTCGCGGCCTTTTCGGCAGCCGCGACTTCGGCCGACTGTTTCACTTCGTCGGCCTTGGCCTTCGACAGCCCCTGCGTTGCAAGCTTGACTTTGCCCTGTGCTGCGGCGACGACCTTGTCGGCCCCGTCCTTTTTGACGAGGGCGGCGTCGGCGACTTTCTGGGCCTCGTCGGCCTTGGCCACTGCCGCGGCATCCTGAGCCCTGGTGGAAGAGGTCATTCCCAGCGAGGTGCAGAGCCCCAGCGTCAACGCAATCGATGTCCGCAACATTGGTCTCATGGCGTGACTTCTCTCCTGCATGCATCCTGTAGGAAGGCAGCCTGTCGGCCGGGCGGGAACCACCGAAATCAAGTCGGCGGCAGCGGCGTTTCAGGCAGGTGCGACTGGACCTATCGTAACGTGATGAGGGGAGGCCACGCCAGACATTAACATAAAATCTGCAGATCAGCCCTTACGGTGACGGATCTTCGCGCGCATGCGGCGTTTCTTCTGACCCAGCTTGCGGCGACCTTTACCCGTCTTTTTGACGCCCATGTAGTGATTCCTGTCTTTCGACGTTTTCCGTAAAGTGAGGTTGGCGTTTTGGTTTGGAGCAGACCGCTACTGTATTGACGCAGGCGCGATTGTTCAAGCCTTACAACCCGACCTCTCGCAACCAACGTCCCGCGCGGTCAAGACCAGCCCGTGGTTTCTGGCTCAACCGTGGTTTCCGGTTCAACCCGGGCCGCTCGGCCATCGACCGGCCGCAAAATCGTTCTGGAACCCAGGCGGTGTCTACTCAATCGGTTCCAGATCGAGCACCGAGGGCTTCTTGGCGCCGTCGGCGGGAGTGGCCGGCTGTCGGGGGGCCGGCTCCTGCAGCATGGCGAAGCGTTGGGCACGAGCCCGATCGCGTTCGGCATTGAATTCTTCCAGGGCTTCGGGGCTGATCCGGACTTCCGATTCCTGATGGGTTCGAAACCCCGTACCTGCGGGAATCAGGTGGCCCAGAATCACGTTCTCTTTGAGCCCCACCAGATCGTCCGACTTGCCGGCCAGGGCGGCTTCGGTGAGAACCTTCGTCGTTTCCTGGAAACTGGCGGCCGAAATGAAGCTCTCGCTTTGGACGGCCGCTTTCGTGATGCCCAACAGTTGCGGGCTTGCCGAAGCCCCTTTGGGCCTGGTCTGCTTGGCCGGTGTGCCGTTCGTGGCTTCGACCTGCGCGTTGACTTCGTCGAATGTCGTTTGCGGGACAATATCGTTTTCGTGGAATTCGGTGTCGCCGGGGGTCGTAATCTTGCCGCATTCGAACAAGGCCATATTGACCTTGCGCAGTTCGAACTTGTCGATCACGATGCCCGGCAGCAGCGTCGTGTCGCCGACCTTGTCGACGCGCACCTTGCGCAGCATCTGGGCGATGATGATCTCGATGTGCTTGTCGTCGATTTCCACCCGCTGCGAGCGATACACGTTCTGAATTTCGCGGAGCAGGTACTGCTGAACGGCCTCTTCGCCTGAGACGCGCAAAATATCGTGCGGCACCAGCGGCCCGTCGACCAGGGCGTCGCCGGCGCGGACCAGATCTTTCGCGTGAACCCGCAAGTGCTTCCCGTGCGGAATGATGTATTCTTTTTCGGTGCCGTCGACGCCGCGTACGATAATCACCCGCTTGCCGCGCTTCTTTTCGGCCAGCAGGTCGACCTCGCCGTCGATCTCGGAAATAATGGCCGGCTCTTTAGGGCGACGGGCCTCGAACAACTCGGTGACGCGCGGCAGACCGCTGGTGATATCCTGGGTGCCCCCCAGCTCGCGGGGGGTCTTGGCGATCACGGTCCCGGCGGAAATCATCTGACCGTCGGGAATCTCGATGATGGCCTTTTCAGGCAGGAAGTAGAAGTCGAGAATTTTCCCGGCTGCGTCTTCGAGCATCAATTGCGGGTGCAGATCGCCCTTGTGCTCGATAATTTGAATGCGCGAAGTGCCGCTGGCGTCGACCTCGGTGCGAATCGATTCGCCCTCGACGAAATCTTCGTAACGGACCTTCCCGCCGACCTCGGCCAGAATCGGAACCGACAGCGGATCCCATTGGCAAAGCACCTGAGCGATTTTGACTTCGTCGTTCTCGCCGACCAGCAGCACCGCTCCATTCGGAATGGTGTATTTTTCGAGTTCGCGGTCTTTCGGGTCGATGATGATCACTTCGCCGTTTCGGGCGAGTACGACGTTCTGCCCCTGGGCATTCACGACGCTGCGAATGCGGGCCAGCTTGACGCGGCCGGCGCGTTTCGTGCGAATTTCATTTTCTTCAATGTCGCGCGAGGCGATACCACCGCCGTGAAAGGTTCGCATCGTCAATTGCGTACCGGGTTCGCCGATGCTCTGGGCGGCGATGATTCCTACCGCCATGCCCTCTTCGACCAGTGAGCCGGTCGAGAGATCCATGCCGTAACACAACCGACACATGCCCAGCGACGCCTCGCACGTCATCGGGCTGCGGACCTGGATTTTCTCGAGACCCAGCTTCTCGATATTGCGTGCGATTTCGACCGTGATCAGCTCGCCGTCGCGAACAATCATATCGTCGGTGATCGGGTTGACGATGTTCGTTCGGCTGACGCGGCCGCGAATCGCATCGGCCAGGCTGACCTCGACCTTTTCACCGCGATAGACGACGCCGCGGGTGATTCCCTGAGTGGTGCCGCAATCGTACGTGGTGACCACCATATTCTGGGCGATGTCGGCCAGTTTACGTGTCAGGTAACCGCTGTCGGCGGTTTTGAGGGCCGTGTCGGCCAGCCCCTTGCGGGCGCCGTGCGTCGAACTGAAGTATTCGAGAACCGACAGCCCTTCCCTGAAATTGGCCTTAATCGGGGCTTCGATGATTTCACCGTTGGGCTTGGCCATCAATCCGCGCATCCCGGCCAACTGGCGAATCTGTTCGACGCCGCCGCGGGCGCCGGAGTTGGCCATCAGGAACACGGGGTTGACGTACGCCCCGTCGTCGCGGGCGTCGTGCTCGAGTTCGTACATCATGGCCACGGTGATCTGCTCGCGGACGTGCGTCCAGGTTTCGAGCACCTGATAATACCGCTCGCGATCGGTGATAATGCCCTTTTCGAACAGACGCTGCTTCTGCAGCACCGCCTGCTCGGCCGTAGCGATGACTTTTTCTTTGTTGGGGGGGGTCTTCAGGTCGCTGGTCCCGAACGACAACCCGCTGCGCGTCGAGAACTGGAAACCGATTTCTTTCATGCGATCGAGCAGGGCGATCGTCTCGCGACGGCCCATTTCGAGGTAGCAATCGGAAATGACGTTCGCCAGGTCTTTATTGCGCATCGTCAGGTTGTAGTACGACATCGAGGCCGGCAGAATGTCGTTGAAAATCACGCGGCCGACGGTCGTGACCAGCAGCTTGCCGGGGCGATGCGTTTCGGCCCCTTCGCCCTTGACCCGTTTCTCGCGGGGCAGCCGAAGTCTGACGCGGGTGTGCGTCGTCACCTTGCCCGAGGCAAAGGCCAGGTGGATTTCACCGATCGATGCGAAGGCCATGCCGTCGCCCGGGCGATCGGCCTTCGACAGCGTGGCGTAGTAGCAGCCCATCACGATGTCCTGCGACGGACTGATAATCGGCGCGCCGTTGGCCGGGCTGAAAATGTTGTTGGTCGCCATGATCAGCGTGTGGGCCTCGACCTGGGCCTCGATCGAGAGCGGCAGATGCACGGCCATCTGGTCGCCGTCGAAGTCGGCATTGAAGCCCTTGCAGACCAGCGGATGAATCTTGATGGCGTGGCCTTCGATCAGCACCGGCTCGAACGCCTGAATGCCCATGCGGTGCAGTGTCGGCGCGCGATTGAGCAGCACCGGATGGTTGCGGATCACCTCTTCGAGGATGTCCCACACCTCGTCGTCTTTGCGCTCGAGCATGCGCTTGGCGCTTTTGATCGTGTCGGCGTGGCCCAGCTCTTTGAGCCGGCGGATAATGAACGGCTGATACAGTTCCAGCGCGATCTTCTTGGGCAACCCGCACTGGTGCAGTTTGAGTTCGGGGCCGACGACGATCACGCTGCGGGCCGAGTAGTCAACGCGCTTGCCCAGGAGGTTTTCGCGGAACCGCCCCTGCTTGCCTTTGATCATGTCGGTCAGCGATTTCAGCGGCCGATTCGACGAGCCCAGCACGGGTCGTTTGCAACGGTTGTTGTCGAACAGCGCATCGACCGACTGCTGCAGCATGCGCTTTTCGTTGCGTACGATGACTTCGGGCGCATTGAGATCGACCAGCTTCTTGAGGCGATTGTTGCGATTGATGATGCGGCGGTACAGGTCGTTGAGATCGCTGGTCGCGAAGTTGCCCGAGTCGAGCAGCACCAGCGGCCGCAAGTCGGGGGGAATCACCGGAATCACATCGAGCACCATCCATTCGGGACGGTTGTCGCTGTCGCGCAGGGCCTCGATGATTTTGAGACGCTTGATCAGGTCTTTCGTCTTCTGCTGGCTGTTGGTGGTTTTCAGCTCTTCGCGGAGTTTGTGCGACTGCTCGACGAGATTGAGTTTGGCCAGGAGCTTCTTGACCGCGTCGGCGCCCATCTCGATCTCGAACGACGACTCGCCATACTTCGCGCGGGCCTGCCGGGCCTCTTCTTCGGTCAGCAGTTGATTGGCGCGCAGCGGCGTATCGCCGGGGTCGAGCACCACGTAATCCTGGAAGTAGACGACCTTTTCGAGGCTGGAGGTTTTCATGTTCAACAGCGCGCCCAGACGGCTGGGCATCGACTTGAAAAACCAGATATGCACGACCGGGGCGGCCAGCTCGATGTGCCCCATGCGTTTGCGGCGCACGCGGCTGTGCGTGACTTTCACGCCGCAGCGGTCGCAAATCATGCCCTTGTATTTCATCCCGCGGTATTTACCGCAGGCGCACTCCCAGTCTTTCTCGGGGCCGAAGATGCGCTCGCAGAACAGCCCGTCGCGTTCGGGACGATACGTGCGGTAGTTGATCGTTTCCGGCTTCTTGACTTCGCCGAACGACCAGCTCCGGATGTCGTGCGGGCTGGCCAGCCCGATCTTGATAGCGCCGTAATCATTGACCCGATCGTAAACGGTTTCGGCGGCGGTGCTCACTGAGTTCGCTCCTTGGAGGAATGGCGCAGTGGAATGGCGCAGTGGAATGGCGCAGCGGAAAGTCACAGAAGTCGGGTTCAGGATTCAGGAGTCGGGGGGTCGCCCGGGCGGCGCGGGCCCCTCGCTGCTGAATCCTGCCGCTGGGCGTCAGCTCGATCGTTTCTTTTCCAGTTGCATATTGAGGGCCAGACCGCGAATTTCGTTGTTGAGCACGTCGAAACTCGCGGGGGTTCCGGCTTCCAGAGTGTTTTCGCCTTTAACCATCGACTCGTAAATCTTCGTGCGGCCCTCGACGTCGTCGCTTTTAACGGTCAGCAGTTCCTGCAGAATGTACGCTGCCCCATAAGCCTCCAGGGCCCAGACTTCCATTTCCCCGAATCGCTGGCCGCCAAACCGGGCCTTGCCCCCCAGCGGCTGCTGGGTAATCAACGAGTAGGGGCCGGTGGCGCGGGCGTGCACCTTGTCCTCGACCAGGTGGTGCAGCTTGAGCATGTAAATCGTGCCGACCGTGACTTTCTGCTCGAAGGGCTCGCCGGTGCGGCCGTCGCGCAACACGCTCTTGCCGTCTTCAGGCAACCCGGCTTCTTTGAGAATCTTGTGAATGTCTTCTTCGAGGGCTCCATCGAACACCGGGCAGATCGCGCGATAACCCAGACGCGACACAGCCCAACCCAGATGCGTTTCGAGAATCTGGCCGACGTTCATGCGGCTGGGAACCCCCAGCGGATTGAGAATGATGTCGACCGATGTCCCGTCGTCGAGAAACGGCATATCCTCGATCGGCAGCACCTTCGAAATCACCCCTTTATTCCCGTGCCGGCCGGCCATCTTGTCGCCGACCGAAATCACGCGTTTGGAAGCGACATAGACTTTGACCATCTGCAGCACGCCCGAAGGCAGTTCGTCGCCGCGCTTCATCGTGTTCAGCACCCGATCGCGCTGGTCGATCGCCGACTCGACCGCCCCCCAGCGCGTCTTGATGATCTCCTGGCAATCGGCCCGCTTCTGCGGGCTGCGGATTTCGAGTTTGTCGAAATGATCGCGGAAGTTCGCGGCATAGGCCGCCACGATCTTGTCGTCGGCATCGCGCAATACGTGAGCGTCGTCGTCCTGCAGTTTTCGATCGAGGGCTTTCTCGATTTCGTGCAGAAACTTGCGAAACGCCTCGGCGATCAGCGTGTTGCCTTCGTCTTCGCGGGTTTTCAGCTCGGCCTCGAACTTGCGACGCTCTGATTCAGTGAGGCTCATCCGCCGCGAGAATTTCTGAGTGTCGATGACGATCCCTTCGACGCCGCTGGGAACTTCCAGCGACTCGTTTTTCACGTCTTCACCGGCCCGGCCGAAAATCGCGTGCAGCAGTTTTTCTTCAGGGGTCAGTTCGGTCTTGGCCTTGGGTGACACCTTGCCGACGAGAATGTCGCCCGGCGAGACGCGGGTACCGACCTGCACGATGCCGTCTTCGCCCAGGTGGCGCAGGGCCTTCTCGCTGACGTTGGGGATATCCCGGGTGAACTCTTCCCGACCCAGCTTGGTTTCGCGAATCTCGACGTCGAATTCGTCGATGTGAATCGACGTGAAGACGTCTTCTTTCACCAGCCGTTCCGAGAGAATGATGGCATCTTCGAAGTTGTAACCGTCCCACGACATGAAGGCCACGGTGACGTTGCGGCCCAAAGACAGTTCGCCGTCGCGCGTGGCGGCGCTGTCGCACAGCACCTGCCCCTTCTTGACGCGCTGGCCGATCTTGATGATCGGCCGCTGATTCATGCAGGTTCGCTCGTTGAGACCGGTGAACTTCATCAGCGGGTAGACCTTGCCGTCGATTTCGATCCGGTTGGCGTCGACGAAGTTCACGGTTCCGGCCTTTTCGGCACGCATCAGCATTCCCGAATTCTCGGCGACGGCGCGCTCCAGGCCGGTCCCGACCACGGGGGGCTCGGTGATCAACAGCGGAACGGCCTGCCGCTGCATGTTTGATCCCATCAAAGCCCGGTTGGCATCGTCGTGCTCGAGGAAGGGAATCAATCCCGCCGAGACCCCGACCATCTGGCACGGGGCGACATCCATGAACTCGACCTGCTTGGCGTCGGCCTGCACGAAGTCGCCGCGATGTCGAACGAGCACACGGTCGTCGCGCAGCTTGCCACTGGCAATCGGCGTGTCGGCCGGAGCAAAAAAGCCGTTCGATTCTTCATCGGCGCGCAGCCAGCGAATCTCTTCGGTGACCTTGCCGTTCTTGATCACCCGATAAGGAGTGATCAGAAACCCGAGGTCGTCGACCTTAGCAAACATCGAAAGGCTTGAAATCAGGCCGATGTTGGTCCCTTCGGGCGTTTCGATCGGGCAAATACGCCCATAGTGCGAAATGTGCACGTCGCGCACTTCGAAGCCGGCTCGTTTGCGGTTCAGGCCCCCGGGCCCCAGCGCGCTCAATCGGCGTTCGTGCGTCAGCGTCGAGAGCGGGTTGGTCTGGTCGACCACCTGCGACAACTCGCCGCGGCCGAAGAAATACTCGATGGCGGCCGAGACGCTCTTAGGATTGACCAGCGTCCGCGGCGACATTTCCTGCACGTCCTTGAGGCTCATCCGCTCTTGAACGGTGCGGCGGAGCTTGAGGAAGCCTTTACGAATTTCGTCGGCGGCCAGTTCGTCAATCGTGCGCAAGCGACGGTTGCCGAGATTATCGATGTCGTCGACGCTGACCGAGGGGTCGTTCAACCGCAGCCTGAGGACGTAACGAATGGCGTTGATGAAGTCCTCCGAGCGGAGCGTCATCACATCGTCAGGCACATCCTGCAAGAATTTGCGATTGATGCGAAAGCGACCGACGCGCCCGAGGCGGTAGCGGTTGACGTCGAAGAACTTTTCGTGAAACAGCTCAATCGCCTTTTCGAGCTGCGGCGGGTTGCCGGGACGCAGCCGCTGGTAGATTTTGAGCAGCGCTTCCTGGTGGCTGCTGGTCACGTCTTCCTGGATGCTGTTGAGAATCAGCGGGTCGGTCAGGTTCTCGATGATTTCGGCGGTCTTCAAGCCCGAAAGGCAAATTTCCTGCGCCAGTTCGGGGGTGATCGGCTGGCCGGCCTCGGCAATAATTTCACCGACCCGTTCCGTTTTTACGGGGTAGACCAGGTCGTCGGCGGCATGCTTGCCAGAGAGCTTCTTGACGGCGTCAGAGTCGGCGAGCTTGATGACCTTCGTGGTAAAAAACGTCCGAATCACCTCCGAATCCTTGGAGTACTCGGGGCTCATCGCCCGCAGCAGGGTGATCGCCGAAAACTTGCCGCTTTGATCGATGCGCACCCCCAGTGCCTCGCGTTTGCTGATGTTCAACTCGATCCAGCTACCGCGCTCGGGAATGATTCGACACGAAAATGTCTTGCGCTCGCCTGGCTCGGACGCCGACACGAAGTCAACCCCCGGCGAGCGGTGTAACTGACTGACGACGACGCGTTCGGCGCCGTTGATGATGAATTCGCCGCCGCCGATCATGATCGGCATGTCGCCCAAATAGACTTCCTCTTCAATCGACTGCTCTTTCACCAACCGCAACCAGACGCGAAAGGGTCGCCCGTACGTCAAGCGGAGCTGCCGGCATTCGACCGGCGTATACCGCGGCTTGCCCAACTCGTACTTGACGAAATCGAGTTTGTGCTGCCCGTCGTAACTGGTGATCGGAAAGATTTCCCGCATGATCTCTTCGAGACCGTGCGGTTTGCGATGTTTCGGGTCAGCCTCGACCTGCAGAAACTTGGCGTACGATGCCGTCTGGATCTGAGTCAAATCGGACAATTCGAATTCGCCCGACAATTGGCCGAAATTGCGCTGTTCGTCGAGTTTCAAATAGTGCGCGGCGGGTGTTGCCATGAATCACTCTCCGGAAGGGAGGGGACAATCAATGCCGACAGGATTAAGCCCGTCACGCGGGGGCCGCGCAGGATCGGTTTACCGTTGAACCGGCCCGCAATTGTCACGCGGCTTCAGGATACTCCTGCGACCGAGAAAAGGCTTGCTTCCGCCGGGTGACGACGATCGTCATCCGACGGAACATCCCCGCAAGTTTTGCATCGGCACTCTTACTTGATTTCGACCTTCGCACCAGCGGCGTCGAGCTCGGCCTTGAGCTTGTCGGCATCGGCCTTCGACAGGCCGGTCTTGATGGGCCTGGGGGCCGCTTCGACCAGGTCCTTGGCTTCTTTGAGCCCCAGGCCCGTCGCCGCGCGGACGACCTTGATCACGCCGATCTTGTTTTCGCCGTACGCCGCGAGAATGACGTCGAATTCGGTTTGCACTTCCGCGACCACGGGTGCGGAGCCGCCTGTTGCTGCGGCCATCATCACACCGCCGCCGGCCGGCTTGATGCCGTGAACTTGTTCGAGGTAGTCGGCGAGCGACTTGGCCTGCAGAATTGTCAGAGTGACGATCTTGTCACCCAGAGTCTTGATGGCGTCGTCGTAGTTGGTGGTGGTTGCCTCAGCGGTTGACATCGAAACTGTTCTCCCTGTAGCGATGGGTCACGAAAATTGGAGGTTCGTTGAATTGGTTACGGATTTGCCGCGACGAGACTAGGTGGCCGTGGCTGCCGCAGACTCAGTCTCGGGTTCGTTATCGGCCTCTTTGTCGGCGATGGATTTGACCTGACCGGCGAGCGTCCCGGCGGACCCCAGCAGCAGGGCAGCCAGTTGGGCTCCTGGGCTGAGGGCCAGCATGACGATCTTACCCAGCAGTTCTTCGCGGGAAGGGCTTTTACTAAGCGCGTCAATCTCGGCCGAATTGACCGACGTGCCGTCGACGATGCCCCCTTTGATTTGCAGGGGTTCAAGGTTTTTAGCCCATTTGGCGATCTCTTTCGACAGAGCCACGATATCCGGGCCACCGAAGACCAGGGTCGATGGACCCGACAGGTACGGGTCGAGACCCGAAAGCCCCAGTTCCCCCAGGACTTTGCGGGCCAGCGAGTTCTTGACACCCAGCATGCGGATGTTCTGCTTACGCAGTTTCAGCCGCATGTCGGTCTCGGTCACACCGTTGAGCCTGGAGTAGTCGACAACCAGAATGTCGCGACAGCTTCCCAGCCGCTGGCGCAGGTCGTCGACCAGCATATTCTTGATTCGTTTGCTCATGTTCAGGCCGCGATGGTGATGCCCGGCGACATCGTCGCCGAGATGGTGATGCTGCGAACGTAGACGCCTTTCGACGAAGCCGGCTTCAACGAACGAATATACTTCAGCAGGGCTTCGACATTTTCGGCCAACTGCGTTTCGCCGAACGACAATTTTCCCGCCACACAATGCACGATGCCGGCGGCATCGGCGCGAAACTCAACCTTGCCCGCCTTGTATTCCCGCACGGCGTTGGCGACATCCTGCGTGACTGTGCCCGCCCGGGGAGAAGGCATCAAACCCCGCGGGCCAAGAACGCGGCCCAACGGACCCACCACTCCCATCATGTCCGGGCTGGCGATCGCAACGTCGAAGTCGGTCCAGCCGCCCTTGATTTTATCGGCGAGGTCGGCGCCTCCCACGAAATCGGCCCCGGCCTTCTCGGCAATGGCCGCGTTCTCGCCCTGAGCGAACACGAGGACGCGCTTGGACTTGCCGATCCCGTGCGGCAGGACGATCGAGCCGCGAACCATCTGGTCGGCCTGCTTG
>SIAF01000183.1 GCA_009691905.1 Planctomycetaceae bacterium | reverse complement strand
GGCGCCGAAAACATACCCCAAAATCCCTCTGCAATTTGCACGTCGAAATCACACGGCCATTCAACAGCACAAATAACCCTGAATTGCCGCACGAAAACAGCTTTCCCTTCTGAAAACCACCCACGAATTCTGGTGACGAGGCGTTTTTTCAGACCAGCCCCCCTTTCCGACCAAGGTCCGCCACGCCCAGCAGTGCCATCGGTGTGATCCGTGGTTGAATTTGTATTTGCCGTCGCCCCGTCGCCGACAGTTCGTACACGATCGCTGACACCCCGCGACGATTCTGTTTCGCCGCGTCGCTTGCGACTCGCGTAGCTGTACACGCGACAGCCTGAAGTAAGGTCAGCGGGCCACCTCACCGACCAAACAGCCGCGCGCCGGCGCGGCGTAAGCCCGACCGGCCCATCGTCGTCAGGTTGTCGACGATCAGCGGCATCAGGTCTTGGCGCTTGTCGGTCGTCACCAGAAAGAAACAGATGAACATTTCGTCGGTCGTCTGCTCGCCCCAGGTGACGCGCTTGGGGGGCGTGTTGGGGTTGAGGGGGTTGGCTTCGGAGTTGTCGTACAGGGCCGTTACGTCGAGTCGGGTCCCTTTGGGTAAATGCAGCGGTTCGGCAAACAGGTATTGATCCTGCCAGTTGAAGTTCCAGTCTTTGATCCAGATCAGCGGTTCGACTTTGCCGTCAGGATAGGTGGCCGTGGCTTTCATCTCGCGCCCCAGCAGGTGCATGTGCGGAGCGATGCCGACCATCGTGCAGTCGGCCGGCAGCGTGTACGCGGCGTGCATCGGGTGCCTGGCGGCTCCGGCGGGAATCTCGAGCGCCCGATCGAGCACTATCATGCCGGCGATCACCTTCTGCGACCCTTCCTTGACGTAGTGAATGCCGATCGTCGATTGATCTGACTCGGGCTTGCCGCTGGGATGGTAGTGAATCTGCAACACGAGATCTGAACCTTTGCGGAGCATCCGGCCCATGCCGTCGGGCAGGACGCGCGGCGTTCCTCCCGGCGCCCAGCCCCCCAGCGCCCCGCTGGGAATGAAGCCCGGCCCGCCGAAACTGCTGAAACCGGGGCCGGCAGCGGCGGCGTCTTTGCCGCGGGCGACCCCGCTGGAATCGAGAAAGAACAGCGCGTGATGCACGACCCGGCGATTGCCGGGTCGAAATTCGACCGCTGCCACCAGCTTGTCGCTGTCGACCGCCAGCGGAATCACGAAATTGCGAAACACGTCACGACCGTCGGCCGGCAATTCGAACGCCTCGGGCACTTTGACGATCAGATCAGGCTCGCCCAGCAGCCAGCCGTCGGGAAAATCGGGGGCCGGGGGGAGGTCGGCGGGGTCTCCCTCGGGCGCACCTGCGTCGGCCCAGCGATCGAACAGGGCGATTTGCTCTTCAGTCAGTCGCCGCTGCCCGAGCAAATGACCGAAACCCGGTTCGGGCTTCCAGGGAGGCATGAACCGCGATTGTGTCGCGTCAGCGAGTTGCCGCGCGCGCTTGGAAGCCTCGTCGTAACTTGTCAAAGAAAACGGCGCCACCTCACCCTCGCGGTGGCAATTCATGCAGTTGGCCTGGAGCACGGGGGCGATTTCGCGGGTGTAGGTGATTGGGGCGTTGGCGGCCGGTTCGCTGCGGGACTCGAGACGGCAGCCCACAGGCTCGGTGACTTTCGCGGTGACCTCGCGCCCGTCGAGAGCGACCTCGATGGCGTCCTTCAAGTCGTGGCGGCCGACTTCAGTTCTGCGCTTGCCCGGTGCTACATAAGCGTCGTCGATTCGGCCGCGGTAGGCCAGCTTGCCGGCCTGGTCGATGACGAAGGCTTCGGGAGTATGCGTGGGCCGCAAAGTGTTCGCCAGTTCTCCCGAACTGTCGAAGATCACCGGGAACGCAATCTGATATTCGCGTGCATGTTTCGCCGCCGCGGCGCGAGTGACCGACCGATCGGAGATTACGCCGAAAAAGTCGACCTCGCGCCGGCCTGCCGGGAGGTTTTTCCAGATGCGATTGAGCTCAGGCAGGTACCCGTTGGCAATCGGACATTCGGTCGACAGAAAGACGATAACCAGCGCCCCGCGTTCCGGCCGACAGCCCAGATGGTGCGACTGCCCGGACAGGTCCAGAACCGAAATGTCGAGCGCAGGAACGGTGTCATGTGCCGGGATGGCCGGCTCGTCGGCACGCAGGAAGGTGCTGGACGTAGCGATCAGCATTGCGGCAAGAATGAGACCCCTTACCCCAGCGAGCCGCCTGGCGTCAGCAAGCGGGTTGGGACGCGACGACGCACCGACCGAACCCACGGGCTCACGCCCGTGGCTCGCTGAATGATGGCAGGAAGGAGATGAGGGCGTCGCATCCGCGTCCGAACCCACGGGCTCACGCCCGTGGCTCGCTGAATGTCTTGGTTTCGACCGCTCAGGGTTTAGCGATATGCCGGCCAGGTGACCACATACGTTTCCCGACCTTCGGATATGTTGCATTCCATTCCTTTGTGAAGCGATTGCTCGATGTTGTGAGGCCAAACACCGCGACATGACACTAACTGATACCCGGCAAGGCAGCGGAAGGGTTTCAATATCACGAGGGGGGCGGGCGTTTGACACATCACCGCCGCAGAACGCCAATCACACAACCAGCGAACCCGCCCACGCCTGAAGCTCTCCTTCCCCCCCTGGCGGGATTGGTATCTACATGCCAATGCTTAGCAAGGGGGAGCAAGGGGGGTCGCGTGCCACGGTCATCAAACCTATCCCGGAGGATAGCCACCCTCAAGTGACGAATATCGACAGCGGGGCTGCTAGCTTGGGGACACAGCCTTCGTCCGCGCCCACCGCAGTCGCAGCCGATCGAGGTAAAGGTACACCACCGGCGTCGTATACAGCGTCAGCATCTGGCTGAAAATCAGGCCGCCGACAATCGCGATACCCAGCGGTTGGCGGAGCTCGGCCCCATCCCCCCGCCCGAGCGCCAGCGGCAGCCCTCCCAAAAGCGCGGCAAGCGTGGTCATCATAATCGGCCGAAAACGCAGGACGCACGCCTCGAAGATTGCATCCTGGGGCAATTTCCCGTGCTTGCGTTCGGCTTCGAGTGCGAAGTCGATCATCATGATCGCGTTCTTCTTGACGATTCCGATCAACAGCAGGATGCCGATCAAGGCCATCATGTTCAGTTCGGTCTTGCAGATCAACAGCGCCAACAGCGCGCCGACTCCCGCAGACGGCAGCGTCGAGAGAATCGTCAGCGGGTGAATGTAGCTCTCGTAGAGGACCCCCAGCACAATGTAGACAGTGACCAGTGCCGCGAGTATCAGCAGCGGCTGGTTGGCCAGCGCGTCTTGAAACGCCTGGGCGGTTCCCTGAAACTTACCCTGGATGCTTTCGGGCATCCCCAGTGAGGCGGCGGTCTGCTCGATGGCCGGGACGACCTCGCCCAGCGACGTGCCGGGCGCCAGATTGAACGAAATCGTCGCCGAAGGAAACTGGCCCGAATGGGCGACGGAGAGAGAGGTGGTCTTGAAACTCTGATCGAAAAACTCCGTCAGGGGAATCTGCGTGTCGTTGGGGCTGCGGACGTACAGGTGCTGCACGGCGTCGGGGTTCTGCCAGAAGTCCCGCTCGAGCTGCATGACGACGTGGTACTGGTTGAGCGACTTGTAGATCGTCGAGACCTGTCGCTGACCGAATGCGTCGTACAGCGTATTGTCGATTTGCGCGAGGGTAATTCCCAATCGGGCCGCGGTCGCTCGATCGATGTCGAGCCGCGATTGCAAGCCCTTGTTCTGCTGGTCGGAGTTGACGTCGACCAGCCCCGGCAGCTTGCGCAGCTCGCGCAGCAGTTTGGAGCTCCAGAGGTTGAGCTCGTCGAGGTTGTCTCCTCTGAGCGTGTATTGAAACTGGGCGCTGGAGGGACGCCCCCCGATCCGCAGGTCCTGCACAGGCTGCAGATACAGGCTGCCCCCCGGGATGCGCGAGACTTTGGCCCGAATCCGGGCGATCACGGCATCGGCACTGATTCGCCGTTCCCGAAGCGGCTTGAGCGAAACGAACATCCGCGCCGAGTTCGATGAATTGCCGCCGCCACCACCCGCGCCGCCTCCCGTGAAGCAGAGAACTCCCACGACCGCCGGATCTTCACTCACGACCGCCGAGAACTGCTGCAGCAGCCGCGACATCGCCTGAAATGAGGTGTCCTGGTCCCCCTGCAAGCTGCCGGTCAGGCGCCCGGTATCCTGCTGCGGAAAGAACCCTTTGGGCACGATCACATACAAGTAGACGGTGAACCCGATCGTCGAAAGTGTGACCAGCAGCGCGATGCGCTCGTGCCTCAGGACAAACGCCAGCGACCGCCCGTACCAGATCAGGATCCAGTCGAACACCCGCTCGCTCGCCTGGTACCAGCGTCCGTGGCGTTGCTCGCTTTTGGGCTTCAGGAGCCAGGCGCACATCATGGGGGCGGTGGTCAGCGAGACCAGCAGCGAGACGGCGATCGCCACCGAGAGAGTCACCGCAAATTCACGGAACAGCCGGCCGAGAATCCCGCTCATCAGCAGAATCGGGATGAACACCGCCACCAGCGACACGCTGATCGACAAGACCGTGAAGCCGATTTCTTTGGCCCCCAGGAGGGCCGCCTGCATCGGCGCGACCCCCTCTTCGAGATGGCGGGTGATGTTTTCGACCACCACGATCGCATCGTCGACGACGAATCCGGTCGCGATCGCCAGCGCCATCAGCGAAAGATTGTCGAGGCTGTATCCGGCCAGATACATGACGCCAAACGTGCCGATCAGCGAGACGGGTACGGCCACGCTGGGTATCAATGTCGTCCGCAGATCGCGCAGAAACAAAAACACGACCAGAATCACCAGCACCACCGAAAGGATCAGCGTGAACTGCACGTCGTGCAGCGAGGCGCGAATCGTCCCCGTGCGATCCATGGCCACCTGAAGGTCGATATCGGCGGGTATCTGCGCGTCGAGATGCGGAAGCAGCGCGCGGATCCGGTCGACGGTGTCGATAATGTTGGCCCCCGGCTGCCGGAAGATCAAAACGGTGATCGATGGCTTGCCATTGGACAGACCAAAGGCGCGAATGTCTTCGACCGAATCGGTGACCGTCGCCAGGTCTTTCAGGCGAATCGGGGCGCCGTTGCGGTAGGCGACCATCAACGGCTCGTATTCGGCGGCCGTGAACAGTTGATCGGTGGCGGTGATCGACCAGGCCCGCTGGGCATCGGCGATCTGCCCCTTGGGACGATTGGCGTTGGCCGAGTTCAGCACCGCGCGAACATCTTCCAGACCGATCCCCAGGTGGTTCAGCGTCGTGGGGTTGAGATCGACGCGCACGGCGGGGGGCGAACCGCCGCCGACAAACACCTGCCCGACTCCCTCCACCTGCGCCAGCTTTTGCTGCAGAATCGTCGCGGCGACGTCGTACATCCGGGCTTTGGTGTAGGTGTCGGAGGTCAGCGCCAGCATCATGATCGGGGCGTCGGCGGGGTTGACCTTGCGATACGACGGATTGTTGGGCAGGTTCGCCGGCAACTGGCCCCGCGCGGCATTGATCGCCGCCTGCACGTCCCGAGAGGCCGCGTTGATGTCGCGGTCAAGGTCGAACTGCATCGTGATCGACGTCGACCCCAGCGTGCTGGTCGAACTCATCTCGGTGATTCCGGCGATGCGACCGAATTGCCGTTCCAGCGGAGTGGCCACCGCCGAAGCCATTGTTTCGGGGCTGGCCCCCGGCAGCGAAGCGTTCACTCCGATTGTGGGAAAATCAATTTGCGGCAACGGCGAGACCGGCAACAACCCGTAGCCGAGTATTCCGGCGAGAGTGATCGCCGCCGTTAGCAGCGTCGTGCCGACCGGCCGGTGAATGAACGGCGACGAAAGGCTCATTCCCCGTCCTCCGGCACGGGAATCGCCGCGGTCCCGAAACCCAAGCGGCGGGCCAGCCGATCGAACCAGAGGTAGATCACCGGGGTTGTGTACAGCGTGAGCAGTTGACTGACCAGCAGCCCGCCGATAATTGTGATTCCCAGCGGCCGGCGCAGTTCAGAGCCGACGCCCATTCCGAACGCCAGTGGAACCGCCCCCAACAGGGCGGCCATTGTGGTCATCATGATCGGCCGAAACCGCAGCAGGCACGCTTCGAAAATCGCATCGTGAGGCGACTTGCCTTCCTGCCGCTGGGCGACGAGTGCGAAGTCAATCATCATGATCGCGTTTTTCTTGACGATTCCAATCAGCAGAATAATTCCGATCAGGGCGATCACGCCCAGGTCGATCTGGCACAACAGCAGCGCCACGAGCGCCCCGACTCCGGCCGAGGGGAGCGTCGAGAGTATCGTGATCGGGTGGATGTAACTCTCGTACAGCACTCCCAGCACGATATAGACCGTCACGAGCGCCGCCAGAATCAACAGCGGCGTGTTTTTCAGCGAGGCTTCGAACGCGGCTGCCGTCCCCTGGAAACCGGCTACAATGCTGGGGGGCATGTCCAGTTCGCGCTTGGCTGCGGCGATTGCCTCGACCGCCTCGCCCAGCGAGACGCCGGGGGCCAGGTTGAATGAAACGGTCACCACCGGAAACTGCCCCTGATGATTGATCGACAGCGGCGCGGCCAGTTGTTCGACGCGGGTAAACGTGCTCAGGGGGGTGACGCCGGCGCCGGGCGTCTTGAGGTAAATCTCGGTCAGATCGCCGGGTTCATTTCGCAACTCGGGTTTAACCTCGAGCACGAGCCGGTATTGATTGAGCTGCGTGAACATGATCGAAATCTGCCGCTGCCCGAAGGCGTCGTACAGCGCGTCGTCGATCATCTGCGGGGTGACTCCCAATCGCGAAGCGGTGTCGCGATCGATCACCACCCGCGCCTGCAATCCTGAATTCTGCTCGTCGCTGGCGACGTCGCGAAGTTGCGG
Organism: Planctomycetaceae bacterium; assembly: GCA_009691905.1. GTDB lineage: Bacteria > Planctomycetota > Planctomycetia > Planctomycetales > Planctomycetaceae > SIAF01. The sequence goes on along the minus strand of SIAF01000183.1, from coordinate 6,123 downwards.
CAGGGCCGCCAGGTGCTTGACGAATTTCGGCGCCCATTCGCCCAGCTCGTTCACGTCGGGGTCTTCCAGGCTGTATTGATACTGCGTGCGGCTGACCCGCGTCTCGACGGTCAGGTCCTGAACCGGCTGCAAGAAGAGCGTGATGCCCTCGACATCGGCGAGGCGCGGTTGCAGGCGGCGAATGACGTCAGTCGCGCTGAGCTTGCGCTCGGCCAGCGGTTTCAGGTTGATCTGAATTCGCCCGCTGTTGACGGTCGTATTGGTGCCGTCGATGCCGATGAAGCTCGACAGGCTGGCGACTGCCTGGTCGCCGCCGATCACGCGGTTCAGCTCGAGTTGCCGACGGGCCATCACGGCGAACGAGACGTCCTGCGGCGCCTCGGAAATCCCGAGAATGACCCCCGTATCCTGGACGGGAAAGAACCCCTTGGGCACAACGAAATACAGGCCGACCGTAGCCGCCAGCGTCGCCAGAGCCACGATCATCGTCAGCGCCTGCCGCCGCAGCACCCAGGTCAGCGTGTTGCCATACAGCCGGATGACCGCCTCGAAGGCCCGCTCTGAGGTGCGGTACAACCAGCCGTGTTGTGCGGGCTGCGTGTGCGATAGAAATTTCGCACACATCATGGGGGTCAGCGTCAGCGAGACGATGGCCGAGACCAGAATCGTCACGCTGAGCGTTACCGCGAACTCTCGAAACAGCCGGCCGACGATGTCGCCCATGAACAGCAGCGGAATCAACACGGCAATCAGCGACACGCTCAGCGAGACGATCGTGAAGCCGATCTGCTCTGAGCCTTTGAGCGACGCTTCCAGCGGCGATTCGCCCGCTTCGATGTAGCGCATGATGTTCTCGATCATCACGATCGCGTCATCGACGACGAAGCCGGTTGAGATCGTCAGCGCCATCAGCGTCAAATTGTTAAGGCTGTAATCGAGCAGGTACATGACGGCGAACGTCCCCACCAGCGACAGCGGGACCGCGACACTGGGAATCACCGTCGCCCGCACGTTGCGCAGGAACACAAAGATCACCAGCACCACCAGGGCGATCGTCAGCAACAACTCGGACTGCACGTCGTGGACCGACGCCCTGATCGTCAACGTCCGGTCGGTCAGGGTCGAAACCCTGATCGATGCGGGGAGCGACTCCTGCAAATGCGGCAACAGCGCCTTGACCCGGTCGACGACCTCGATGATGTTCGCACCCGGCTGGCGCTGGATGTTGAGAATGACCGCTGGAGTCGTATTCATCCACGCCGCCTGCCGCTCGTTCTCGGTGCCGTCGATCACGTCGGCGACCTCGACCAGCTTGACCGGCGCACCGTTGCGATACGCCACGATCAGTTGCCGATACTCGTCACTGGTCAGAAGCTGATCGTTGGCGCCGATCACGAACGACTGTCGAGTGCCGTCGAAGCTTCCCTTGGCCTGATTCACGTTGGCCTGCGCCAGCGCCAGCCGCAAGTCTTCCAGGTTCATTCCCAGCGCTGAGAGCGCGGTCGGGTTGACCTGAACCCTGATGGCGGGCTTCTGCCCGCCGCTGATGCTGACCATGCCCACACCCGAGAGTTGTGAAATCTTTTGCGCCAGGCGGGTGTCGGCCAGGTCTTCGATTTTGGACAGCGGCAACGTCTTTGAGGAGAGCGCCAGCGTGAGAATCGGCGCATCGGCCGGATTGGTCTTGGTATAAATCGGCGGATTGGGCAAATCGCGAGGCAGAAAGGTCGAGGCGACGTTGATCGCGGCCTGAACCTGCTGCGCGGCCACGTCGATATCCAGACTCAACGCGAACTGCAGCGTGATGACCGAGCAGCCTTCAGAGCTGCTGGAGGTCATCTGGGTCAGTCCCGGGATCTGCCCGAACTGTCGCTCCAGCGGCGCCGTTACCGACGACGTCATCACATCGGGCCCCGCCCCAGGGTAAAACGTGACGATCTGAATCGTCGGGTAGTCGACCTGAGGCAGTGCCGAGACCGGCAACTGCCGATAGGCGATCATCCCCGCCAACAGGATGGCAACCATCAGCAGCACGGTCGCAACCGGCCGCAGAATGAAGAGCCGGGACGGGTTCATGGCGCGCCCTGATTGGCGGCCTCCTTTGCCGCACCCCGATTCGATTCGGCGTCGGCCGACACCGGCTCGGCCTCGAGCAGCGAGACCTTCGAGTCCTTCACCAGCTTGTCGACCCCGTCGGTGACGACGAGTTCTCCGGGCTCCAGTCCCGATTCGATCGCCGTCATCGCTCCCTCAGAGGGGCCGATCGCGATGTACCGCAAATCGACTGTCTCGTCGGGTTTGACCGCATACACGAAAACTCCATTCGGGCCGCGCTGCACCGCGGCGGTGGGCACGACGAGGGCATTCCGGCGGATATCGACCAGCAAACGTGCGTTGACGAACTGGTTGGGAAACAGCAGCCCGTCTTCGTTGTCGAACACGGCCTTCAGCCGCAGGGTGCCTGTCGTCGAGTCGACCTGATTGTCGATGGCCGACAGTTTGCCGGTCGCCAGTTTCGTCTTGAAGTCGCGATCGTAGGCATCGACCGTGAGTTCCCTATTCTCACGCGTTTGTTTGAGCACACGCGGAATGTCGTCCTGCGGAATCGTGAACACCAGGGCAATCGGCTGGAGCTGCGTGATCACCGCCAGGCCGCCCAGATCATTTGCACGAACCATGTTGCCCTGATCGACCAGCCGCAAACCGATCCGCCCGTTGATGGGGGCTGTAATGCGACAATAACTCAATTGCAGCCGGGCATTGGCGACCAGCGCCTGATCGGTTTCAATCGTCCCCTCGATTTGCTGGACCTGCGCCACCTGGTCGTCGACCTGCTGGGGGGCGATCGAATTCTGCTTCAGCAGATCTTCGACGCGCGCCAGCGTGAGCTTGGCGAGTTTCAGCGTCGCTTCGTCCCGAGTCAGTTGCCCTTCGACCTGGTGCAGTTGAGCCTCGTACATCCGCGGGTCGATCTCCATCAGCAGTTCGCCCTCGCCGACCATCTGCCCCTCGGCGAAGCGCACCTGGATCAGTTCGCCATCGACGCGACTTTTCAGGGTCACCGTTTTGAGGGCCGTCACCGTTCCCAGACCGTTCAGATACTGATGCAGGTCCCGCTGTTCGACCGTGGCCGTCTTGACCGGGATGACACGCACCGCCGGCTTCGCGTCTGGCGCGCCCCCCGACGTGCCTATCGGAAGCCAGGGGAGCCAGTCCGCCCGGAAATACCACGCTCCCGCGGCCAAGACCACGAGCAGCAACCACCACCAGCGGCTGGCCCTCAAGTTGGAAGCGGCGACCTCATCGGCAGCGCCGGGTACCTCCGGTCGTTTGGCGTCCGGAAGTTCGCCGGTCGGACGACTCCGCTCGCTGACGACATCCGGTGCGCGGACGATAGGCTTCGAAATCATCGGTGCAGATTTTCAAATGCAGACCCATTGGCATCTCTTTAAGTGTACCGCCAATCTCCAGCCTGAGGCCAGACCCACACTTGAGATTCACGGCAATCGCTCCTGAAAGCAAGGTCACGCCGCGAACTTAAGACGTTGTAATCGATTCAGTTGACACAATCGGAAGCCCCCCTTCAGCACGTTCGCCGTCGCGAAACGCTGACTCGACAGAGCCTCACCCTCGACCGCAGGCGTCAGCCGCTTACAATCAGCTATGGAACAAAGAACACCGGACATCCCCACGCCGGGTCGGTCACTCCCTGAATCGGAGACGTCTAACAGCCGCCGCCCGCCGCAAGGAAGCCGACCTCGGTTCGAAAAGTATCGCGAGCAGGTCCGGCAGAAGGCGTTGCCCCAGGGCAGCATCCATTCCAACGGCGAATCCCGCAGCGCGAAAGATCGCGTGCGTTCGGCCAGGGAACTGGTGGGGCGCTTCTTTGGGTTGCTGCGTCCGTATCGCGCGCAGATCGTCTGGATTTTGCTGTCGCTGACTGCCTCGACCCTGATCGGCCTGCTCCCCCCGGCCGGCACCAAATTCATCATCGACTATGGATTGAGCGGCCAGACGCTGCCCGCGCAAGTGCTGCGAATGTTTCCGTCGCTTGCCGATGCGAAACGCCTGTTGCTGATGACGGTGCTGGCCGTTTCCGCGGTCTCGCTGGTGAAAATCCTGATCCATGTCTGGGGGCGATGGTACGCGACCAGAATCTCAAAACAGATTCAGCTCAATTTGCGCCGGCGCGTCTTCGAACATGCGGTGCGGCTTCCCCTGCATCGCGTCCAGGAGATCCGCTCGGGAGGCGTCGCCTCGATTTTGCGGGAAGACGGGGGAAGCGTGGGCGAGCTGGTGTTCGGCATGCTGTTCAATCCGTGGCGCGCGGTCATTCAGTTGTGCGGCAGCCTCGCCGTTCTGGCGTGGGTCGACTGGACGTTGCTGTTGGGGGCGCTCGTCCTGCTGCCGACGGTGTTCATGACGCATCGCGCCTGGATCGGCAGCATCCGGCCCCAGTTTCGCGCCATCCGCAAGCAACGCGAGCAAATCGACGCCACAGCGACCGAGTCGTTCGCCGGCATGCGAATCGTGCGCGCCTTCAGCCGCGAAAAACGCGAAGCCGCTCGATTTACGACCGACAACAATCTGATGGCGCGGCAAGAGCTGTACGCCTGGTGCTGGATGCGGATTGTCGAAATGGTGTGGGAGGCTTTGATACCGACCGCTTCGGCCGGGCTGCTGTTCTACGGCGGGTGGCAGGTTCTGGAGGGGCAGATGACGATCGGCGACCTGATGATGTTTCTGGTTTACCTGTTGATGCTGCTGGAGCCGCTGGCCACGCTCGCACAAAGTGCGACCCAGTTTCAAAACAGCCTCAGCGGCCTGGACCGCATTCTCGATTTACTCGAAGTCCCGCGCGAAATGCCCTCAACGGGCACCTCGTTTAAAGCCGATCGGCGCGCGATTGCCGGGCGCATCGCGTTCGAAAACGTATCGTTCACCTATCCCGGCTCTGACGCCCCGGCGCTGTGCGAGATCAACCTGTCGGTTGCGGCAGGCCAGACGGTCGCGCTGGTCGGCCCCAGCGGTGCGGGAAAGACCACGCTCAGCAATCTGGTGGCACGCTTTTACGACCCGACCTCGGGTCGAGTGACCCTCGACGGGCGAGATCTGCGCGACTACGACCTCGAATCGTTCCGTTCGCTGCTGGGGGTGGTCGAGCAGGATGTGTTTCTGTTCGATGGCACGATTGGCGAGAACATCGCCTATGCCCGGCGCGATGCGACTGACGACGACATCCGCCGGGCCGCGGCCGCGGCCCACGCCGCCGAGTTCATCGATCGCATGACCGACGGCATGGAAACGCTCATCGGCGAACGCGGCGTCCGTATGAGCGGCGGCCAGCGACAGCGCCTGGCGATTGCCCGCGCGATTCTTGCCGATCCCCGGCTGTTGATTCTCGATGAGGCGACCAGCAACCTCGATACCGACAGCGAACGGCTGATTCAGCAGGGCCTGGCTGAATTGATGGTGGGCCGGACCAGTTTCGTGATCGCCCATCGCCTGAGCACGATCGCCGGCGCCGACCTGATTGTGGTCATCGAAAGCGGCCGCATCAGCCAGACCGGAACACACGCCGAACTCATGTCCCAGGGGGGCAAGTACCGATCGATGGTCGACCAGCAGGTTCGGATGACTCTGGGGAACATGGCAACGTCTGCGTCTACACCTACGCCTGATTGAGTCGATCGCCGACTTCGCCCATCAACTCAAATCCACGAATCCTTGGGCGGGACTTCCGGAACGAGCGCTATTGTCGCTGTTGATTGGTGTTTTTGCATCGGCTCGATCTTGAGATTGGCGAACAAGGCGTTCCCCGTCATCGACCGACGCATCTTACTCGCGACGCGGGCCGGGATTCCGACTGCAATGAGGTCGCGGTGGCCGTCCGAGCGTAATGCAACGATTTGAAACTGCTTGGAGCGGGACCGCCTGGAGGGAGACATATTGGCCCTTTATGAATGTACTTTCTTATTGAGACTGTAGCAACGATACCGGGTTTCTTCACCCTGCGCGAGCGTGGTGCAGGGTTTTGACAGTTTCGGATCGCGATGCGGCATGCTCCTCACGAACCATGTCGAGGGCGATTCGACCGTGAAGTTGATCCTTGTTCCGAACACG
>SIAF01000182.1 GCA_009691905.1 Planctomycetaceae bacterium | reverse complement strand
CATAATCCGTTTCACTCGAAATTCCTTTGTGTTCGAGGTGCTTCATTGTTTACGCACACATGAAACACCACAGAACGCCCAGGGATTCCGAGTTTTTTGTTGCTACGCCGGAAATGACGAAATCGGGTGTGCTTGGTTGAAGCCTAGCGGGGCGTACGTAACGCTGCTGCTCGACGACGATCGGCTGATGGTTTCGGCCAACGGCTACCTCTACTGTCTCGATCCATCAAACGGCGCTCAACTCTGGAACAACGAAACCAAAGGCTTTGGAACCGGCGTGGCTTCGATCGCCTCGTTTCGCGGCAATAGCAGCCAGAATGCGAATTCGCAGGCTGCACAGCAGGCCGCGCAGCAACAGGCGGCAGCCGCAGCCGCGTCATGATTCGGTCACGGTCGATGTCATGAGCCGCCGGTTTCAGCAGACAAAACTCTCATCAGGTTCATCTCTTACTGAAGCAGCGCTGCGCCGGGGGCTTCGATGGCCTGCCGCAGGGTTTGCAGAAAGCGCGCCGCCGGTGCTCCATCCACGACGCGATGATCGAACGTCAGGCTGAGCGTCAACCGATCGCGAGGGACGACCGTGTCATTCACGACCGCGGCATCGCGAACGATCGCCCCCACCCCCAGAATCGCTGACTGCGGAAGATTGATGATCGGCGTGAACGCCTCGATGCCGAACATTCCCAGGTTGCTGATCGTGAAGACGCCCCCCTGAATGTCGGCGGCACTCAGCGAACCAGACCGCGCCTGTTCGGCCAGGTGCTTCATCCGGGCGGCGACATCGCGCAGCGACAGCCGGTCGACGTCGCGCAGCACGGGGGCCAGCAAGCCGGCATCGGTATCGACGGCGACGGCAATGTGCAGTCCCTCGGGAACATAAATCCCGCGCTCGTGCCATTGATGCGTGAGCTGCGGATGCCGGACAAGTGCCCCTGCGAGAAGCTTGATAATCAGGTCGTTGTAACCGGGGACCGGCTCGTCATTGCACGCCGTCTGGCGAAACTGCTGCCGCAGGTTGACCAGGTTGCTTGCATCGCAACGGGTCGTGATCGTGACCGGCGCGGTTTCGTGAACACCCGCCGCCATGCGAGCAGCGATCGTCTTGCGCATCGTTGTCACACTCAGCCATGGGCCGGGCAGATCGCCGGCCACTCGCTGCAAGGGAGAATGACCGCTCGACGAAAGTTGCGCGGCTGCCGGCCCGTTCGCCGCCGCAGCCGATCGGACATCGCGTTCACGAATTCGACCGGTTCGGCCGCTTCCCCGCAGGCTGGTCCAGTCGACTCCGAGCTGACCTGCCAGGCGGCGAGCGCGAGGGCTGATCGTCACTCGCTCGGAAGCCCGCTTCACCAACACAGCCGGCACCCAGGCGTTTACGTCGTCGGGCGTGACTCTTCCACCGGGACCGCTTCCCGGAACACGCTGTAAATCGACCTTCAATTCGCGGGCCATGCGGCGGGTCGCCGGTCCCGCGGGCGGCGTTGCTGCGGAACCTGCGTCGCCAACGGCAACCGGCAAATGCCCTGCCGGTGCCGTGCTTGTCTCAAACGGGGCGCGTTCGCCCGCTTCCACAAGATAACCCAGCAACTGGCCGACTTTGACCGTTTCGCCGGGGCGCGGACCATCGGGAGGGATTCGCAGAATGCCGCGATCGAGCGACTCGATGTCCTGCGCCGATTTCTCGCCTTCGAGGACGAACAGCGCCGTGCCGCGCTCGATGGTCTCTCCGTCCCGTTTCAGCCATTCGCCGAACGTCCCTTCTTCCATCGACCATCCCAGACGGGGAACGCAAATTTCGTGTGGCATAAATCACAAGGAGGGCTGTTGTGACGCGCGACGATAGAAGAAACAGGGGGCTGACGCCCCCCGCTCGCCGGTTGTTTTACTCGTCGACGAGATTCTTGATGGCCGAGACGATGTGCTCGATCTGGGGCACAACCGCAGCTTCGAGCGTCGGGCTGTAGGGGGTTGGCGTATGCAGGCCGTTGACGCGACGGATCGGGGCGTCGAGCTCGTCGAAGCCGCAGTCGGCAATGCCGGCTGCGATTTCGGCCCCGATCCCGAACGGGGCGAAACACTCATCGACGATCAACAGTCGGCCGGTTTTGGCAACCGACGCGAGAATCGACTCCATGTCCAAAGGGGCCACTGTTCGCGGGTCGATCAGCTCGATCGAGATTCCCGGCTGGGTCAACTGTTTCGCCGCGGCCAACACCTGCGGCACCATCCGACCGATCGCCACGACGGTCACATCGGTGCCCGGCTGCACGATCGCCGCCTGTCCAAACGGGATTTCGTAGTCTTCGGTCGGAACCGGACCTTTGAGGTTCAGCAACTCGCGCGGCTCAAGAAACATGACCGGATCGTCGCACCGCAGAGCATGCTTCATCAGCCCCTTGGCGTCGAACGGGTTCGAGGGAACTACGACGCGCAGGCCGGGAATATGCGCATACAGCGGATAGTAATTGCCCGAATGGTGCGTGGCGGCCGAATGCCCGATGCCGATGCAGCCGCGCAACAGGATCGGCATCTTGAGCCGGCCGCTGCTCATATACTGCATTTTGGCGATCTGGTTGAGGATCTCGCCGACCGAATCGAGGATGAAGTCAGCGAACATGAAATCAATGACAGGTCGCGTGCCGGTCATTGCCGCGCCGCAGCCCAGACCGACGAACCCTCGTTCGGAGATCGGCGTATCGCACATTCGAACAGCGCCGTAGAGGTCGTAAAGGCCGACCGTCGTATTGAAATTTCCGCCTCGCTTGCCGATCCCTTCGCCCATCACGAAGATTTTCGGGTTCGCCGCCATTTCCTCGGCGAGCGCCTCGTGCGTTGCCTTGATGTAGGTGATTTCGCGTGTGCCCGGCGGGGGGGCACTGACCGAACGGATGCCAATGCGTGGCGCCGCATAAATGTGCTGGGCGGCGGTCGCAGGGTCGGGCAAGGGACTCTGCTCGGCGAACTGCTGGGCGTCGGCGGTAAGGGTCTCAATCTCGGCGGTGATCTGCCGCAGTTCGTCTGGCGTCGCGATCCCCTCGGCAACGAGACGCGCTTCGAGGGCGGCGATCGGGCAGCGGCGTTTCCACTCTTCGACCTCTTCGCGGGTTCGGTAGGAGAAGTCGCCCATTCCCTCGGCGTGGGCCCGGGTGCGATACGTCCGACATTCGAGCAGCGTCGCGCCGCGACCGTGGCGAGCACGGTCGATGGCTTCTCCCGCGGCCGCATACACCGCCACGACGTCATTCCCATCGACCGTCACGCCCGGCAGGCCATACGCCCCAGCGCGACTGCCGACGTCGGGGTTGCCGGCCGAATAGCTGAGGGGCACCTCGGTGGCGAACTGATTGTTCTCGCAGACGAACAGCGCCGGCAAGTTCCAGATGGAGGCCATATTCAGCCCCTCATGGAAGGCGCCGTTGTTCGCCGCGCCATCGCCGAAAAAAGCCACGCCGACCTGATCGGACTCGAGCAGCTTGAAACTGTAGCCTGCCCCCGCGGCCTGCAGAATGCAGGGGCCGACGATGCCGCTCGTTCCCATCATGCCCGTCTCGGGAGAGAACAGATGCATACTTCCCCCGCGTCCGCGCGAGCAGCCGTTGGCCCGACCGAACAGCTCGGCGAACAACTCGCGCGGCCCAACGCCCTTGGCCAGCGCGTGGCCGTGCCCGCGGTGCGTGCTGAACACGACGTCCTCGGTCTGCAAGTGAGCGCACACGCCGACGGCAATCGCTTCCTGGCCGACGTAGGTGTGGCAGGCCCCGTGAATCAGCCCCTTCTGGTGGGCGCGCGCCAGTTGCTCTTCGCACTGACGGATCAACTGCATCTGCCGGTAGAGCACGAGCAGCGTCTGTCGCGAAACAGCGGCAGTGACCGAAGCGAGCGTCGATGACATGAATGAACTCGTCTCTTGAGAACGGGCCAACCGCCCAGGTGCGACTGTCATACCGATATCGTGAATCGACGTTAAACTGCCTCTTCCACCACGGGATTCGTCAGTGCGCCGATCTTTTCGATTTCAATTGTGATCGAGTCTCCCGGCTGCAAAAAGACCGGCGGCTTGCGCGCGCCGCCGACTCCGTGCGGCGTGCCGGTCAAAATCACCGTCCCCGGCGAGAGCAACGTGCTGCCGCTGAGAAACTCGATCAGCGTCGGCACGTCGAAAATCATGTCGTTGGTGTTCCAGTCCTGCATGACGTTGCCATTCAGCACCGTCTTGATGCTCAGCGTGTTGGGGTTAGGGATTTCATCGGCGGTCACCAGACACGGTCCCAGCGGAGCAAACGTCGCAAACGTCTTGCCGCGGCACCACTGCCCGCCCCCTTTCTTGATTTGCCAGTCACGGGCGCTGACGTCGTTGGCACAGGTGTAGCCCAGGACGTACTGCAGTGCGTCGCCTTTCGAGACGTTGTGGCAGGGTTTGCCGATCACCACGGCCAGTTCGCATTCGTAATCGACGGCATCGCTGCGCAGCCGACGGGGGAGCACGATCGGGTCGCCCGGGTTCTGCGCGGCGCTGCTGGTTTTCATGAACACGACCGGAAACTCGGGAATCGGGTTGTTCCCTTCTTCGGCATGGCGGCGGTAATTCAGGCCGATGCAGATGATGTCGATGGGGACCAGCGGGGTAAGCCATTTTTGGACGTCGGCGCGCTCTCCCGTGTCGCGCTGCTTGCCGAATAGGTCTCCCTCGAGGCGAGTGAATGAAGCGTCGGCGTGCTGGCAGCCGTAGTGAACCTGGCGGGTACTGTCCTGATAGCGAATGATCTTCATGCGTGTGTTTTCTGGTTCCCAGATTGTCTTATTGTCAGATAATGAGTCTAATGTTGACCAGGGACCGTCGCAAGCACAGAATCAAGCTCTGGCGCTGCCTTGCCGAAATCCTCCCAGGCTCACCCGACGACTGCGCATGACACACACGGCACTGCATGCCTCCCGGGCGGGCCATCGGATCACTGGAGTCGTGCGGCTCACGGGATTCGTGATGGGACTGTCGGCCGTCGCGGCAGTCTTCGCCGATGACGGACAAACGCCTCAGCCCCGCTTCTGGTCGTTGTCGCCCGTCGTCGAAACCTCGGTCCCGTTTGTCAAAGCCGGCGAGTGGCCCAAAACCACCGTCGACCGCTTGATTCTCGCCAGACTCGACGCGGCCGGATTGCTACCCGTACGCGATGCCGACAAACGGACGCTGATCCGCCGCGCCACATTCGATCTGACCGGCCTTCCGCCGACGGCTGCTGACATCGCCGCCTTTCTCGCCGACGACTCGGCGGACGCCTTCGCGCGCGTGGTCGATCGGTTGCTGGCATCGCCCGCGTATGGCGAGCGCTGGGGGCGGCACTGGCTGGACGTTGTGCGTTACGCCGACACTGCCGGCGAGACCGCCGACTACCCGGTCCGCGAGGCGTACCTCTACCGCAACTGGGTGATTCGCGCCTTCAACGCCGATAAGCCCTACGACCGGTTTGTGCGTGAGCAGGTAGCCGGCGACATCCTGGCGCAAACCGCACCTCGCGACGAGTACGCCGATCTCGTGACAGCGACCGGCTTCATCGCCATTTCGCGGCGATTCGGGTTCGACCCCGAGAATTATCATCACCTGACGATCGCCGACACGCTCGACACGCTGGGCCAGTCGATCCTCGGGCTGTCGATCGGTTGTGCCCGCTGTCACGATCACAAGTACGATCCGATCGACACTATGGACTATTATGCGCTCTACGGGATTTTCGAGAGTACGCAGTATGCTTTCCCCGGATCGGAAGAGAAAAAGCGGCCTCGGGATTTCCCGCCGGCCGTTCCCCCTGCCGAAGCCGCTGTCTTGCAAAAACAGTTTGACGACGAGCTAGCCTCATACCGCGTGCGAGTCAAATCGCTGGAAGACGAGAAACGCGAACTCGAAAGCCAGTTGCCGCTGCTGACCGCTCGACTGGAATTTATCGAGAAGCGACCGGCCGACGCAACACCTCTCACCACAGGGGAAACGGCCGAAAACCCTTACCTGTGGCTGATTCGGTCGCGGTTGCTGTCGAAAGCGGTGCGCGACGCCGATGGCCGGGCGGGGGTCCATGTCTGGCGGACGGCCGAGACTCCCGAGCCGATCGTGATGGTCAACAGCACCGACGCAACGCTTCAGGTCCCAGGAACGATGCCGCCACGCAGCGTGGCCGTGCATCCCCCGGCCCGGGGAGGTGTGGCGGTCGCCTGGCGCAGCCCGATTGCAGGCGAGGTGCTGATCGGCGGATCGGTCGCGCACGCCCATATCGAGTGTGGCGACAGCACTGCCTGGGCGCTCGATCGGCTCTCGGCGAGCGGCGCTGCTGAGTTGGCGACCGGGCAGACCGAGCGGGCCGGTCGGCAGGAATTCTCCCAGGGGACCGCCAGCGCGCGTTTGTCGAAAATCCATGTCGAACCGGGCGATCTGTTGCAACTCGTGGTGCTCCCCCGACAGAACCACGGATGCGATCTGACGCTCGTCGATTGGCAAATCAACGAAATCGACGGTGATCGACGGACCTGGAACCTCGCTGCCGATCTCGTTCCCGACCTGCTGTTCGAGGGCCAGGGGAACCCGCATGCCGATTCGCACGGGCATCAGGCCGTTTGGTACTTCTACCAGACGGCCGATGATCGAGGCTTGACCGCCGACCTGGCGAAGATTCCCAAGGATCCCGCCGAGGTGCGAGCGCGCCTCGCCGAGGTTAAAGCGGCTCTCGGCCAAACGTCGAAAGCGATGGCTGACGCCGCGGCACAGCTTAGCCAGGCTGAACAGCGTGCTCCGTTTGCGATGCTGTATTCCGTAACGGACGGCATCGGCAAGAATTCCCGAATACAGAAGCGGGGCGAAGCCCGCCAATTCGGCGACGAGGTGCCTCGCCGGTTTCTGGCCGCGCTCGGGGGCGACCACGTCCCGGCTGACGAATCGGGCAGCGGACGACTGCAACTGGCCGGGTGGTTAACGCGGCCGGAGAACCCACTGATGGCGCGCGTTCTCGTGAATCGACTCTGGCAACATCATTTTGGCGATGGACTGGTGCGGACTGAGAATGATTTCGGAGAGCGCGGCGCACGACCGACGCACCCGGAACTGCTTGATCATCTGGCTGCCGAGCTAGTTCGGCGCGGGTGGTCGATGAAGTCGATGCATCGGTTGTTGATGCTCTCGCGGGTCTATCAGCTCTCTGCCGACGACGACCAGCATGCGGCCGGGGTCGATCCGGAAAATCGCCTGCTGTGGCGATACCGCCGGCAGCGGCTTGATGCCGAGTCGATTCGCGATACGCTGTTGTTTCTGGGTGGCAATCTCGAATCGAGCATGGGCGAAGCGCATCCCTTTCCGGCGTTGGCGACGTGGGGCTTCACGCAGCACAACCCCTTCGTCGCCGTCTACGACACGCCCCGCCGCAGCGTTTATCTGATGCAGCAACGCCTCCGCCGGCACCCGTTTCTGGCGCTGTTCGACGGTGCCGACCCCAACGCCAGCACGGCCCACCGCGATACCACAACCGTCCCCACGCAATCGCTGTTTTTGATGAACGATCCCTTCGTCCACGAGCAGTCGTTGCGGTTTGCGACGCGACTTTGTGCCGATCATGTCGACCGGCGTCAACGACTCGATTCGGCGTGCGAGGCAGCGTTGGCGCGGCCGGCCACCGACCAGGAGGGTGTCCGTGCCCTGACGTTTCTCGACGATTACGCGAATCAATTGCAATCTCGCGGCACGCCTGCGGCCGAGAGTGAAATTCAGTCCTGGGCGGCATTCGCCCGCACGCTATTCGTTCGCAATGCGTTTTTGTTCGTTGAATGACGTTCATTATCCATGAATCACATCACCCGTCGAGAATTGTTCCAACATGCTGCCGGCGGGTTTGCATCGATCGCACTCGCCGGCATCCTGTCGCAACTTGACGCGGCCGAGACCGGACCGGACGGCGATCCGCTGCTTCCCAAACACCCGCATTTCGTGCCGCGCGCGAAGCGCGTTATCTTTCTGTACATGACCGGCGGCGTGTCGCACGTCGACACGTTCGACCCCAAACCGAAACTGATCGCCGACCACGGGAAAACGATCACCGTCGACAACTGGCAGGGGAAACTCGGTGAATTCAAACGGTTTCTCAAGCGGCCGCAATGGGAGTTTCGGCCCGGCGGCCGATCGGGAACCGAGGTCAGCGACTTGTTTCCGCACGTCCGCGACGTCGTCGACGAACTGTGCGTGATTCGTTCGATGGAGTCGAACCACACAAACCACTACGAAGGGACGCTGGGAATCCACACCGGTTCGTGGACGTTTGCCCGCCCGAGCCTGGGCGCCTGGGTCAGCTATGGCCTGGGGACCGAGAACCAGAATCTGCCCTCGTTCGTCGTCCTGGCGCCGGCCGCACCGTACGCCGGCGCCCAAACCTGGGGATCTGATTTTCTGCCCGGCTGCCATCAGGGAACGCATGTCGTCCCAGGGCCGATTCCCATTGCGAATGTCACCCGTCGTGCAGCGACGCCCGACTTGCAGCGGCTGGAACTCGATCTGATCGCCCAGGCGAATGCCGAGCATCTGGCGGCCCGCGCCGGCGATGCGGCACTGGAAGCCCGCATCCGTTCGCTCGAGACGGCGTTCGGCATGCAGTCGGCGGCTCCGGACGCCTTCGATCTGGCCGGCGAGACCGAAGCCACGCTCAAGCTCTACGGCCTTGAACGCGGCCAGACCACGGGCTTCGGCTGGCAATGCCTGGCAGCACGCCGTCTGGCCGAGCGCGGCGTGCGGTTTATCGAAGTCATCGACGTCGGCTCGTCGAACAACTGGGATTCGCACGGCGACATGAACGATCACGCGCGACTGGCGAAGAACGTCGATCAGCCGATCGCCGGCTTGATTCGCGATTTGAAGCAGCGCGGAATGCTCGACGAGACGCTCGTCGTCTGGACGACTGAATTCGGACGAACTCCCTATCACGAGCAAGCCGACGCCAAAGGCCGCGAGCACCATCATCAGGTCTTTTCGTCATGGCTGGCGGGGGGCGGCGTCAAGCCGGGCAGCGTCTACGGCGCCTCAGACGATTACGGGATTGCGGTGGCCGACGATCGCGTCCACGTTCACGACTTTCACGCCACGATTTTGCACCTGTTGGGCCTGCACCACGAGCGGCTCACGTTCCGCCACGCCGGCCGCGACTTTCGGCTGACCGACGTGGAGGGGGAAGTGGTGGAGCCGATTTTGGCGTGAATGTTCAACGGCATACGGGACCCACGATCACGTGGAATCCGACTCTGGTCGATGATCGAGTTGCAATTCAGATTGACATCTCGAGCCGCGTCATGAAAGAATTTGGTGGGTGGCCCCACATGCCCCCCCCGCGCTGTTCTCGCCGGGTCGATCGGCATTTCGTAGAATTTACCTTCAGTTCGCGCTTTTGATTTGCTGCCGCTCGGGGAGACTGCATTGAGCACGACTTCTACCAATTATCAGTACCTTGCTCGGGATCCGAAGTCGTCATACCGGCAACTGTCGGTTAAGGGAACACGGATCAAGGCCCGCACTTTGTACGGGCTGTTTGCCAACACCGAGCCGATGACAGTCGCAGAGATCGCCGCCGATTACAACTTGCCGGTCGAGGCCGTGAAAGAAGCCATCGCCTATTGCGAGTCGAATCCGCGCGAACTGTTGCAGGATTACGCCCGTGAAGAGGCGCTGGTAGAAGCTTCCGGAATGAATCATCCAGACTACAAGTGGAATCCGAAGCCAAAGGCTCTGTCACCTGAAGAACGTGAACGGATCAAGCGGAAGTTTTCATGAGGTTGTACCTTGATGACGACATTGCCGCGAACAGCCTCTTGCGAATGCTCAGGCAGGCGGGACACGACGTTTTCGTCCCTGCGGAAAACGCGGCATCGGGCCGGGCGGACCCCGTGCATTTGACCGGCGCAATCAATGACGGGCGAGTGCTTTTGACCGGCAACCACGATGACTTCGAAGACTTACATTATCTGATCCACGAGGCACGTGGGCATCACTCGGGCATCTTCGTGGTACGCCGCGATAACGATCCCAGACGTGATATGACTCCGCGCGGGATTGTGACCGCGATTAAGAATCTCGAAGCCTCTGGTCTTGGGCTGACGGATGAATTTCACATTCTGAATCACTGGCGATGATGCCGCCAGGGCATCGAGAAAATCGAGTGTTGCTGTCACATTTTGTGCGCACCCGCTACGGGAACGGCCAGCAACAATGAACAAACATAGAAATCCGTTTTATCGGGTATCGTCGCTGGTTTCTGCGAGCGATCTTCAGCAGCCACTGACAGAAGCCGTCGATGCGAAAATGAATGCGTTCGCGGCGTATTTCAGCCTGCTTGGTGGACCGAACGACTTGGATCGTTGTTCACTCGTTATGGACGAATCCGAAATTGTTGGCCAATTCTGGGCAATTGACTATGCCGGCGAAGAATCGAGCGATGAAACGGTGCGTGACGTTATGGGCTCCATTCCCCTTTCAATGATCGTATCTGCCAATACGAGCTTCTTTGAACTTGCAGATCTGTTTGCACGTCGGCCTCATCCCTTTATCTTCATCGTCGACGGCACAGAGGTGACAGGAACCGTGTCGTACCTTGACTTGTATTCACGGATCGGCCAACTCTGCCTGCTCGCTTTGGCGTTTCACCTTGAGTCTTCCGCCGAAGAGTTGTGCTTCGTGCGGGCACAACAGTGTTGGGATACTCTTTCGCCAGGCAGGCGAGAAAGGGCCGAAAATGTGTTTTCGCAAAGGCAGGTGTCTGTTCATGGCATGTTGACATCTCCCGACAATGTCCGGATTCTGAAACTTCTCCGCTGCACGCGTTTGCCGACAAAGGTTCGATGATCGGCAAGGCGAAGCTCGTTCCGAAGATCAGCAGCGGGAACCTGAAGTCAGTATTCGCATTCACAGAGCGGATCCGCAATTTGTGCGCACATGGCGCTAATGAACAAGAGCTGTCCCGCGCGATGCCTCAAAGGGAGTTCTCGAAGTTTCTTCATCGAACACAGGACGTGACTGAAACGATTCGCAGTACACTTCGGACGCTGGATGATTCGTGAAATGGCGAGCCGGCGAAGACCGGGCCCGCCAATTTGTCTAGTAGATTTTGCGCATGGCGCCGTCAGTCGCCGTTGAGCCGCCGATGCAGTTCCACGTCGCGTCGTTCGCGCTGGAGTTCGGCGGCGAGCTGTTCCTCAGTCGGAAGGTGCAGCTTGTAACGCGAGGCGAAAATCTGCGTGTTCCCCTCCGGCAGCGTGTACCGCACGACCGCTTCGCTCTTGTCGGTGCAAAGAATTCTGCCAGCGTCACGACGGAGATATGCAAACGCCCGCTGTATTGGAGAAAGCGATTCGTGACAACGCCATTTCCGCGCAAGTGCGCTGACACGATATCGGTGTCGAGAAGATAGCTCATGGCAGGGCGACGCTCCGCACGGAGTGCCGCGCGTCATCCATCCGCTGTAACCGCTCGTCAAGCTCCGGCCCTGCATCGGCCCAGGTGCCGGCGGAGGCCCGGATCCCGTCTCCGGGACATGTGAGACGTATCTCGACCGTCACGTCCTGGCCGTCGGGCAGGCCGGGCGCCTGGTCGAGTTCGATCGTCTTTCCCCGGAGAACGCCGTGGTACGTTGTTGTTTCCGCTTTGGTCATCGAATCGTCTCCTGAATTCGAACATCGCCGTATTGCCGCTGAAGGGTTTTTCGTCATGCTTGCCGACATTCTACTCAAACCCGCACGCAATTGCCCTGAATCAGCGGCATTCCGCGCACGGTGGCCGCGTTGCGTTCTTTGCGTCATTGCGGTGAACATGATTTCTGCCAATCGCTCTTTCGCTCCCACTGCACCGTATGGTATAATAGTGTTCATATGAACCCTACCGTGAATCTGACGCCTGATGGATGTCGTGCCGAGCCGCCGCGACCTTGTCCCCCTGGTTGCCAGGTGGTGGCGAATGTCTCGTGGGCCTTCAAAGACGCGCCGTCGACGGTCCGCCCTAAAGATGCCGATCCCAATGCCGAGTTCACGATTCAGTGCTTTCTTGAGTCGACTGTCTCGAGCCCCGTCTCGTGGCTGTGGCCGGGGCGTATCCCGCTGGGCAAGTTGACGCTGCTCGTCGGCGATCCGGGGGTCGGCAAGTCGCTGCTGGCGCTCGATATGGCGGCCCGCATCACGCGCGGGGCGCCCTGGCCCGATGCGCCACAGCAGCGGCAGAGGCAGGGAGGCGTGCTGCTGCTTTCGGCCGAAGATGACGTGGCCGACACGATTTGTCCGCGACTGGAACGAGCCGGCGCCCGAATGGAATGGGTCGAGACCTTGTGGGGCCTTTCCGGCCGGGATCATTACAAAGGGTATCAGACCCGCACCTGGCAGCGACCGCTGGTGCTTCCCGACGATGTTCGCGCCATCGAGCGGATTCTGATCGAGCGCCGGCTCGACCATCCCGAGGTCTCCCCGGATTCGAAAATTCCGTGGTTCCCCCCGATCCGGATGATGGTCATCGACCCCTTGCCCGCCTACTTCGCCGCGGGCATCGGCAATGACAACGTGCAGGTCCGCCGGATGCTGCAGCCGCTGATCGAACTGGCGGCCCGCTACCAGATGGCGATCGTCGGCATCACGCACCTGAACAAGTCGATCAGTCAGCCCGGCCAGTACCGCACGATGGGAAGTCTGGCCTTCACCGCCGCCGCCCGCGCCGTGTGGGGCCTGACTCACGACCGCGACGACCCCGAGCGGCGTTTGATGCTGCCGATCAAAAACAACCTCCGCCCCCCCAGCGCCGGGCTGGCGTTTCGCATCCGCGACGCGAAAGTCGAGTGGGAAATCGGCGACGTCGCCGCCGATTGGAAAGAAGCGGTCGCCAGGCGCCCGAAGGCGAACGGTTCGCGCGCGACCGCAGGCCGGCCCCCCCTCAAACGGGACGAAGTCGCACACTGGCTGCTCGGGTGCGATTCACTCAATCCCACGAAAAACAACGCAAAACGACTCTCAATAGGACTTGATCGGCGGGGAGCTCGAAAGTGATCTTGCTAAAAACGGCGTTCTTCCGCGAAGCTGCTGGTAATTCAAGCCGCAGTCCACGGAAGGA
>SIAF01000181.1 GCA_009691905.1 Planctomycetaceae bacterium | reverse complement strand
TCGAATGGACCTACACCGGAAAACCGATGCAAAAGGAACGCCGACCCAAATTCGTCTCGCCGCATCGGCGCGTTAAGCTGAGCAAAAACCAGAGGCTGGCAGAACCCGTCACCTCATGCACCTCTGTTTGAGAGATGTGGCACTAGCCAAAGGCGTTTGCCACCGATAAAATGGTAGTGTTTCGTTGTTAGTGCTTGGCCCCAGACGGCTTGCCGTCGGTTGGGGCGGAGTTTTTCGTCGAGGTCGACGCGACATGTTGTGCCCCTTCTGCCGGCAGAGCGAGACGAAGGTGATCGACTCGCGCACCAGCGAAGACTTCGTCATTCGCCGGCGACGGGAGTGTCTGCATCTCAAATGCGGACGGCGGTTCACGACCTACGAGAAAATCGAAGAGACGCCGCTGAAAGTCATCAAGAAAGATGGCTCGCGGGTTCCCTTTGACCGCGGGAAAATCCGCAGCGGGCTTGAAAAGGCCTGTTTCAAGCGGCCCGTCAGCGACGAACAGATCGAAAGCGTCATCAGTGCGGTCGAAGCCGACATTTACCAGAACTTCGATCGCGAAGTTCACTCGCGGTACATCGGCGAGCGGGTGTTCGACATGTTGCGGGACGTCGACCAGGTGGCCTTCGTGCGATTCGCTTCGGTCTATCGCGAATTCAAAGACGTGAACGACTTCGTCGAAGAGCTCGAACCGATGCTGCGCGAAACGGGCCGAAACCGCTGAGCGGTACGATGGAGGAAGTGAATAGCAACAGGGTTCCGACACTCGAATTATCGAATCGCGATGTTTTCTTCAGGATCAACGTGAATGGGGATGCGATATTGCGTCATTGCGGCGGCGTTGGTCTGGCTCTCGTCGCCGCTCGCGCGCGGCAACGAGCCTGATGCCGCCCTGCTGGAGAAGTCGTTCGGACCGGAGATACGCCCCCTGGTCATTCGGTACTGCCAGGAGTGCCATTCCGAAGACCGGACCGAGGCGGACGTTGATCTGGCTGGGTTCGCCGGTTGGGCCCAGGTGCGTCGGCACCCGCGCACGTGGGAAAAGGTGGGGGTGATGCTCGAGAGCGGCCAGATGCCGCCGAAAGATGCGCCCCAGCCCAGCGACGTCGAACGAACGCGCTTGAAGGAATGGGTCAAGGGTTTCCTCACGCTCGAGGCGCAGGCCCGGGCGGGGGACCCTGGTCGGGTGGTCTTGCGGCGTTTGAATAATGCCGAATACATGTTCACGCTCCGCGATCTGACCGGCATCGCGTCGCTCGATCCGGCCCGCGAGTTTCCCGCCGACGGCGCGGCCGGCGAAGGCTTTACCAACGCCGCCAATGCGCTGGTCATGTCTCCGGCGTTGATCGCGAAGTACCTTGATGCCGCGAGGGAGATTGCCGATCACCTCGTCCGCTTGCCCGATGGCCTGCGTTTTTCGACGCACACCACGCGGCGCGACTGGTCCGACGAGACCATGGCGCGCATTCGCGACTTCTACGGAGAATTCACCGATCAGTCGGGCGCCACCAGGGTTAACCTGCAGGGGATCATTTCCGACACCAATCAGGGGGGGCGGCTGCCGGTCGAAAAATACCTCGCCGCGACGATTGCCGAGCGTGAGCGACTGGCCACCGGCAAGGCAACGCTCGAAGCCGTGGCGCAGCAGCACGGTTTGAACGCCCGCTACCTGGGGGTGCTGTGGAACAGTTTGACGGGACGCGAACCATCGCTCGTTCTGGATGGACTACGTCAGAAGTGGCAAACGGCAAAGCCCGAAGAGGCCGCGGCGCTCGCCGCGGAGATCGGCGTTTGGCAAAGCGCCCTGTGGAAGTTTTCAACGGTCGGTCACATCGGAAAAGTCGGCGGACCCAAATCGTGGCTCGAGCCGGTGAATCCGCTGGTATCCCGGCAGGAAGTCCGCCTGGCGATTCCCCAGACGCCCGACGCGACAGAGGTCACGATCTCACTGGTAGCGGCCGACGCCGGTGACGGCAACGAACACGACTTCGTCGTCTGGCAGCAACCGCGGCTGGTTGCGCCCGGCCGGCCCGATCTGTTGCTTCGCGATGTGCGGCAAGTCAGCCGCGATCTGGCAGATCGCCGCCAGAAGGTGTTCGCCAATGCCACGAGGTACCTGAGCGCGGCAGAGGAAGCGGCTGCGGCGCAGGGGAAGGCCGAACTCTCCGAGTTGGCGGCTAAACACTCAGTCGATGTCGATTCGCTTCGCGCCTGGCTCGATTATCTGGGAATCGGTTCCGGCGGGGCGGTTCGGCTTGAAGGGCATTTTACGAACAAGATCCCCAATGCGTCGGGATACGATTTCATCACGGGTTGGACCAGCAGCGACTTACCGCAATTGCTGGCCAATTCATCCGACCAGCACGTCCGCGTTCCCGGCAACATGAAGCCGCACAGTGTGGCCGTCCACCCGTCGCCGACGTTGCGGGCCGCGGTCGGCTGGCTGGCCCCGGTTTCGGCGCCGATGCGCGTTGAAGCCCGGGTGACGCACGCGCACCCCGAGTGCGGCAACGGCGTGACCTGGTCGCTGGAGTTGCGGCGCGGCGCCACTCGGCAACGGCTGGCGACCGGTATTGCGCACGGGGCCACCGAGGTCAAGGCGGGGCCGATCGAAAACGTCGCCATCCAGACAGGTGACGTGGTGTCGCTGTTGATCGGCCCGCGCGACGGCAATCATTCGTGCGACTTGACGGCAATCGACCTGACGCTGACCAGCGCCGGCGAGGAACCCAGATCGTGGAATCTTGCCGACGACGTGTCGCCCGATGTGCTGGCAGGCAATCCCCACGCCGATCGACAGGGACACGAGGCGGTCTGGCATTTTTACACCGAACCCGAGAGCGGTGGGGTGGTCGGCCCGGTGATACCCGCCGACTCGCTGCTGGCCAAATGGCAGGCGGCCAAAGGG
This sequence comes from Planctomycetaceae bacterium, assembly GCA_009691905.1. Classification (GTDB taxonomy): domain Bacteria; phylum Planctomycetota; class Planctomycetia; order Planctomycetales; family Planctomycetaceae; genus SIAF01. The sequence goes on along the minus strand of SIAF01000181.1, from coordinate 10,202 downwards.
GCCGACGAAAAACAGCAACTGGCCGCCCAGGTTCAGAAGCTGCTGACCACAGGGTTGCCCGAGGCCAAGGAGAGCCCCGACGCGGCCCTCTATCGGCAAATGGCCTCGCTGGGGGGGCCGCTGTTTCGGGGGCTGCTCATATCGTCCGATGGCAAAAAGGTTGTCCCGACAAAGGGTGGCGCCGATGTCGGCAATGCTGTCGCGGCCGGCGACGCCCAGTGGGGACCCGACCCGGCCAAGTTCGGCAAGCATCCTCGCGGCGGCACGATCGACGCGGCCAGCCTGTGCGTTCGGGCGCCGACAGTCGTCGAGTTTCGACTTCCCGCCGATCTGGCGGCAGGCTGCGAACTGGTCGCGGCCGGCCTGCTCGATCTCCAGGCCGGCGCCGAGGGGAGCGTGCAGCTCCAGGCGCTTGCCGGGAAGGCCCCGCTGCAACCGGCGCTGCAGCCCGGTCAAGCGATTCTGGTTGGTGAAACGGGTGCCGCGCGGCAGCGCATCGAGGGGGCGCTCGATGAATTCCGCAACTTGTTTCCTGCCGCCCTGTGTTACACAAAAATCGTTCCCGTTGATGAAGTGGTGACGTTGACATTGTTTTATCGCGAGGATGGGCATCTGGCACGGCTGATGCTCGATGCCGCACAGAAGGAGCGACTCGACCGGCTGTGGGACGAGCTGCATTACGTCAGCCAGGACGCCCTGACGCTCGTCGACGCCTTCGCCCAATTGATGGAATACGCCACCCAGGATGCCGACCCGACAGTATTCGAGCCGCTCCGCGGGCCGATCAATGACCGCGCTGCGGCATTTCGCAAGCTGCTCATCGACACTGAACCGAGCCATCTTGCCGCGCTGCTCGACATTGCCGCGCGGGCCTACCGCCGCCCGCTGGCCGAAAGCGAAGTCGGCCACCTGCACGCCTTTTACGGGCATTTGCGGCAGGAAGAAATTCCACATGACGAGGCGCTGCGCCTGACGCTGTCGCGGGTGCTGGTCGCTCCGGCGTTCTTGTACCGGGTCGAAAAACCAGGAGCCGGCACCCAGCAAAGCCCCGTGACCGATGGAGAGCTTGCCAGCCGGCTCAGTTATTTTTTGTGGTCGTCGCAGCCCGACGAGCGGCTCGGCGAGGCGGCAGCCGCCGGGCGGCTAAGCAATCCGCAGACGCTGGTTTCTGAAACCCGCCGCATGCTGGGCGACCGGCGGACACGTCGTTTGGCGACTCAATTTGCCTGCCAGTGGCTGCACATCTATGAATTCGATCAGCTCAATGAAAAGAGCGAGCGGCACTTTCCCGCGTTCGTCGACTTGCGGGGTGCGATGTACGAAGAATCAATTCGGTTCTTCACCGACCTGTTTCAAAATGACGGTTCCGTGCTCGACATTCTCGATGCCGACCACACCTTTGTGAATCGCGAATTGACCGAATTCTACGGTCTGCCCGCGGCGTCGGCGACGGAAGTCGCCGACGGACCGGGTTTGGCCGACGCCGGTTGGCGCCGCGTCCTGGGGGTCAAGAAGCACGGGCGCGGCGGGATACTGGCGCAGGCCACGACACTTGCAACGCAATCGGGAGCGTCTCGCACCAGTCCCATTCTTCGCGGAAACTGGGTCAGTGAAGTTTTGCTGGGCGAGCGGCTGCCGCGCCCCCCGAAAGATGTGCCTCAGCTTCCCGAAGACGAAACCGCAACCGAGGGGCTGACGGTGCGGCAACTCGTCGAACAGCACAGCAGCGACCCGAAGTGCGCGATCTGTCATCAGCGGATCGATGCCTTCGGGTTTTCGCTGGAAAGCTACGACGCCATCGGCCGTCGCCGCGAGAAAGACCTCAGCGATCGCCCGATTGCAACGCACGCGAAAACCCTCGACGGGGCCGAATTCGAAGGTCTGGACGGATTGCGCAACTATCTGCTCACCGTCCGCCGCGACGCCTTTGTGCGGCAATTTTGTAAAAAACTGCTGGGTTTCGCGCTGGGCCGCGCAGTGCAGCTCTCTGACGAACCGCTGCTGGCCGAAATGCAGAAAAACCTGGCGGCCGACGACTACCGGTTCAACGTCGCGCTCGAAGCAATCGTCTTGAGCCGGCAGTTCAGGGAAATCCGCGGGCGCGACACGGCAGAAGACGAATGAGGAAGAGCGGAAAGCCGAAAGCGGAAAGCCGAAGTGACTATGGAACTCTTTAACTCTGGAACTCTTTAACTATTCGACCCGGCAGAGCCTCTCTGCCGTTTTTCCCGGAGTGCTGACACATGACATACAGATTTTCGCGTCGAACGATGTTGCGGGGGCTCGGGGTGACGATGGCGTTGCCCTGGCTCGAGTCGCTGTGCGTCTGGGGCGACGAACCGCGAGGCAGGCAATCGGCCAGCGAGGCCCCCGTGCGACTGGCGGTCCTCTTTTCGGGCAACGGGTTTCACAGCCGCGAGTGGTGGGCCAAAGGGGAAGGCGCCGGGATGGAATTGGGGCAAGTGCTCGCGCCTTTGACCGATTTCCGCGAAAAGATGCTGTTCATCAAAGGTCTTTACAACGAACAGGCCCTGAAGGGGAATATCCACAGTTCGCAGACGGGCAACTTGCTTTCGGGTGCGCCGCTGGCGTCGGGGGGCGACATCCACTCAGGCACGAGCGTCGATCAGTTGCTCGCCCAGGTTCACGGCCGGTCGACGAAAGTGCCGAGCCTCGTGCTGGGTTGCGAGAAGTCGAACCCTTCGGTCCACAAGAACTACTCGATGCTTTACAGTTCGCACATTTCGTGGAGTTCGCCGACGGCCCCCACGCCGCTCGAACTGTATCCCGCGCTGGCCTTCGACCGCCTGTTCAACGACGAAGCCCAGCGTGGCGACAAGAGCGTGCTCGATGCGGTTCTGGCCGATGCCACCGACTTGAGGCGGCAGATCAGCGCGACCGATCAGCGAAAGCTCGACGAGTACCTCGATTCGGTCCGCGACGTCGAGGAGCGTCTTGAAAACGCCGGCAAGCAGGGAGAGCTGCAGGGGTGGCGCCCCACACTCGACAAGCCCAACATGCCGCGGCCGCCTGAAGGGATTCCGCAGAACATTGCCGATCACATGCGGCTGATGTGCGACATCCTGGTGCTGGGTTTCCAGACCGACACGACGCGAATCACGACGCTCAAGCTGAACAACGATCATTCGTCGCTGCGGTTTCCGCACCTGGGGGTCGACTACATGATCCACCACCTGCTGTCGCACTCCGACACCGCCGACTGGCTGAAGGTGAATCAATTCTTCCTCGAGCAGCTCGCCTATATCGCACGCAAGCTCGACGCAATTCAAGAGGGGGAGCGCACCGCCCTCGATAACTCGATGCTGCTGTATTGTTCGAGCATGATGACCGGCGCCCACGACGCCACACAGTTGCCCGTCGTCGTATTGGGTGGCGGCGGAGGCCGCATCCAAACCGGCCGCGTGCTCGACTACCGCGAGAAACCCAACCGGCAGATGTGTCGGCTATATCTGTCGCTGATGGACAAGATGAACGTTCGCCCCGCATCCTTCGGCGACGCGAGCGAACCACTGGCAGAAGTGTAAATCCGGCACACGAGAGTAGAGAGTAGGGTGGGACCAGTTCGCGCAGCGAGCGCAGGCCCACCATGCGGGTTGCTTGTGTTTTACGACCCGAATGGTGGGCCTGCGCCAGCCGCCAATTTGTCAGCACCGTGTTCAATGGCTCAAATCCTTATGCGGCAAACCACGCGACGTGTTTTGCGGGCTGGCTGGTCCCACCCTACTTGCCTGATGTCACTGCTGTTCGCCGGGCTGTGCGGAACTGCAACCGCCGCTGACCCGTTGCCTCCTGCATCGGCACGCCCTGTTGATTTCGAACAGGATGTGTGGCCCATTCTCGAGCGCTCGTGCCTCTCGTGCCACGGCGCGACGCAGCAGAAGGGGGGTTACCGGCTCGACGACGCGGCGGCGACGCTTAAGGGGGGCGACCTTTACTCGCCTGCCGTCAAACCGGGTGACAGTGCCCACAGCGCACTCGTATTGATCGTCGCCGGGGCTGACCCCGATCTCAAAATGCCTCAGAAGGGCGACCCGCTCAGCGATGACGAAGTCGGCATTCTTCGCGCGTGGATCGACCAGGGGGCCAAGCGGCCCGAACCCAGAGCCGCCCAGCGCGGCAAGAGTCGGCATTGGGCCTTCCAACCGCTATCGCACCCGGAAATCCCGGCGGGCGAGACACACGCCATCGATGCCTTGATCGACGCTCGGCTCGCGGCACAGGCCATGGCGCGAAATCCCGAAGCCGATCGGCGGACATTGCTGCGGCGACTTTATTTCGACCTGATCGGGCTGCCTCCCGCTCCCGAAGAACTCGCCGGGTTCGTTGCCGACGCTGATCCTCAAGCCTACGAAGTGCGCGTCGATGCGCTGCTCAAGTCTCCCCGTTACGGCGAGCGCTGGGCGCGGCATTGGCTCGACGTGGTGCGCTTCGCCGAAAGCCACGGCTTCGAGATGAACCGCCCAAGACCCAACGCGTGGCCCTATCGTGACTGGGTAATTCGCGCGCTGAACGACGACATGCCCTTTGGCCGATTCATCAAAGCGCAATTGGCAGGAGACGCCCTGGGTGACGATGCCGCGACGGGCTTTCTGGTGGCCGGCTCGTGGGACCAGGTGCGCAGTCCTGATCCGGTGCTGACGGCCAATCAGCGTGCCGACGAGCTGCACGATCTGGTCAGCGTGACCGGCGCGGCGTTCCTGGGGCTGACGGTCGGATGTGCGCGATGCCACACTCACAAGTTCGATCCGATCCTGCAAACCGACTACTATGCACTGAAAGCGGTGTTTGCCGGTGTGCAGCATGGCGAACGCGTCTGGGGTGGCGCCGACGGTCGTTTGCGAGACCAGCAGTTGCTCGAGGCGCGGGCGCGTCTTCAAGCCATCGAAGCCCGACTGGCTCAGTTCGAATCGCTGGCGGGTGGGGGACCACCACGCCCGGCGGTGCAGGCTCGGCGCAATGTCGAACGCTTCGCCCCGCGGCTGGCGCGGGCGGTGCGCTTGACGATCCGCGCGACCGAAGGCCCCGAGCCGTGCCTGGATGAAATCGAAGTGCTCGCCGCCGATGACTCGCGCAACGTCGCTGCCGCCGCAGCCGGTGCCAAACCAACTTCATCGAGCGCCCTGCCGGGGTATGCGATTCACCGTACCGAGCATCTGAACGACGGCCTGTACGGCAACGACCACAGTTGGATCTCGCACGAGGCCGCCGCCGGCTGGGCGAAAATTGAATTTGCCGCACCGGTCGAGGTCGACCGTATTCTTTGGAGCCGCGACCGACTGGGCCGCTTTCACGATCGGCTGGCGACGAATTACGTTGTCGAGCTCGAAAGCCCCGACGGAGTATGGCAAGTCGTGGCCTCGTCCGACGATCGTGATCCGCCCGGCGGAATCGTTCCCAAAGATCCCGGGCCCGACTTAGCCCGACTCGCGGCGGATGTTCGCACCCAGGCCGAGCGGATGCTCCCCGAGCGCGACAGGTTGCTGGCGCAATTGCCGTCGCTTGAATCTCAGCCGCAGGTCTACGCGGGAATCTTTGGCACACCCGAGACGACGCACCGGTTCGTCCGCGGCGATCCGACGCAACCTGCCGAAGAGATCGCCCCCGGCGGGCTCAGTGAATTCGGCGGTGACTGGCGGCTGAAAATGGATGCCCCCGACCAGGAGCGCCGCCTGGCGCTGGCCGATTGGATTGCTGCTCCCGAGAATGCGCTGACCTCGCGGGTGATCGTCAATCGGCTGTGGCAGCATCATTTCGGCCGCGGACTCGTCGACACCCCCAGCGACTTCGGTTCGAACGGCGCGCTCCCGACGCACCCTGAGTTGCTCGACTGGCTCGCCGGAGAGTTCATCGCGCGCGGGCGGAGCCTCAAGGCCCTGCACCGCCTGATCGTCACGAGCGCGACGTACCGCCAGTCGAGTGCCGCGCGCCCCGAGGCACTGGCCGCCGATGCCGACGCGCGGCTCTTGTGGCGCTACCCGCCGCAGCGCCTCGAAGCCGAGCCGTTGCGGGACACGATTCTGGCAGTGACCGGCAAGCTCGACCTGCGGATGGGGGGGCCGGGTTTCGACCTGTTCGAGCCCAATGACAATTACGTCAAAGTCTACCAGCCCAAGTCGCCCCCCGGCCCGGAGACCTGGCGGCGAATGATTTATCAATCCAAACCCCGCATGCAACTGGACGACGTGTTTGGCGCATTCGACTGCCCCGACGCCGGACAGGCGACGCCGCGCCGACTGAGCAGCACGACACCGCTGCAATCGTTGGGGCTATTGAACAGTTCATTTGCGTATCAGCAGGCCCAGTTGTTTGCCGAGCGTCTCGAAGGCGAAGCCGATCGGGATGCATCGTCACAGGTTTTGCGGGCGTTTGCACTGGCGTTACAGCGCGAACCCAGGCCACGCGAGCTTGACGAAGCCGTGAAGCTCATCGAGGCCCACGGCCTGCCGGCGTTTTGCCGGGCGCTGCTCAACTCGAACGAGTTTTTGATGGTATTTTGACGAAGGATCGCCTTCGCCGCGGCGAGCCGCGGGCTGACGCCCGCGGCCCGCTGCATAACTTGTTTCCGACCGCTCAGGGTATCCGTTATGCAACTTGAGCCACTGTCTCATGCCGGTCGCGGGCTTCTCAACCGCCGCGATTTTTTGCGCTGGGGCGGGACCGGCCTGGGTGGCATTGCGTTGGCATCGTTGTTGGCTGAGAAGGGCTTACTCGCCGCACCCCCGGTCCGGCCTTTGATCGACCCGGCGCATCCCTATGCGCCGCGGCAGCCGCAGTTCGATGCCAAGGCGAAGCGCGTGCTGATGATCTTCTGCTCGGGGGCATTGAGCCACGTCGATACGTTTGACTATAAGCCCGAACTGGTGCGGCGGCACGATACGCCGCTGCCGGGTGGCGACCAGCTTGTCACGTTTCAGGGGGGGCAGGGGAACCTGATCCAGCCGCTGTGGAAGTTCAAGCCGCGCGGCGAAAGCGGCAAGATGGTCAGCGATTTGCTGCCGCACATGGCCGAGCTGGCCGACGAGATGTGCTTCATCCACTCGATGACGGCCAAGTCGAACACGCATGGCCCGGCCGAGAATCAGATGAGCACGGGGTTCGTCCTCGACGGCTTCCCCGGCATGGGCTGCTGGGTGACGTATGCGCTGGGTTCTGAGTGCGACGACCTGCCGGCGTTCGTGGCGATTCCCGACCCGCGCGGAGTCCCCCAGGTCGGCCCCAATCACTGGAATTCAGCATTCCTTCCGGCCGCCTTTCAGGGAACGGCCTTCAACGCCGACAAGCCGATCCCGCATCTGGCGCGACCGGCAACCGTCAGCGCCGACCGCGACGCGGCAACACGCGATTACCTGAAACTGCTCAACGACGAGCACCTGGCTGAGAACCCCTACGATACGCAGTTGGCAGCCAGAATCGCGGCACACGAAATGGCGGCGAAAATGCAGCTCGCAGCCCCCGAGGTTGCCGATTTCTCTCGCGAATCGACGATGACCGCCAGCCTGTACGGCGCCGACGCAGCCAACCCCCTCACAGCCCGTTTCGCGAAGAACTGCATCCTGGCGCGACGGCTGCTGGAGCGCGGCGTACGGTTCGTGCAGCTTTTCAACGGCGCCTATGCGATGGGTGAAGGGGTCGGCAACTGGGACGGACACAAGACGATTCAGTCACAGTACGACATCCATGCCCCGATTCTCGATCAGCCGGTGGCCGGCCTGTTACGCGATTTGAAACTGCGGGGCTTGCTCGACGACACCCTGGTGGTCTTTGTCACCGAGTTCGGCCGCATGCCGACCTTTCAGAAAGGGGCCAGCGGCCGCGATCACAACCCGAACGGCTTCACCGTCTGGCTGGCAGGGGCCGGGGTGAAACGAGCATTCAGCCACGGCGCCACTGACGAATTCGGATACAAAGCCGTCGAAAAGGTGCAGACGATCTACGATCTGCACGCCACGATCTTGCACCTGGTGGGACTCAACCACGAGCAGCTCAGCTTCTACCACAACGGCATCGAACGCCGATTGACCGACGTGCATGGCCAGGTGATTACGAATGTGCTGGCTTGAGAATCGCGATTTACGAGTTGTCGTGGTCCGTCGATTGATATTTGTCATTTCTCGCGATTGAGTCGCCTCCGCCGGCTGCCGCGGGTATCATGGATGAGGTTTTCCAAGCCATGTCATACGTTCCCCACTGCCGCGGACGTCTATGAGCCTGCATTACGAGCATCCCTGGTCCCGCCGTGAGTGGCTGCTGCGTGCCGGAGGCGGCTTCGGCGCGCTGGCGCTGTATGGGTTGCTGGCGGGTGAGGGCGAGTGGTCGAATGCGTTGCGCGCGGGGGAGGGCGACAAGCTCGGCAACGCGACCCCCCCTGGCCCCCCCTTGCAAAGGGGGGGAGGGGCGCGGGGGGGCCACTTTTCCGGTAGCGCGAAAAGCGTCATCTTCTTATTCATGGATGGCGGGCCGAGTCATCTCGACACGTTCGACCCTAAGCCGCGAGTCAACGAGTTCGCCGGTCAGCCGCTGCCGACCTCGGTCGAGCGGGTCATCACGCCGATGGGGGTTTCGAACAATCCGTTGCTGGCGACCAAGCGGCAGTGGAAAAAATACGGCGCCAGCGGTTTGGAGGTTTCCGACTGGTATCCGCACGTGGGCGAGTGTGCCGACGATTTGTGCGTCGTGCGCTCGTGCTGGGCCGACGGGCTGAATCACGTCGGCAGCGTCTGCCAGATGAATACCGGCAGCATTCTCGCCGGCCGGCCGAGCCTGGGGGCCTGGGTCAATTACGGCCTGGGGACGGTCAATCAGAACTTGCCAGGGTTCGTCGTCTTGCTCGATAACGACCGCGAGCCTCCCGGCGGCAACCGCGTCTGGGGGACCGGGTTCATGCCCGCCACCTACCAGGGGACGCGGTTCCGCGGTGGGAAGGCGCCGGTGCTGCACCTGACGCCGCCGCAGGAACTGGGTGACCGGCAGCAGCGTTCGAAAATCGACTTCATCAACGACCTCAATCGTCGGCACCTCGAGACGCGGGCCGGCGATGCCGAACTCGAAGCCCGTATTGCATCGTACGAACTGGCCTACCGTATGCAGGCCGAAGCCCCCGAGGCGGTCGATTTGACGCAAGAGACTGCCGAGACTCAGGCGCTGTACGGCCTGGGCGACAAGGCGACGGCGGCGTTTGGTCGCAACTGCCTGTTGGCCCGGCGGCTGGTCGAACGGGGAGTGCGGTTCATTCAGCTTTATTCGGGTTCGGGCAGCCAGTGGGACGCGCACGCCAAGATCGAAGAGAATCACTCGCGGCTGTGCCGCTCGACCGACCAGCCGATTGCCGGGCTGCTCACCGATTTGAAGCGCCGTGGGCTGCTCGACGACACGCTCGTGATTTGGGGAGGCGAGTTTGGCCGCACGCCGATGTCTGAAAAGGGAGACGGCCGCGACCACAATCCGTACGGCTTCTCGATGTGGTTTGCCGGTGGGGGGGTTCCTGGGGGCAAAGTTGTCGGCGCGACGGACGATTTCGGCCTCAGGGCCGTCGATCGGCGGGCACACGTCCGCGACCTGCACGCCACGATTCTCGAACTGCTGGGGCTGGATCACACGCAACTCATCTACCTGCATCAGGGACGCCCCGAGCGCCCGACGGTCAACGAAGGCCACGTGCTCGAAGACGTGCTCTCGTCATAATCGAGTTGCAACCGACGGCCGGCGGCGTCTTGCTTTCGGTTCAGGCGCAACCCGGCTCACGCAAGAACGGGATCGCCGGGGTCCATGCCGGTCGACTCAAGGTGGCCGTCACGCAAGCCCCCGAACGAGGCAAAGCCAACAAAGCCCTGATCGAGGTGCTGGCCGATTGCCTGGGCGTCAAGCGCTCGCAAATCACCCTCGTCTCGGGAGCGACTGCCAGCCGCAAGAAGTTTCTCATCGCCGGGGTTGCGGTCGACAGCCTGCGAGCACGACTGGACGAGTTGCAAGCCCGGTGACGCGACCGGCGCCTGCAGGTTGATGGGATCTCGCGCGAAGAGGCAAAGCGCAAGGTCAGACCTCCTGATCTGGCGGAATTTGCTTTGGCACCGAGTTTGGATTGGCGGGCGGTGCTAAGGAGGTGAAATGGAGCTGCAGCTTGGTCCCCGGATACGCGAAAGCAGCGTCATTGAGGGTGCCGATCAGATGTTGAATCGCTCGGT
>SIAF01000180.1 GCA_009691905.1 Planctomycetaceae bacterium | reverse complement strand
TCGCGGTCTTGAGCCGCACATGGACCGCAGTTCGGGATGCAATGTTCGCCTCTCAGATTCCAACGCTACCCCGAACTCACGGGCCGATTCGTAGTCGTCCAATTGCAAATGCCGCATAAAAATGTGGGATTGAATGGATCGCACCCTTTACAGGCGAAACGGCTGAATTCCGGCCCCGCTGCGTCAAACGACTATCTTGTCGACGGCACCGTCTGCCCAATCATAGCGATCGGGGACAGATGCGGCGAACAAGAGTCTCCCGCCCGCAGGCACTTGACGTTTGCCGCCAACCCCATGAGAATCAAATCCATGAGTCGTCTGTTCGCAAGCCTGCTGTTCACGATAGTGATCGGCGTCCCGTTGAGGGGAGCGTCGGCCGACGACGAGGGCCTTGAGTTCTTCGAAAAAAAAATCCGGCCCGTGCTCGTCGAGCACTGTCAGGAATGCCACTCAGCCGGTGCGAAGAAACTCGGCGGCGGCCTGCTGCTCGATCATCGCGAGGGGATTCGAAAAGGTGGCGACTCGGGCAAGGCCGTCGAACCGGGCAAGCCCGACGAGAGCTTATTGATCGAGGCCATTCGTTACGCCGACGACGCGCTGAAAATGCCCCCCAAGGGCAAACTGCCCGCCTCGGTCATTGCCGATTTTGAGACCTGGGTCAGGCGGGGGGCGCCCGACCCGCGCGAGACGCCGGGGCCATCCGAATCGGCCGAGTCGTGGGAAGAAACGCTGCGCCGCCGGTCAAACTGGTGGAGCCTCCAGACGGTGCGAAAGCCGGCTGTCCCGCAGCCGAAAAACGACGCCTGGTCGCAGCATCCCGTCGACCGCTTCCTGCTTGCCCGGCTTGAAGAGCAACGACTGACCCCCGCCGAACCGGCTGACCGGCACACGCTCGCTCGGCGGTTAAGTCTCGTCGTGACCGGCCTGCCTCCCGATCCGCAGCAGCTTTCGAGCCTGTCGCGCGGCATCGAGCCGTTCGTCGAGTCCCTGCTGGCTTCGCCGCATTTCGGAGAGCGCTGGGCCCGTCACTGGCTCGACGTCGTGCGCTTCTCGGAGACGCACGGCAACGAATGGAACTATGAAGTCCACCACGCCTGGCGTTATCGCGACTATTTGATTCGCGCCTTCAACGCCAACTTGCCGTACGACCAGTTCGTCCGCGAGCACATCGCCGGCGACCTGCTGGAAAAGCCGCGATGGAATGCCGAGGGGCGATTCAACGAGTCGCCGATCGGCACCGGGTTTTACCGCTTCGGCGAAGTCAATCACGACGATTGCATCAGCCTGCGGTCGATCGGCTACGATCTGGTCGACAATCAAATCGACACGCTGACCAAGGCTTTTCAGGCCACGACCGTCGCCTGTGCGCGCTGCCACAACCACAAGCTCGATGCGGTCTCGACGGACGATTATTACGCACTGCTGGGGGTATTGCGCAGCTCGCGGCAGGTCAGTCATTGTATCGACGCACGCGAGGTGAATGCCGAACCTTTGCAACGGCTGCGCGACCTGAAAGCCGAACTGCGAACCCAATTCGCCCCCCTCTGGTTGCACGAGGCTCGGCAGTTGGCGCCCTACATGCGCGCCGCACAAGCCCGACGAGCGAAAGCAGTCGATGCCGACGACCTGGCGGCGGGACTCGATCCGGTGCGGTTCGAAAAATGGCTCGCCATTCTCGCGACCGAGAAATTGCCGCTGGAAGATCCATTCGAACCGTGGCGCATCCTGGTGGGGGCCGCGGCGACCGATCCCGCGGCGTTTTCGGGCGAATGGCGAAAGCTGGCCGAACAAGTCGGGAAGGAAGATCGCGATCGGACCGAGTTCAACCAGTCGCAGTTCGTCTCGTTCGCCGACTTTCGCGGGCCTGACGTCGACGATTGGCAACTGGGGGGCCAGGCGTTCCGCGAGCCGGCGACCCGTAGCGGCGACTTTGCCCTGCATGCCGATGGCGAAGCCGCAGTCCGAGCGATTCTACCGGCGGGTCGGTTCACGCATTCGCTGTCCGACAAACTCAATGGCACGCTCCGTTCGCCGGTCCTGCCGACGGGGAAAAAGAAAATCAGCTTCCAGGTCATGGGTCAGCGGAGCAGCGCGGTGCGGCTCGTCTCGAACAACTGCCAGCTCAACTATGCCAACTATCGGGCGCTGACCTCGGGCGAGCTGCAGTGGGTCACCTTTTCGCCCCCCGACGATCGCGACAGCCTGCGGACGTATGCCGAGCTGATGACGATGTTCGACAATCCCAAGTTTCCCGACCAGCTCAGCCCCCTGGGCGGCGACAAAGAAAACTATCGCCTCCCCTGGGACAAAGCCGCTGCCAACCCGCGTTCGTACTTCGGCATCACGCGCGCCGTTTTGCACGACGCCCCGGAATCGCCCCGGCCCGAAGTGACTCATCTGCTTCCGCTGTTTGCCGGAAACGAACCCCAGTCGCTGGGCGATTTTTCGACTCACTACGTTGCAACCATCGAGTCAGCCCTGAAAGCGTGGGCCGACGACAAAGCCACCGATGACGACGTCCGCTGGCTCGATGCGCTGTTGCGTCGCGAACTGCTCGGCAACGGGATCCGGCCAACGCCGCGCATCGAAGCGCTCATGACCGAATACCGGCAAATCGAAGCGGCCCTGTCGGTCCCGCGCGTGATTGCCGGAATGTCCGACGGCGGTCCAGGCTTCGAACAGCCGGTCTTCGTTCGTGGCGATTGTACGCGACCGGGCGACACCGTGCCGCGACGCTACCTGGAGGTTTTGTCGAAGTCGCTGGACCCGTTCACGAGTTCGGGCAGCGGCCGCATCGAGCTCGCCGAGCGAATCGCCGGCGCCGACAACCCGCTGACGGCGCGGGTGATGGTCAATCGGGTCTGGCATCATCTGTTCGGGACGGGCCTGGTTCGCACGGTCGACGACTTCGGGCATGTGGGCGAGTTGCCGTCGCATCCCGAGTTGCTCGACTTTCTCGCGGCACGCTTCGTCGAAGAAGGCTGGTCGGTGAAATGGCTGATTCGCGAGTTGGTGCTGACCCGCACATTCGGGTTGAGCAGCCGGCCCTCGCAGGCGGCTCAGGAGATCGACCCCTTGAATCGGTTGCTGCAGCACTACCCGGCGCGCCGCATGGAGGCCGAAGCGGTGCGCGACTCGATTCTGGCTGCGTCCGGGCGACTGGACCTGAGCCTGTTCGGGCCGAGCGTGCAGCCCTATCGCGAAAAGGAATACGCCGATCGCCGTCTCTTTCCAGGGCCGCTGGATGGCAACGGCCGGCGCAGCATTTACATCAAGAACAACCTGATGGAAGCCCCGAAGTTTCTCGCAGCCTTCAATTTTCCAGGTGGCAAGGTGGCGCAGGGCCGACGCGACGTGACGAATGTGCCGGCCCAGGCGCTGGCGTTGCTCAATGATCCGTTCGTGTTGCAGCAGGCCGAGGTTTGGGCGGCGCGGCTGGTTGCGCGCGACGACGATTCGATCGCCACGCGCATCGCCGCGATGTTCGAAGCGGGACTGGGCCGCCTGCCGACGGCCGACGAGCAACTCCGTTTCGAGCAGTCGATTCTGCAGTTTGCCGACCTGTACCAGGTGTCTACGGCCGACGTGCTCAGCAACCAACTGCTGTGGAAGGACGTGGCCCACACGCTGTTCAACATGAATGAGTTCATCTACATCCCGTGACCCGATCCCGTGACCCGATCCCGTGACCCGATCCCGTGACCCGATCCCGTGACCCGATCCCGTGACCCGATCCCGTGACCCGATCCCGTGACCCGATCCCGTGACCCGACGCGGAGTCCATAACTTGCCCACGACATCAAGACATTCAGCCGGCGATTGCGAGGGCCGCCGGCCGTTGCCCGTGACGCGCCGCGAGATGCTGGCCACAGCCGCCAATGGCTTCGGACTGCTGGCGCTCTCGGGGCTGTTGGCCGAGACCAGGGCGGCCTCGCGGCAGCCAGGGGCCGAACTGCCGCTGCGGCATTTCGCGCCCAAGGCCAAGAACGTCATCTTCTGTTTCATGGACGGCGGGGTCTCGCACGTCGATTCCTTCGATCCCAAGGCGAAACTCGCCGAACTCGATGGACAACCCTTCACCGAATCGAAAAACCCGACCGCCAACGGCACCCGCCAATGGCTGAAAAGCCCCTGGTCGTTTCAGCAGCACGGCCAGTCGGGCATGCCCGTCAGCGAGCTGTTCCCGCACATTGCGGCCTGTGCCGACGATCTGGCAGTCATTCGCTCGATGAAGGCCGACCTGCCGATTCACGCCTCCGGAGTGCTGTTTCTGCACACCGGCTCGAACAACGCCGGGCGACCGAGCCTGGGCTCGTGGGTCAACTACGGGCTGGGCAGCGAGTGCCGCAACCTGCCGGGGTTTGTGGTGCTCAGCTTCGGCGTCGTTCCCTGCGGCGGTCTCGAAACCTTCTCGAACGGTTTCCTGCCGGGCAGTCATCAGGCGACGCTGCTTAATGCCGACGGCACGCCGATCGACAACATCGCACCGGCCGACAAAGATGCGCGCATCCAGCTCGCGAAACTGGGGCTGCTCCGCGCGCAGAACGAAGCCTTCTCGAAATCGCTGGGGGGCGACGACGCCGTCGAGTCGGCGATTCGCAACTATGAAATGGCGTACCGCATGCAGTCGCTCGTCCCCGACATGCTCGATCTGAGCCACGAGACCGAAGCGACGCAAAACCTGTACGGCCTGGATGCGACAGTCCCCTCGAAACGGCTGTATGGCATTCAGTGCCTGCGAGCGCGGCGGCTGATCGAAGCGGGCGTCCGCTTCGTCGAGATCACCTGCCCGCCCGGCGCGTCGAACGGCACCTGGGACCAGCACGGCGACCTGAAAAAAGGGCACGAGAAAAACGCCCTCGATACCGATCAGGCGATCGCGGGGCTGATCGTCGACCTCAAAGCGCGCGGCTTGTTCGACGAGACGCTGATCGTCTGGGCCGGCGAGTTCGGGCGCACGCCGCACTCGGCCGGTCGCGACGGACGCGACCATCACCCCGAAGGTTTTACCGTCTGGCTCGCGGGTGGCGGCATCAAAGGGGGGACGATTTATGGCGCCACCGACGAACTCGGCATGCAGGCCGTTGAAAACGTCTGCACGATGCACGATCTGCACGCGACGATTCTGCATCTGCTTGGTCTCGACCACGAGCGCCTGACGTTTCGCTTCAGCGGCCGCGATTTTCGCCTGACCGACGTGCACGGCCGCGTCATTCGGGAAATTCTGGCGTAGAACCGCCGCCAGGACGGCATTCGGAATGCCGTGCCCGAGCGGCCGGACTTTGCGAGCCCAGCGCCGCACAACGCCGATCACACAACCGGCAAACCCGCCACTGCCTGAAACTCTCCTTCCCCCCCTTGCGGGAAGGTCGGGAGGGGCGGGGTGCGCACGACGTGCTCTGTGGAGTCTGTCATTGGCGGTACTCGACTCTGTTGTCTCTGGAACGTCCCCCGGTGCGCAAATCTGGAAAACTGAAAACTCGATCGATACCAGTCGCGCAGCGATTGGGGATTGAGCCAGAATCTCCCCGGTGAGCGCGACGATGCAATGGTCCACCGGCAGCGGCTGGGGCATGGTGGGATCCGGCTGCAACCAGCCTGGTCGCCGATCAAACCACGTCGTGCGCCGGTTCGCGGTCGGATTCCTCTTTCCCTGAAGCGGCACTTCGGGATATCGTCCCGCTTCGCCGCGTTCCGGAACAGGCGTTCCGCACGGTCGAACAACTTTGCCGTCGTCAATTCCCGTTCACCGAGGAAGCACCCCTTGCCTGAACTCAACACTGCGCCCGAACTCAACCCCGCGATCACGTCGAACCGGTTTGCGGCGACGCCGTCGAGTTGCCGGTTTCTGGCCGTGGTGTGCTGGATGATGCTGGCGATCGGGCCGCCAGCGCAGCATGTACGGGGGGCCGACGACGCGGCACTCTCGGGTTCGGCCGCGCCGGCTGCGGCGACCATCCCGGCTCTCGAAGCCCGCCTCCAGCGGATCCGTGAGTCCAAAGACATCGATGCGTCGCACCGCGATGAACTCGTCGAGACCAATACCAAAGCCATCGAACAACTTCGCGCCGCCGACGAATTCGCGGTCAAGTCCGCCGAATGGGTCAAAATCAGCCAGAGTGCACCGGGCGAACTCGAGCGGGTTAAAGGCGAACTGGAAAGAATCTCCGGAGAGGCGTCGGCCGGTCAACGGCCGGCCGTCAGTTCCAGCGGCGGGCTGACGCAAATGCAGCAGTCGCTCGCGCAGGCTGAGGCCTACCGTGACCATCTCCGAAAGCAACTGGAAGAACTGAACGACGAACGCGAGCGGCGTGCCGAGCGTCGGCACGAGATCGCCGTGCGCGAAGGAGAGATCGAGACCGAGCTGCGCGAGGTTGAGGAAGCACTCGACCGCGATCATGACGACGACGACGAGACCGCCTCGCTGGCCCGGCAAACCCTGTTGCATGCGCGTCGCCGCACACTCGGGCAGGAACAGGAAATGCACCGCCAGGAACTGCTGGCCTTCGAGGCCACGGCCGATCTGGTCACCGCGCAGTGCGACCTGGCGGCGATCGGGTTGCAGGCGGCCGAAGACCTTTTGGACGCCTGGCAAAAGGGGGTCAACGATGTCCGCCGGAGCGAGGCTGACCGCCTGTACGCCCAGACCCGCGAGCGCGTCGACACGGTGCATCCCGCGCTGCGCCCGATGGCCGACGCCAACGTCGAGCTGGCCGCCGGCCGCCGCGATCTGGCGCTGCGAATCGAAGAGACGATCGCCGAATCGGAGGCGGCGAGCACTCGGCTGGCTGAACTCCAGGAGCAGTTCGAAAAGGTCTCCGACCGCGCGCGCAAGATCGGCTTTACCGAAGCGATCGGCCTGCTGTTGCGAACGAACCGCGCCGGCCTGACGGTGATCGACGACGCCTTGAGAAACAAACACGCCCGCGCGGCCGACGTCGCGCAGTTGAACGTGCTGCTTTCCGACTATGAAGAACAACGCTCGAAGCTCGCCGATTTGAACGCGCGCGTGAGGGTCGAGATGTCGAGCCTGCATAGCGCGATCCCCGAGGCCGAACAGTCGACGGCCCAGCGCGACTTGCGTGAGCTGTTGGAAACGCGGCGAAGCTGCCTGGACGCTTTGATTCGCGACACGTCCCGCTATGTCGACGAATTGATGGAACTCGAGACGATCGAGCGGCAGCTTGTCGAGTGCGTTCGCGAATTCGCCACCTTCAGCGACGAGCACAGCCTCTGGATTCGCAGCACCGGTTTCCCTCAGCCGGCTGACGTCGATCGACTGCGCGCCGCCGGAGACTGGCTCGTCAGGCCCGCCCATTGGACGAAGGCGTGCCACAGCCTGGCCGACGACGCAAATGCGCATACCGGCCTGTATGCAGCGGTCGGAATGCTGTTGACGGCCCTGGCACTGGGCCGTTGGCGTCTGCGTCGTTTGCTTTCCAATCGACGCCGGATCAATGCCCTGCATGCGTTCGCGTGGAACGCAGCCGCCGGCCACGTTGCAATCGCGCTTCTGGCGGCTGCCTGGTGGCCGCTTGTGATGGCCTTCATCGGAGCACGGCTGTCGCTTTCGCCGCAGGCTGACGAATTTGTTGCCGCCCTGGGTCGTTCGCTGAAGAGCATCGTCCTTCCGTGGCTGATGCTGGCCTATGTCGGCAAAATGTCGCGTGGCAGCCAGGCCGCTGCAAGTCTTTTCGGATGCGACGACCGGCAACTCAAGGCGGGGCGACTCGCCCTGAAGCAGGGGATGTTTGCCGCCCTGCCCCTGGTGTTTCTCGTGTTGATGACCGAAGCCCAGGCGGGCGAAGGCCCGCGAAACACGATCGGTCGGCTGGCGTTCGGGCTGCTGATGGGAGTGTGTGCCGGCACCGTCTGGCGACTGGGACGTGCCGCCGCTGCCGATGCGTCCCTCGGAGCGTCCCTTGGGGACGCCGGCATTGCGACCGCGAAGCAGTCGTCTTCTCCCCACCTTAGCAAGGGGGGGCAGGGGGGGTCGCGCGGCACCGGAATGTCGAACGATCAACCGGCTGCGTGGCGGCTGCGTCGCGCCAACGCCCTGCACTGGTTGATCCTGGCAGTCCCGATCGGTCTCGCGGTCGCGTCGATCGCGGGATACCACCATACGGCAATTCAACTCGCGCGACGAACGCTGGAAACGATGGGATTTTTCGTGGCCCTGGTGACGGTCCACGCGCTGTGTTCGCTGTGGGTGCGGTTGTCGAATCGCAACCCCGCCAGCGTGTTGAAAAAGGGGGACAGGCACCTCGCAACGCTTGAGATTCAGCGGTTGTCGTGCTGTGGACCCGAGCCAGTCCCCGTTTTTCAACAGCCTGCTACATCCGTCGACGATTCTGAAGCGAGCCCCTTGTTGAATCCGGCTGAGACCGACCTTTCCGACGAAATTGCGGCTCAATCGGCCGATGCGGTGGGGCGGGTTCGCGTCCCAAGAGGCCACGTGCAACGTCTCCTGCGGCTGGCGACGCTGGTCAGCTTCTTATGTGGCGTGGCGGCGATCTGGTCGGGCGTCTTTCCCGCGCTCAAGTTCATGCGTTCGGTTGAACTCTGGCCTCAGCCGTTTCGATGGGTCGACCCGGCGATGGTCGCCGAAGATGCGGCGAAGATCGTGACGCTGGCCGGGTTGCTCGCCGCGCTCGGGATTGCGGCCCTCACGCTGGCCGCCGCCCGCAACATCCGCGCGGCCCTGGAGTTGACGATCTTCCGACGAATCGCGCTGGATACCGGCGCCCGCTATGCCGTCACGGCGATTTGCCGCTACGTGATCGGCGTGGCGGGGTTGTTTGCCTCGTGCGCCCACCTGGGCATCGGCTGGGCGCAGCTCAACTGGCTGGTTGCGGCGATGACGGTGGGGCTGGGCTTCGGCATGCAGGAGATTTTCGCCAACTTTGTGTCGGGGCTGATTTTGCTGTTCGAGCGGCCCGTTCGTATCGGCGACATCGTTTCGGTCGAGGGGGTGACGGGAACCGTGTCCCGCATCCGAATTCGGGCGACGACGATTACCGACGGCGACATGCGCGAATTGATCGTCCCGAATAAAGAACTGATCACCGGCCGGGTCATCAACTGGACTTTATCCAACACCGTGGCGCGCATGACGATTGTGGTCCGGACGGCGCACGGCGTTGACCCCGACAAAGCTCGCAATCTGCTGCTGGCGGTCGCGGTGCAGCACCCGCTCGTGCTCAAGCAGCCGCCGCCCCACGCGCTGTTCGACGAGTTCTCGGACAAGACGCAAAATTTCACGTTGCGTGTGTACATGGCCAGTTGCGACGTCTACGCCCCGTTGCGGCACGAACTGCTGACGGGCATTCAGCGATCGTTTCGACAGGCCGGCATCGGTCTCAATTCGTCCGACGCAGCATCGCTGCCGATTCCCGTCCCACCGCATGAGCAACGGGCCGCGTAGCAGCCTGTTGAAAATGGTGACTGGCTTCGACGCGAAGAGATAAATACTGCGAAATCTGATGTATTTCGGCGGAGCCTGACTCATTTTCAACAGGCTGATAGGCTGGCTGCCGGACGGGATTGCTCTGGTATTCCGCAGCGAGCGCGATCGTCGGTTCCCGCGTGCCCGATTGACTACGACAGCGCACCTTATCCCGGATGATTCACGCTGATGTAGGGTGCGACCAGCAAGCCGAGAACTATGATGGGCCTTCGTTTTCTGAAAAGACTCTCGAACCAGACAGCGCGTTGTTTCGTCATTGAGCGGCTTGCGCAGGCCCACCATCCGGGTTCCGACGCGGTGCGACCCGAATGGTGGGCCTGCGCACGCTGCGCGAGCTGGTCCCACCCTACGTGAATAATCCGGGCCAGCAGGCAGTGTCGGTTGCACTCTTCGCCCCCTCGGCGACGATCTCTCCCCGCGCCGTGATGCCCATCGCCGAGAAAATCTGTTGACGCTTCCCGAGGTATTCGGGCGAATCAAGGTCGCGGGGTCGCGGCAGATCGACATCGACGATCGTACGCACAGTCGCCGGGCGGCGGCACATCACAACGACGCGATCGGCGAGCTGCAACGCCTCGTCAATATCGTGCGTGACGAACAAAATTGTCTTCCGCTCGGACTGGTTTCTGCCGACTGTCGAGCCGTGAGCCCGTATCGGCGGGGACATTCTACTTTATCCATTCAAAGTAGAATGTCCCCTCCTACTTAAACTCCTCTGACCTGTCACCCGACGTTCTGCCGTGCCATCACACGGAACAATCTCGCAGGAACGGCATGAAGGAGCTTCCAAATGATGCTCATCGACCGACTCCCTTCGTGAGACAGGTACTCGCACGGTCCGAAATACGCATACGGTGCCGACAACCCCGAAGGCAAATCCCGCGTTTCACGGACGAACAGCAGCGGTGTGTACCCCAACAGTCGATGGTGTATGTACCGCTGCCCGGTTGGCGACGCTGCAGAAGTGTTGCTTTGCGATTGCCAATGGAACTGGTCGTGAGAGATGAGGTAGTCCTCATACATCGTCGTCGGCGAGTAATCGTCCTCGGTCTTTTGCAGCGTCACGAAGAGCGCATCGACTTTGGATGAGAGGATGTGCAGCACACCTTCACGTTGGTCCGGACGCCTTGACAGCGACCAGTGGCCAAGCCCCACGAGAATTTGATCACGGGTATAGTGCGCGTGGATGGTTAGCGGCCCGGACAGATGGGGAATTTCGCCCGCGTGGTGAGTTGGAGCGCGCAGGAGTTGAAACCCCAGAATTGCCCGGAGGTCGTTGACGACGACAGGGTTCAGCCGCAGCCGCTGATCGGCTGCGTCAATCGACCATTCCCGACCCTGATCGCCCCACAACGTCCCGTGGAGCATTTCCAGGAAACGCTGATCTTCGATCGATGACGCCGAGTTCTCTCCGGCAAGCATCAACAGCCACCGCTGGATCTGGCGGGCGTCACGTCGTTTTGACCCGCGTCCCATGTCCGCCCCGCCAATCTTTAAGCGGTAAGAGCCTACAGCCCGGCGGCCGCCGACGGCCGCACGATCCCGATCCCGTTCGATGCGAGCCGCTCTCCGAAGAGCTACAATCCCGGTGGAGAGAGTGATTCGTCTGAACTACGGGAGGTCGTGCAATGAAGTTTCCGATGTTTTGCCGAAGAATTCGCTGGCGGGTCGTTTGCATCGCGGCCGCAGTGTTGTTGACGACGGGCGCGACCTGGGCCGGCTTTTGGTGGCACGGGCGGTACGCCACGTCTGATGAGATGCTGCTTCCAGTCCGCGAGTATTCCGCGGCCGAGTATCCCGAAGACCCGGGCGAGCGCAGCGTGCACATGTGCCAGTATTCCGGTCGTCGGCTGCGGCTCATTCGCCGTGGCTCGACGCATTTCGATTTCGTCGTTGAGCCGCACAACAGCCACACAGCAACAGTCGCGTTCCTCAACGTCGACGTGAGCCTGATGACGCCAGGGGAACCGGTCTGGACTAAGACCGACAAGGACTTGGAACGAATCGCACTCACCGATCGGCAGTGGAATCGGCAACAGGTGCGGTTCGAACGCCATTCGCCGCACATTGAAATCACGGGCGGAGACGGATTCGAGACTGCGAACCTGTTCACGGCGGAATTGGCAAAAAACTGCCTCAACGCCGGACTCTGGGAGGTTCTATTGACCGTCAAAGAGAACGGCCGCAAGGCGACATACTATCACGGCTGGTTCACGTTTCCATTAGGACACTACCGCGACATCTTCGAGGACAACACCGGATTGTCGTACTGGGACCATTGGTACGAGTTGGAGCACTGGTCCGACCCGGTCGGTACACCGATCAGGTTGGACGCATTGCGAACCGTCCGGCGAGAGCGAGAAGTTGTCGCGATGTTCGATCCTGATGAGGCGTTGACTGTTGCCGGTGAGCAAGTCCTCAAACGACGCACCGTCGATGCGAAGAACTTGATGACGTGGCGAGACTTATTCGACGGGCCGTCAGTGCACTTTGCGACGTTCATTCCGCCGGGCCGGTATAGCGTGCACCATCCGTGGAAGAACCAGTTCTACCGACTTTCACAATTCGACAAGGCGATTTGGCGCGATGTCAAGTCTCCGGCCACGTCGCGCCTATTGCATGAACTCGAACTGGTCTTTCGGAACCGCGACACTGCCGAAACGTGCCGGTTTTTTGTGAGCGGATTCGACCTGTCCACGCTACCGCAACTCCCGATCTCCCGGTATTCCGACGGCCTTTACATGCCAATGGGAATTGGCGTACCTCCGTTCTTTCAGACCTACGACGAATTGCAGGGGAACCGGCCGGACAAGAGTCCATATTTCAGCGTGATGCTGGACAGTGCGGATCGCTGGATCAACCATCACGAAGTTGCCGTTGACGGCCCGGTCATGCACCGTGACGAGCACAACCCCAACCTGCTGCACGTGTATCTGCTGTCGTATGAACGTCACAGCCTGGTAGCCCACATCATCGTGACCTTTGCGACTGAGTCACCATCTTCAGACGGTCTGTGACTCGCTCTGATCGCACGAGAGGCCGGAAGTAAAGACGGGAGTAAAGGGGACGTGGGAGAAAAGGGGAGGCAGCTCTTTCTTGAAAAGAGGTGCGTCCCCTGGTTGGTGGCACCGACTCGGATTTGACGGGTTGTCCCGGCAATTTTGGCTCCGCACCCACGTGACAGATGTGGTGTTCCTGGAAACCTCTGTTCAGTTTTCCAGTGTGAGCGGTTACATCGAATCCTGCAAGCGGCTCGGGAGAAGCTCACCTGGCAGTGGTTCGGTGTTCACCGTGTGTTCACGCGACAATCGGGGCAGGAAGTCGCACCAACGATCGTTCGGGTTCTGGGCGGCCATCATCGTGATTGGCGGCATTCTGTATCCGTCGTCGATCGCTCAGGATCGGCGCATCAAACAGTGTCGTCTTTCGCTCCGCGAAAGAACGCGTCCTTTCGCGGAGCGAAAGGCGACAATGCGACAGTTATTGATGCGCCGGTCCTCAGGCAATAAAGCGGCGGTGCCGCGAACGAAAGCGGCGATGAATCGCCGCAGTCCATATGACTTTTCGCCACCTTTCCAGATTTGCGCACCGCGGTCTCAGACCTCCTGATCTGGCGGAATTTGCTTTGGCACCGAGTTTGGATTGGCGGGCGGTGCTAAGGAGGTGAAATGGAGCTGCAGCTTGGTCCCCGGATACGCGAAAGCAGCGTCATTGAGGGTGCCGATCAGATGTTGAATCGCTC
>SIAF01000179.1 GCA_009691905.1 Planctomycetaceae bacterium | reverse complement strand
GCTCCACGAGACCTGTTTGGTCTCCCACCTCGCAATCCGCATTCAATTCCAGCACCGCATCATCCATGATGACGCGGCTTGTACTTCACCCCGGTGTCACTCGCCAAGATCAAAATCCAGCACACAACGGGTTGGACGAATGTTTACGAGATTTGCGACAGAAGCCCCGAATATATTTGACGATGCGTCAATCATTCGCTAAAGTTATCGTCGTCTGGCAGGCATCGAGTGAGCGCTCAGTGCATGCAACGGCTCGGTTTTGCGAGACCTGTCGGCGCGGCACATGTAATGGATTTCGGAAGACGGTTCCGGTTCACGCAGGATGGTGCACCGCGGTATGGACGGTCTCCATGTCCGACAGGGAGGAAAACAATGGATCTGCACACGCTCCCCAAAACTGAGCCGACAATTGCCGATCGGGTTGAGCAGTTGATCCGGCAGCGAACGACCGGATTGGTTCGCGAGTTGAAGATCTCGGTGCTCCCCGGTGAAATTCTGGTGACCGGTCGTGCGGCGACTTACTATGCCAAGCAACTGGCAACCCACGCGGCCCTCGAAGCCTGCGAACACCTCACGCTGACGAACGACATCGAGGTCTATTGAGCCGCGTTGTTTCCGCCGCCCACCGGGTTTTCTGAGGGCTGAAAGGGTTTCTCTTCGCCTCGGATCAGCCGTGCGATGTTCGCGCGATGGCGGATGACGATCATCAGCGGGACCAGAAGGCTGAAGCTCGCGAGACTCCAGGTCTGTTCCGAGAAGGGATTCGGCTGCAAGACGATCATCTGGGCGACGGCGAACGCCACGGCTGCCAGGATCGACGATAACGAAACGAACCGCCAGATGCCGAACGAAGCCGCGAACACCGCCGCGGCAGCCAGCGTCGACCAGCCCCCGAGACAGACCACGACCCCCAGGGAGGTCGCGACACCTTTCCCGCCACGGAACCCGAGCCAACAGGGAAACATGTGCCCCAGAATCGTGGCGATGCCCGCCGCGACGCGCCAATGCGCAATATCAGCGGTCGGCTCGCCCAGAAGCAGCGGCGTCAGCCCCGCGACCGGGACGATTCCTTTAAGACCGTCGAGAGCCAGCACGAGCAGCCCCCATTTGCCCCCCAGCACGCGGCCGACGTTGGTGGCGCCGATGTTGCCGCTTCCGTGTTGCCGAATGTCGATCCCGCGCACGAGACGTCCGCACACGTAGCCGAACGGAATCGACCCGATCAGGTACGACGCCAGTGTCAGACACACTCCATTGGCGAGAGTTGACATGCCCCCCTCCTACAAGGTCGTGACGCGAGGGTCAACTGCAAGCGACCCGCGGGAAGCATGCGAATTCGGCACTCGATCGGTGAGCAGCGCACCCTCGGGTGGACTGCCCGCACGCGTCTCACAGCCTGTGCTTCTTCGTGTGCGAGGCAATGCGCTTTGACTTGGCCATGATCTTGCGGACGGTCCGCCGGTCGTCGGTCGTGAATGGTCGCCCCAGATACAACCGTAAAAACCGCAATCGATTGACACAATCGAAGCCGGCGGCGGAGAAATCGAGTTGCGACAGATCCTTGATGATCCAACGTTTCCCGAGATTCGACTGCTGCCGAACCCTTCCCAGATCGATCACGCGAATGTCCGGCCGGCCGTCACGATCGCACAGCAACAGGTGGTTTAAGTAGAAGTCCTGATGGTGCAATCCGGCCGAGTGCATGCGGCGCGCGATCTCGGCGACTTCTTCGATCAGGTCGCGCGGCCCGACGTGCCCGAGGGTTGGGCAGGTCAAGCCAGCGACACCGCTTTGATTCGAGACAGCACCGCACTGGGTTTGGCACTGGGCTTGACACTGGGCATGGGCGGCCACCCATTCCAGAAGGTTGCACTTCGCAGGCAAGGCCTCGGTCACCAGCAGCGATCGGGGGCCGGCTTCTCCAAACGCAACCGGCGTCATCGTGGAAATTCCCGCGGCCGCGAACAGCCCGATCGCCTCCCATTCGTTTCGCGCCCCATGGATCGGTCGAGAGAAATGCAGCCACGGCATAATCCGGTCGCGCCACCGCGGGGGTCCGTGGCGCTTGAGGTACAGCACGGCGCCGTCGGCTGGGGTGTCGGCTAAGCCGCAAGCGGGAGGTTCGAGCGTCAATCGCCGCGTTTCGCGCGTGCCGACGCGACGCACGAGTTCGCCCCCCTCATAGTTGAAGAACGCATCACACGAAGTCAAACCGTTCGCTCGGAGCAAGCTCGCAAACCGAGGATGAATGTGCAGACGGCCGTCGTCCCAGATCTCGAATTCCTCGTGAGCGTCTGGCTGACCGATTGCAACGAATCCTCGCTGTGCGGACATCGGTAAAATGGCGGTTGCCGTCCGCGGCAAGTCGGCACCGGCTGGAAGTGGGGCTCGGCGCAAGCTCTCAGAGCCCGTTGGCAATCGCCCCGTGCGACCCGGCACACTCAGCGACGGGGGCATCAGGCCACCTCTCGACGCGGGTGTTTCTCGAGCATCTGGGCGGAGGCCTTGAACACCCAATCAACCGTCAGGTCGCGCATGCAGCGGTGGTGCAACAGGGGACAGACCCGTTTTTGGCACGGTCCGCACTCGATGTCGACCTGAAGGTGCAAACTGCGCTCGTAGTACGTCTCACTCCAGGCCACGTGCGTCGGTCCAAACAGCGACACCACCGGGACGCCAAACGGAGCCGCAAAGTGGCGTGGCCCGCTGTCGGTCGTGATCAGGAGGTCGGCGTGCCTGATGGCGGCCTTGGTGAGGCCGATCGACGGCTGCTCCTGGGCGAGGCTGACCACTTCGCGATGGCCGGCCAGCGCGGCAATCTCGCGCGCCTGTTCGCGCTCGGCCGGCCCGCAGAGCACGAGCACGCGTTTGTTCAACTCGACGACGATGCGCTGCGCGAGTTCGGCGAACGACGGTATGGGCCAATGTTTGGCAGCACCGAAGGCGCCTCCCGGGTTCAGGCAGACCACACCCTGTTGTCGAGGGGGACCGACCGGCTGCCGTTGCCAGAATCGCTCCAGCCGACGTTCGTCAGCGGCGGTCGTCGCCAATTCCATTCGTCGCGTGAGGCGGCGGCAACCGAATTGCCCCGCCAGACGCAGATATTCGTCAATCACCGGGTTCGGCACGGTGTGCGAGCGCGGGGCAAGCGACTCGGTCAGCAGCCAGCCGCGAGCTGACCGGTTGAAACCAACTCGCCGCCTGGCACCCGAGAGTCTCGCCCACCAGGCGCTGCGAAATGAATTCGGCAGCAGCAAGGCCCAGTCGATGCGTTCGCGACGCAGACGCCGCGCGAACGTCCAGCCGGCCGCCGCCTCGGCAACCCCCGACGTCTTCGACGGATCGTGCAGCAGAACGCGATCGACCAGATCCAGCCCGTCCAGCACGTCGGCAACAAATGGACGAACGATGGCGACGATTTGGGCCTGGGGAAACTGCGCACGCACGCCCCTGAGTGCGGGCGTCGCCATCACCATGTCGCCTATCCAATTGGGGCAGAAGATTGCGATCTTCATGCGGCCTGTTGCTCTCGAGGGGTTGGGACAGTCGCGCCCCGCTTGTTCGGCGAGCGCGTTACTTTTTGGGGGGTGGGTCAACGTCGGCCGTTTGCTGCAACCGCTCGATGATTCCCGTCGTCGACAGGCCCGGTACGTGGCTCAGGGCCTTGACCGCGCCGCCGTACGATTCGACCAGCTCCCAACCGACGATTTCGTCGTGGCGATAAGCGCCTCCTTTGACGAGCAGATCGGGCCGCAACCGGTCGAGCAGGGCATGCGGCGTCGATTCGTCGAAGACGACGACGAAATCGACCGCCTCCAGCGCTGCGAGCATGATCGCGCGATGCGGCGCGCTGATGATCGGGCGTTCAGAACCTTTGTTCAGTCGGCGAATGCTGTCGTCGCTGTTGATCGCCACGACCAGGCAATCTCCTTCGCGGGCCGCCTGTTCGAGATATTGGACGTGCCCGGCGTGCAGAATATCGAAGCAGCCGTTGGTGAACACAATCGTCTGCCCCGATCGACGGCGCGCCCCAACCTGATACTCGACTTCGGCCAGCGAACAGACTTTGGTTCGGCCGCTGCGGTCGTTCGCCTGAATATCGGCAAGCATCTCGTCGCGGGTAATGGGGACGACGCCGACGCGCTCGACCTCCAATCCTCCGGCGATATTCGCCAGTCGGGCAATTTCGAATGGGGCAATCCCCGCGGCCAGCCCGACTCCGATTGTTGCCAGAACCATGTCGCCGGCGCCGGTGATGTCATAGACCTGCCGCTTGCGGGTGGGGACGAGCCGGGCCTCGCCTTTGGCTTCAATCACCGCGATTCCGTCACTATCGAGCGTGACGTAGGCATGATTGAGCTCGATTTCACGGCAGAGCTGCCGACCGGCGGCAATGGCCTCGTCGCCGGTACGAATTTCAAGTCCCGTGGCCAGTTGTGTTTCCAGCCGGTTGGGTGTGACAGCCGTCGCGCCGCGATACAAGCTGTAATCGCTACCCGGGCGTGGATCGATAATCACCGGCACGCGCGCCTGTCGCGCCGTCGCAATCACGGCAGCAATGATTTCAGGAGTGCAAACCCCCTTTCCGTAATCCGAGATCAGCACCGCATCATGATCGGGAATCGCCGCCAGCAAGGGGGGCAGGAACCGTGCCGTCATCGCGGCCGACAACGGCTCGCGAACTTCCCGATCGACGCGCAGAATCTGGTGGGGATGGCGGTTTTGCGCCCGACCCATAAAGCGTTCTTTGACCGTCGTCGGGCGGGACGCATCTGAGAAGACGAGAGCGTCATCGACCCCGGCGCGGCTGAGTTCGGCTCGGACGACCGCTCCGTGAGGGTCGTCGCCGACGACCGTTGCCAGTCGAACCTTCGCTTCCAGGCCGCGCAACATATTGCCGACATTGGCGGCCCCGCCCAGACGGGTCTCGTCGTGATCGGCCCGAAGCAGGATGACGGGCGCCTCCTGGCTCACCCGCTCGGCGTTGCCCCAGATATAACGATCGAGAATTGCATCCCCGAGCACAAGGACACTCGGGCGTCCCAGTCGACGCAGGACTCCCGCGAGATTTTCCGCCATACTCAATGCCCTTCATTGCTGCGACGCGCGAATAATCTACGGAGCCCGGCCTTGTGTCAATCGCAATCGAACCCGACACGGTTCGTCGGGTGCGCGACAAGCACGCGAACACAAAGAACGCAAACAGCCGGGAGGAAACTTGCGGTGGGGCAGGTACCACAAGCATCCAGCATCCGGCTGCTCACGTGCTGTATTCTAGCGCGCGAAGTCCCGAAATCAACTGGCCGATCGGGAACGACGGGTTGTCCGCTTGCGGCGGTTTACCCCGTTTATTCCGAAAAATCTGCGGAAAGACGGCACGATTTCGACCGCGATGACGACTGTTCGCAAAGCGATAATTGAAAGCAACTAGCGCCCGCTTTCCGGTGCCCGGGACGCCTGCGATCTTTGGGCAGCTCATGCGGTCTTTCCCGATTTTCCGGCGGATTGCTCTTTCCTAAATCCAGTCCAGGCGATAAGATTCGGCTGGCCTGTGGTCATCCTGAAACAAGGGGGCTTAGGTTCATTTGACTTCGAGCGATGGGGGTCTGAACTCCCCGTGGAAGGCCTGACGCTCGCGGGTCATCTTAGAGGACAGACGCCGTTTCCTGATGTTTTCTCCCTGAAAGCTGAGCGCCGCCCCATGAAGAAACGTCCAAAAAAGGACTATCTTCGGTTTTAGCTGGTCGCTAGCCTCAGGAAACGCCTCCCCGCCAAATACCCTCGCCTCTGAAGCAGCCGCTTCAACTTGTCGGGAAGGATCTCCTGGGCCGAGTTGTCACTCGCCGCAGTGCGAGTCCAGCCCCAAAGCGACACGATTTCATGCAAACTTCACACGTTGATTGCGTCCAAGTTGATTTCGTTCAAGCGGGCCGTCCGTTGCGGCTGAACCGGTTTCTGCTTCCATTTTCCCCCTGAATCGTCCATGAGCGACCTGGCAACACTTCGAAACATCGGCATCTCCGCCCATATCGACTCGGGCAAGACCACGCTGACCGAGCGCATCCTGTACTTCTCCGGTCGTATTCACCGGATGAACGAGGTCAAGGGAGACGGTGCCGGCGCCACGATGGACTACATGGACCTTGAGAAAGAGCGCGGCATCACCATCACTTCCGCCTGCACCCGGGTCGAATGGGAAGGGGGATACCGCATCAACATCATCGACACGCCGGGACACGTCGACTTCACGGTCGAAGTCGAACGCAGTCTGCGCGTTCTGGACGGGGCGATTCTCGTACTTTGTGCCGTCGGCGGAGTGCAAAGCCAGTCGTTGACGGTCGACCGCCAGATGAAGCGCTACCGCATTCCCCGCATCGCGTTCATCAACAAGATGGACCGCACCGGTGCCAACCCGGCCAAAGTCATTGCTCAGGTCAAAGAGAAGCTGGGGGTGACGCCGCTGCCCCTGCAGCTTCCCATGGGCGCCGAAGCACGGTTCCAGGGGGTCATCGACCTGGTGCAGATGCGGGCCGTGTATTTTGACGGGGTGAGCGGCGAAATCGTGCGCCGTGAAGCGATCCCGCAAGAATTCGCCGCCGAAGCCAAAGCCGCACGGGCGCAAATGCTCGAGACGCTGTCGCTCTTCAGCGACCGCCTGATGGAAGCCTTGCTCGAAGAGCGCGAGATCGCTGCCGACGAGATCATCCCGCTGATCCGTGAGGCCACGCTGGCACAAAATGTGACGCCGGTGATGATGGGCACGGCCTACAAGAATAAGGGAGTGCAGGAGTTGCTCGACGCAATTATCGCGTACCTGCCCAGTCCGCTCGATCGCGTTGTTGAAGCCACCGACCTGTCGAAAAAGGCGAAGGCCGTCGCAGTCGCGGCAGCCGTTGCGTCCGACGCAGAAGCCGCGGCAACTGCCGGCGAGGGGGATGAAGCCGCACCGCCGACGAAGCCCGAACCGGTGAAGGTCACACTTGAGGCCCGTCCCGATGCCCCGGCGGTGTTCATGGCCTTCAAGACAGTCGAAGAACCGTTCGGCCAGTTGACGTTTATTCGCATTTATCAGGGCAAAGTCACGAAGGGGGACAGCTTCACCAATACCCGGCTCAACCGCCGCGTCCGCATCGGTCGACTGCTGCGAATGCACGCCGACCAGCGCGAAGACCTCGATTTCGCCGAAGCGGGCGATATCGTGGCCGCAGTCGGCCTGGACTGCGCCTCGGGCGATACCTTCTGCGGCGACAAGGTCGACTACGCCCTCGAGAGCATTTTCATCCCCGAGCCGGTGATCAAATTGTCGATCGAACCGGTCAAACGCGAGGGAGCCGACAAGCTGTCGAAGGCTCTCGAACGCTTCCGCCGCGAAGATCCGACGTTTCGCGTCTCCAGCGACGAAGAAACCGGTCAGACGCTGATCGCCGGCATGGGTCAGTTGCATCTCGAAATCTATGTCGAGCGCATCCGCCGCGAGTATAAAGTCGATTGCATCGTCGGCGAGCCGCGCGTGGCGTATCGCGAGACTCCGACTCGCGAAACCGAGTTCAACTTCAAACACAAGAAACAAACCGGCGGTTCGGGTCAGTTCGCGCACATCGTCGGGCGGCTCGTGCCGCTGCCTGCCGATTCGCCGGAACCCTACGAATTCGAAGACAAAGTATTCGGAGGCCGCATTCCTCGCGAGTACATTGCACCGGTCGACGCCGGTTTCCAGCGGGCGCTGCCCAAAGGTCCCTTGTGCGAGTGTGAAGTCGTGAACGTCAAGATGGTGCTCGAAGACGGCAGCTACCACGATGTCGATTCGTCTGAAATGGCCTTCAACATCTGTGCCTTTAATTGCATGCGCGATACGCTCAAAAAGGCCGGCATCGTGTTGCTCGAGCCGATTATGAACCTCGAAGTCGAAGCTCCCTCAGAGTATCAGGGCTCGATCTCGGGGCACCTCTCCAGCAAGCGCGGCATCATCAGTTCCAGCGATGTCGTGCAGGGCAACGTTGTCATGCGCGCCGAAGTCCCGCTGGCCGCCATGTTCGACTACGCCAATGAACTGCGCTCGATGACGCAGGGCAAAGGCTCGTTCACGATGGAGTTCAATCGTTATAAGCAGGTTCCCAAGTCGATTCAGGAAGAAGTCGTCATCCGTCGTCGCGAAGAAAAAGAACAAAAAATGGCGATGGCCCGATAGTTCGTCCCGCGCCGTATCGCGGCATCCGTCCGCGTCAATGGCAGTGCATTATGAAGACTGTTGGGATCGGGATGATTGGCAGCGGGTTCATGGGGCTGACCTACGCCGAAGCCGTGACGCGCCATGTCCAGGGGGCGAATCTGGTCGCGATCGCCGGGGGAACCCGGTGCGCCGAATTGGCTCGCGAGTACGGCGTCCCGGGCGAAGCCTCAGTCGAGGCGCTCTTGAGCCGCGATGACGTTCACGCCGTGATTCTGGCGACTCCCGACCAGTATCGCCGCGATCTGACGCTTGCCGCGGCCGCCGCGGGCAAGCATGTCCTGGCCGAGAAGCCGATGGCGCCCTCTGTCGCCGATTGCGACGCGATGATCGCCGCCTGCCGGGTTGCCAAAGTGAATCTGGCGGTCGTCAAAACCGAACGCTACCGCAAGATCACCCAACGTGCCAAACAACTGATCGACGAGGGGGCCATCGGCCCGGTGTGGATGGTCCGCACGACTTCGAGCTTTCCGATCACGGTGACTCGCGAGATTTCGACAACGCGGCAATGGATGAACGAACCGACCGGCGGCGGCCTGTTCATGGGCATGGCCACGCACAATACCGATTTTCTCCGCTGGTTGACCGGTGCCAATGCCGTCAAGGTCTTTGCGCAGGTCAACACATTCAGTGATCTGCCCGCTGCCGCGCAAAGTGTGATGGCCCAGATTGTGTTCGACAACGGGGCGATGGGCCACATGTGGATCACTTCGGAACTGCCGACACCCGGTTTTCCCTCCAGCGAGGTGCGTTTTCAGGTCGCCGGACGGGACGGCATGATCGATCTCGAGAACTTCGAGTACCTCGACCTGGGAAAGGACGACAAGTGGGAGCGGATCGAGACTCCCGAACGATTCGACTATCTCAAAGAACCCAAATCGCCGATCCGGCTGTATCCGCACATCGGCGTCGTGCAGGAGTTCGTTGACAGTATCCGCGAAGGACGCCCGCCGAAGGTCGGTGGAGCCGAAGGGCGGGCTGCGGTCGAGATCTGCGAGGCGTGTCTGATTTCAGCTCGGACCGGTCTGGCGGTTGATTTGCCGCTAAAGGCGTAGTGGGCAAAGGGGCATGCCCGTCCAGTGATTTGTTCTCTTCGGCCGAACCTGACCGGTGGTGCGATTGATGCCCGACAACTCGACGACGGCAACTGCCTCTGGCCTTGCCGTGACTGCCGATCCGGCCGCACATCCCTTGAATGCAACCGGGCAACAACGCAACGTACTGGTTTTCGCGGCATGCACCGGTCTGCAATACCTTGCGGCGCCGGTTTTGTATGTGGGACTGACGCAAAGCGCCCTGCTCAACCGGATGGATGCCTCGCGGACGGTCGCCAATCTGCCGGAGACGGTCTTCTTTGTGATGACGTTCACCCCGGTCCTGCTGGCCTGCCTGCTGCCGGGAGTCCAGTACCTTAAGCCGACGCTGGTTGTTTGCTATCTGGCCACCGGTGCTGCTTTGGCGCTGGTGGCTTTGGCGCTGGTGTTGCCTGTCTCGTACGCGACACGCATCAACGCCGTGATCCTGCAAGGGGCGATCAGCGGGGCCGCCATGCCGACGGCGATTGCCCTGCTGTGGGAGGCGATTGGTCGCGGGGCGAGCGAGAAACGGCGGGCTGCCGCCGTCGGTCTGGCGTTCGGAGCCGGGCCGTTCCTGGCCTTTTTCGGCTCACTCGGGTCGCAGTTTGTGCTGACGGGTTCCATGGCGGGGTTTCGCGTCGAGCCTCTGGAATCGCCTTCGAATTTTGCCCTGGTGTTTGGTCTGGGGGTTCCGGCGATGTTGCTGGCGGCGCTGGCGGCAACGCGTCTGGTCATTCCGTCCGACACCGAATCGCCGCAGCGTGTGGCCCTCTGGGGCGGGGTTCGCGATTTTTTGAGCCAGCCCGTGTTGCTGTGGTCGACGGTCGTGACGATCCTGCTGTACGTCGGCAATACGATCACGGCCAATATGAACCTGTACACGAAAGAGGTCCTGTCGGCCGACCCCGAACAATTCGCTGGATATCAAAACGCGCTGCGCTTCGCCTTCAAAGGCCTGGCGGGATTTCTCCTGGGCTGGTGGCTCACGCGGTCGAACCCGCGCGCGGGAATCATTGCGACCGGCCTTTTATTTGTGGCGGCCCAGATCTGGGCGATGTTTGCCACCGGCCACTGGTATTTGCTCGCGTTTGGAATCTACGGGGCGGGCGAACTGATCGGAGTGTATGCCCCGAACTATATTTTGTCGGCGTCGCGTCCCCGCGATTTGCGGCGGAACATGGCGTACGTGACGATGATGATGGTTCCGGCAGGCCCCGCCGGGGCCTTGTTCGGTCTGATTGCCGATTCCGGCTTGGGCGGTTCGCAGTCGTCCGCCTTTCGTCTGAGTTTTCTGGCTTGCGCACTGATCCTCGTGGCAGGCCTCGCGCTGGCCATCGTCGTCCTGCCGCCCCGTCCCTTACCGCCTGATTGAATCGCACGACGGAATGCACAAGCATAATGTCCTGATCGTCGGCGTGGGATCGATCGGCGAACGGCACGTTCGCTGCTTCCAGGCGACCGAGCGGGCTTTGCCGTCGATTGTTGAAATCCAGGAGGGCTTGCGAAACGCGGTTGCCGAGCGATACGGCGTGACCGGCTTTTCGTCGCTCGACGCCGCTCTCGCCTCTGGGCCCAACCTCGCCGTCGTCGCCACTCCAGCGCACACGCATGTGCCGCTGGCCCTTCGATTGATTGACGCGGGAATCTCGGTCCTGATCGAAAAACCGCTCAGTACCGGCGTTGCCGGCGTCGATGGCCTGCGTGATTTGATTGATGCTCGGCGTGTGACGACCGGCATCGCCTATGTCTACAGGGCCCTTCCAGCACTCGCCGCGATGAAAGCCGCTCTTGATACGGGTGTCATCGGTCGACCATTGCAGCTTGTGGCGGTTTGCGGCCAGCACTTTCCCACGTATCGCCCGGCCTATCGCGAGATCTATTATCGCGACCGAACGACCGGGGGCGGGGCGATTCAGGACGCGCTGACGCATGTCGTCAATGCGGGAGAATGGCTGCTGGGCCCGGTCGATTCGCTGGTCGCCGACGCGGCGCATTGTGCCCTGCCGGGTGTCGAGGTCGAAGATACCGTTCACCTGCTGGCACGACATGGCCCGGTTCTGGCGAGTTACGCCCTCAACCAGCACCAGGCGCCGAACGAGATGACGCTGACAATCGCCGGCGAGCGCGGCACGCTGCGCTGGGAAGCACATCGCAATCGGTTGCTGACGATGAGTTCGCCCGGAAGTGAATGGCAGGAACAACAATTTGGCGTGATGGAACGCGACACCCCGTTCATAACGCAGGCGCATGCGTTTCTCGACGCCGTCGAAGGCCGCCGGCCCGTATTGTGTACGCTCGACGAGGGACTCAAGACGCTGCGCGTCAATCTCGCCGCGCTGGCCAGCGTCGAGAGCCGAAGCTGGCAGACGATTCAGCCAAAGTAGTCTTCATCGCTCCGCGTGAAGAGTCTCGGGACGTGAAAATTTAGATTCGGGCAATCGCAAAGCTTGTGCGTCCCGGTCGATGCCAACAACTGTGACGGCCAAATCCGTGCGATTACCTCAACGGTGAATGTCAGCGGTCGCACTCTTCACACGGAGTGATGAAGACTACATTGGCCTGATGGCGCATCCGTGTCATCGGCGTGATCCGTGGTTCACTTTCTTCAACCGTAATAGAACACATGATGACTACCGAACTCACCGTCCAGCAACTGTTCGATCTCTCGGGCAAAGTCGCTTTGATTACGGGGGGCACCGGGCATCTGGGTTCGGCGATGGCGCGGGCACTGGCTGAGGCGGGAGCGCGGGTTGTCGTCACGAGCCGCGATCTGCTGCGTGCTCGGGACACAGCCGCGACGCTCCCGCGCGCCGCAGACGCCGAGCACCTGCCAGTCCATCTTGGAGTCGAACTCGATCATATGCAGCCCGAAATGCTGGAACGCTCGTTCGGCGAGGTATTGCAGCAGACGGGTCGCGTCGACATTCTGGTGAACAACGGCCACGACGCGCAGGCCGACGATTGGACGACCGTGACGCCCGAGCAGTTTACCCGCCAGCTCGCGAATGCCACCGGTTATTTCGAACTGGCGCGGCTCGTGCGAAATCACGCGGTGGAGCGCGGCGGCGGCGCGAGCGTCATTCTGCTGGGGTCGATGTACGGAATGGTGGCCTCGTATCCTGACGCGTACGAAGGGATCTGTGCCGCCAGTCCGGTGGCGTATCACACGCTCAAAGGGGGCATCATCCACCTCACCAGGCACCTGGCGATCTACTGGGCCAAAGACGGCGTGCGGGTCAACTGCCTCAGTCCCGGCCCGTTTCCCCCTGAACGCGTGTCGCGCGCGATGGTCGAGCGGCTGTGTACGAAAAGCCCCCTGGGCCGCATGGGCCGCCCGGTCGAGGTGAAAGGGGCCGTCGTCTTCCTGGCCAGCGACGCCAGCAGTTACGTCACCGGCCAGAATCTGGTCGTCGACGGCGGCTGGACGGCGTGGTAGACGTCCTCCGGGCGGCGGCATGGCATTCGGCGTGCGATTTGCGATCGTCCGGAAGTTCGTGGGCAAGTCTTGCCGACGGAACAATCTCTGGCACGCCGTCATTCATGAAATGATGGGAAGCGGGTATTGTGGCTGCAACCTGCCAGTCGCTTCAACGAGCTTTCCGCGCGCCCCCTTTTTTCGCTCGCAGGTTGCGCTCCAGGGATTGCCGCACCGACGTCAGCGCCT
This sequence comes from Planctomycetaceae bacterium, assembly GCA_009691905.1. Lineage (GTDB taxonomy): Bacteria > Planctomycetota > Planctomycetia > Planctomycetales > Planctomycetaceae > SIAF01. The sequence goes on along the minus strand of SIAF01000179.1, from coordinate 306 downwards.
CCGCTATGCGAATCCCCGGCGGGTGCAGCGGTCCCCCTTGATCGTTGGTCAAAATGCCTTTCACGACCGTGCAGTAATCGAGCACAAACGACACCAGAGACGATTCGCGTACATGATGGGAACAAAGGCCTCCAGATCGGCGGATTCGATTCCGTACGGGAGTGGCTCTCCCGTGGCGACTAAGGCCGCTTATGATTTCCTGAACAATCCGCGAGTCGAAGCCAAAATCATTGAACGTACGTTTTCGGTTTCCACCGCCACCGCCTGCTGCCAAGAGTCGGTGGTGCTGGTGGTGCATGACACGAC
>SIAF01000178.1 GCA_009691905.1 Planctomycetaceae bacterium | reverse complement strand
CTCTCATCCTGCGTGGAACGGTCGCGCGCCATGCTGCCGGCGTCGATCCGTCGTTATATCTTTGAATGAATCAGTTTGACCAGGGCCCCAACGGCGAATTCGTAGGGAAGTCGACTAAATCAACAGGCCCCTTGCTAAGGGGGGGAGAAGACGGGCCGCTTCGCGGTTGACGCGCCGGCGGCCCGCCGGCATTTCGCGACTGCCGCCGGCGCTTCGTGACTGCCACCGGCATTTCGCGAGTGCCGCCGGCGCTTTCTGACGACCATCGGGGCTTCGCGCCCGCTCGCGGCGACGCCCATTCCGACAGGAGGTCGGTCGCCAACAACAAACCGACCGCGCAGCGGTCGCCGTTTCTCCCCCCCTTACGAAGGGGGGGCAGGGGGGGTCGCTTCCTATTCATGTAGGGTGGGACCAGCTCGCGCAGCGTGCGCAGGCCCACCATTCGGGTCGCATCGCATTGGAACCCGAATGGTGGGCCTGCGCCAGCCGCTCAATGACGACACAACACGCTGGTCTGGTTCGAGACTGTTTTCAGAAAGTGAAGGCCCATAGTCGTTCCCGGCTTGCTGGTCCCACCCTACATCAGCGTGAATAAACCGGGTTGATACAGAACGAACGGCCGGCGTCACTCCGATTCCGGTTTTTCGCCGGGTAACCGCAGCACGTACAGCGTGCTGTTGCCGTTGACGGTCAACACGTGTCGGCCGTCGAGGCTCCAGTACACGCGGCGGACCAGGCCCATCGCGGGACCGATCTTGTAGATCTCGTCGGGCTCGTCCGAAGGAACCTCGCCGTGTTCCCATTTCCACAGCCACAGCGTACCCGAATTTCCGACCGCGGCCAGACGATCGCCCGAGGGACTGAAGCTTAACGACGAGGGATTGCCGGGCTTGGTTCTCAACACCCGGGAGGGCTTCCCCGTTTCGACGTCCCAGGTCAGTACGCCCGCGGCGGCGGCCGCAACCAGGTGCCGTCCCCCAGGACTGAACGCCAGGCTGTGAATCCCGGCTTTTGGCGGCGATTCAAGCGTTCGAGCGCGGTGCTCGGCAAGATTCCAAAGCACGACCTGGCCGTCGCGATCGGCGGCGGCCAGCCAGTGCCGGTCACTGTCGAGGGCCAGGGCCACGGCGAGGTCGGTCAGCGCTTGAATCGTTTGCAGGCTGCTGCGTTTTGCGGCGTCCCAGACGCGCAACGCGTGGTCGTCATTGCCTGACACCAGCCGCTGGCCCGTCGAATTGAAGGCGATCGTTCTCGCATTCCCGGGGGTGATCGTATCGAAGGGCAGCGCGGTTCCACGGGCGGCATCCCACATCCGCAACCCGCTCGTTTTCGAAGTGCCGCCGGCACCGGCGATCCATCGGCCGTGTGGCGACCACTCCAGAGCCTCGAGTCCGTCGGCGGCGCCGTCGAGTGTCCGCACCGGTTGCTCTGTTGTCGTCAGGTCCCACACCTCGACCTTTCCGGCGGCGGCGATCGCCGCGAATCGCCCGTCAGGGCTGCCGGCAACCGGTCCCCAGGTCGGGTCAGCCGGCTGCAACTCGCGACCGGCGAGATCCCATTGCCGCACGGCACCGCGCGCATCGCCGGTGATCAGGCTGATCGAATCGGGGGTAAACGCGAGCGCGGTAACCGCGGTCGACAACCCACCGGCTGATCGCAGCTCGCCGGTTGTCAGGTTCCAAAGTTTAAGTTCGAATGCCGAGCGTGCGGCTGCGGCCAGCCAGTTGCCGTCGGGGCTGACGACGACTTGCACCGGGACGTTGTCAATCGCCCGCCGCTGCCGGCCCGCAGGAAGATCCCATACGATCGCGCGTTGGCGAAGATACGAGATCAGAGTCTTTCCGTCGGGGGAAAACGCGATTGGATAGCCCCCCTGCGTGAGCGTGTGCAGCAAGGCGCCGGTCGCACCATCCCAAAGCTTCAAATCGCCCTCGCTGCTTCCTGTCGCGAGCAGCGTCCCATCAGGGCTGAATTCCGGCCACTGCGTTCGCGGGAATCGATGCAGATCGCGGTCGGCGGCGAGATCCCTGAGCAGAATCGATTGATCGCTCGTGTAAACAGCCAGCCGCGCGGCATCGGGGCTGAAAACCAACGATCGGTGATCGCCGCTGGAAGAACCGGGCAGATTGTGACGGGCAAGGCCGCTCGACGTCTCATAGACGACGATCTGATTATTGCGCCGGGCGTGCGCTGCCAGCCATTGACCCTGGGCGCTGAAGGCCAGGGGTCCCATCGCTCCGGGAAACGATGAAACGATTTCGCCTCGTCGGGCATCGCACAGCAAAACATCTTTGCGGTCGCCGGCAATGGCCAGTGTCTCGTCGACCGGGCTGAACAGCACTTCTCGAGGCTCGATCAAAAGGGGCAACACATGCAGGATCGTCGATGTCTGGCGATCGAAAATACGCACGGTTCCGTCTTTACCGGCAGCCGCGATCAAACGACCATCATGACTGACCGACACCGATGTCACGCGATCCCAGAAATTGAGCCGGCCATCTCCCAGAATTCCAACGAGCGTCGGCGGCGCCATCGAGGCCTTGCCCAGCCCGGCCTGCCGCAGTGCGGCTTCAGGAATCTGATTGCGGCTGAGTCGATCGAGCGGCGAAGGAAGTTCAGCCAACAGGCGGGTTGCCTCGACCGACTCGCTGCTGCCCAACGACTTGCTTCGAAATCGAATGAGATCGTCGCGCAACTCGACCATCGACACGCCCGGCCGATCGGCGTTCTTCAAGGGAGTTGCGCGCTGTGCCAGGGCGTACATCTCTCGTTGGCGGACCGTCGCCGACGTCGGATGCCACTCGGGCACGAACACCCGCCGTTCGCCGAAGGTCATCGCCAGCGATGTATCAATCGCTTCGTAGCCGGGGCGCGTCATCCGCACGTCCCACGTGCCCGATCGGCCGCTCACGGTTAATTCGCCACCGGCGGGAATCCCGACCGGCCGACTATCGACGGTGAATGTCCCTTCGTGACGCAGCTCGGCCGGCCAATCGACGATCAGCGTGACTTGACCGACCCATCGCCAGAGGCCGATCGCCGCCAGCGTAGAGATGATGCTCGCCGCCAGTACGATTCGGGTCCGGCCGCCGATCGCCAGCCGGGCGAACTGGCTCCACCCGACTCGTCGCCACTTTGATTTGCGTCTGGCCCGTGTCGGGCTGTCGTCATCGCCCCGCGTCTCGAGGTGGTCGAAAAACTGCTTGAGGCGCGGGTCGCCCAGCGGCAAAAGGCTGCTGGCCGACGACCGCTCGCCCCTGGCCGCCAAGGCCAGAGGCAATGGCAGCCCCTCGGGACCGGTAAACGGCGACAGGGCTTCGGCGACTTCGAGGGCCGTCTGATAGCGCTCGTTCGGGTCGCGGGCCATCATTTTCGCCACGACGGCCCGCAGTTGCGGCGGCGTCTCGGGCCTCAATTTTGACAGCCGCCGCGGCGATCCCTGTTGCCGGGCTGTAATCTTTTCGGCGATCGAATCTCCGGCAAAGGGAACTTGTCCCGTCAGCAGCCGAAACAGAGTGCAGCCCAGGCTGAAAATATCGCTGCGGGCGTCGGCGCGGCGCGTGTCGGCCGCCTGCTCGGGGGCCATGTAGTCGGGTGAACCCAGCACCTGCCCGGCCTGCGTGAGACCGGCGGCGACCCGTCGCGGCGCATCGCCATCGGTCTCCTCCGGCCCCGATTCGCTCGTGAATCGCGCCAGACCCAGATCGAGCAGTTTCACAAGGGGGCGGTCGCTATCGATGTCGCGCGCGACCAGGAGGTTGGTCGGTTTAATGTCGCGATGAACCATCCCGCACTCGTGGGCGTGCTGCAACCCCAGCGCGGCCTGACGGATGCACTCGCAGGCCCAGCCGATCGGCAAGTGTTCTTGTTCGTTGACGTACCACCCCAGGTCGTGGCCGTCGACGTACTCCATCACCAGAAAGTGAACCTTCTTGACGCAGTCGGCATCGTAGGCCGCCACGATGTGCGGATGATCGAGAGCCGCGACCGCCTGAATCTCGTTTCTAAACCGGGCGATCGCCTTCGGATTCTGGACGATGTCGTGCGCCATGACTTTGAGCGCCACGGTGCGCCCCAGTTGGCCCTGCTGGGCCTTGAACACCGCCCCCATGCCCCCGGCACCGATGCATTCGAGCAGCCGGTACTTGCCCAGAAACAATGTCGGGCGGCCGAGCATCAGCATGTCGGCCTGCCAGCGGGTCAGCCAGCCCCGGTCGATCAAGCGCTGCGCCAGTTCGTCAGCCGTCTGTGGAGGGGGCGTGGCGACGACGGCGTTCGATCCTGATCGCCGCAAAAGCCCCTTCGCCTTCACCGGGACGATGTCACGGCGCAGCAGCGTCCATTGCTCGGCCGAGAGCACATGGCTCTGCCGCAACAGTTCCAGAAAATCATCGACCGAAATTGCAGACATCCGGGCCTTCCGGGGCGCGGCTCCGGCCAGCGGCGGCGCGCTTCGAACTATTATTCTAAACACCTTCGGACCGCTTGACGACCGGTCGAATCAGCCCCCGCCGCTGGTTGGACCTGCCGACCGCTGCGAGTGAGTTCCCACCGCAGCCGATGTCTCTATAATACGCATTCTGCGGCCCGATTTGTGGTGTGTGGCTTCCGATCGGTGGTGTCCCACGCTCCCGCCGATTCGGGCGTACGAGCTGTGCGTCCCCACGATTCCTGAAGTTCCCCGAGGATTTTCCCCTTGTTTGCCGGTCCGATTTTCAGCCGCGAGGTTTTGACGACGCCGCGGCACCTGAAGCATTTCGTACTGCGCGCAGGTTATGTCGGCGCTTTGTTCGTGCTGATGTATACGGCGGGGCAGGCCACGTTCGGCTGGCAGCAGGTGCGCAACCTGGGCGATGTCGCCCGCTTCGGGCACTTGCTGTTTCAGTTGTTTTCGATGGTGCAGTTGGCGCTGGTTTTGTTTTTTGCCCCGTTGTTCGCCGCCAGTCGGGTCGCGCAGGAGAAAGATCGGCAAACGCTCGTTTTGTTGCTGATGACCGACCTGTGGAATCGCGAGTTGGTTCTCGGAAAACTGCTGGCCAGCCTTTTGCCGGTGGCCGTGCTGATTGCCGCCTCGGCCCCCGTGTTTGCCATGATCTATATCCTCGGGGGGATTTCGCTCGAGCAGATCGGCTGGTCGCTGGGCTTGTCGGCGGCAGCCGGGCTGGCTGCCGGCAGTTGGGGTTCGCTGGTCGCCTTCTGGCGCGAGAAGACGTTTCAAACACTGGCGATCAGCGTGCTGGGGCTGGTGCTGTTCATTGGAGTGGTCGAAGCGGCCGTGGCGATCGTGGGCGCCGGCTCGCCGCTGGGTCGTGCTTTAGCGTATGCCGATCCCTTTCGCGGGATGCTGCTGATTCTCGATCCGCTGGCGGTTCAACTGCGGGCCCAGAAGGCGGCGGTGCCCGCCCTGAACTACGTGCTGGCGATGCTGGCGCTGGCCGCGCTGACCAACACCATTGCGATTTTCGGGCTGCGGGTCTGGAACCCGTCGCGGACGATGTCTGACCCGCGCAGCGAGACTGACGCAAAAACGGGCGTCACGCGCGCCAAGACGCGCGAAATCTGGAATAACCCCATCATCTGGCGGGAAATCTGCACCAGTGCCTACGGCCGCAAAGCGATTTTCATCAAGCTGGCCTATCTGTGCGTGTTCGGGTTCATGGCCGCGTATGCCTACCGGGCGCAGCAGGCCGGGGCCGACAATGTCCTGGGGATGATCTCGCCGCAGGGGTTCGCCTTCGTCGCCGTGGGCCTTGTTTCGCTGCTGCTGGTCAACGCGCAAGCCGTCACCGCCCTGACCTCTGAGCGCGACGCCAAAACGCTCGAACTGCTGCTGGTGACCGACATCTCGGCTCGCGAGTTCATTTACGGAAAGATCGGCGGGGTGCTGTACAACACCCGCGAGATCATTTTGCTGCCGCTGTTGGCGCTGCTGTGGTTCACCTGGCAGGGGCGGCTGACGTGGGAGAACTTCAGCTACGTGGCGGGCGGTTTTCTGCTGCTGACGGTGTTTGCCGCGATGCTGGGTCTTCACGCCGGTTTGAGTTTTGACAATTCGCGCTCAGCGATCGGCAACAGCCTGGGGACGATGTTCTTTCTGTTCCTGGGGGTGTTCATCTGCATGATGCTGATCGTCGAAGCCCGCTCGTCGTTTCTGTTGCAGTTGCCCAGCTTCCTGGTGTTCATCCTTGGCGGGAGCATGGGGCTGTGGGCCAGCTTGACGCACAAGAACCCTTCCCCCGCACTGACCGCCAGCGCCTTCTGCCTGCCGTTTTTCACGTTCTATTCGATCACCGGATTTCTGTTGGGCGACACACTGGGGGTTTGGGTCGTGATGACCGCCGCCTACGGTTTCACCACCCTGGCGATGCTGGTGCCGGCGATCAGCGAATTCGACGTGGCGCTGGGGCGGACGACGCTGGATAAGGGGTGACGAACGGGACGATGGTTTGCATCGATGCCGTGTGACGGCGCAGATTAGCTGCCTGACGCGTTTCACCACCGAGCTTGCTCGGCGCGTGTCACACGTCACGCAAACGCGGGTCGCAAGCGACTCGGCGAAACGGACGGCTGGCAGCAATACAACCGCAGCGCAGCCTGAGTTTCGGCGCTTGATCACTTCAGTCGTCGCCGGCCTCTTCGGAGACTTCCGACCCGTTTGACTCGCTCTCGGGCAGCTTGCATGCCATCTCGCCCGACGCCAAATCCCCTACCTGTTCTACGAGTCGGATGTCGTCTTCGGCAAGCTCGTAAAGTGCGTAAACCAATTTATCAATTTGGTTGTCGACGGCTGCGATCTGTCGCTCGATGGTCGTTTTGTGATGGGCCGTCCTGGCTGCGCGATGCTCGCAATACAGCGATTCGATCGTGATGGCCAGCTCGCGCAGGCGATTGTGATTGGGCGTTCCCTCAGCCGGAATCCGGACGGGGAAGCCTTCCAGGTATTGGCCGAAGAACCGCAGATAGGCTGCACCCGGCCCTTCAAGTGCAGCACAGGTTTGCTGGAAGAAGAAAAACGCCAACCGCGAGTTGAGCAGGCCCAGCAGTGCCGGGTCGTTAAGCGGAATGAAATAGACGGTGTTGGCCCCGAAGCGGCCCTCGGTGTCGAGCGCGAAGCGACAGCCGGTGGCGATGTCCGGGAACATGATTTTCGGCTGTTCCATGAACGAAACATACGCGAATTGCGGCTGTTGCAGCTCGTACCACTGCTGCTGGGTGGCCCGCGCTTCAAGCTCTTCGCGGAACGGACGCAGGTGTTCGATGACCGCCGGATACGGCTCGATATCGATCCCGTGATGCGTGTAGATCAAATACTCGTCGATCGGCGCCATCGCATAGCGACGAATCTGGCGCCCCTGGGCAAAGGGTCGGATGATCTGACTCGCTTTGGGATTCCGGGCGATGATCGCGCGGCGTTGCTGGGGTGTGATGACGAACGCGTCGATCAGTCCGGACTTGATTCCCATGCAGATTCGGCCGCCGGTAAATTCGTGCAAGGTGATGGTGTCTGCTTTCAATCGATCGAGCAATGCAGCACACGCCGGGCGAATCAGTCGCCACCCCGATTCGCCCAGTTCGCGTGCCGCCACCTTGTACGCGAGTGGGTCGGCAACGTCGACCAGTTTGCGAGTTCCCGTCTGGACTTGTATCAGCTCTTCCCGCGTGGGAGGGGGCGAATACAAGACGGCCGGACGGGCGCCCCGTTGACGCCCCTTCTTCGCGAGCAGTACGACCGTTCGAACGGTTGCGCCCGAAAAGACGGGCAAGCCTGCCAGGTCGACGATTCGCTCGATCGTGGCGACTGCAGCCAGGTGTTTGCGCAGCGGCTCACCATAATTTGCGCGAATAAACTTATTCGAAACGATCATTCCCAGCCGGCCGCCGGTCCGGAGCAGGGACAGTTCCCTCTCGATGAAATAGACGTAAAGATCGTTTCTTTCGGCGTGCGTAGCATAGTGCTTTCGCAGATAGTCTTTGATGTCTTTGAACAGTTCCATGCGCACGTACGGCGGGTTCCCGACGATGGCGCTGAAACCGCCGGCACGCATGATTTCGGGAAACTCGGCGGCCCAATCGAATACGTTCAGGCGCATCAGGTCGTCGTCTTCGATCAAACCCATGTGCCGGCCGTTGAAGAAATCTGGACCGATCAGGGCGTTACCGCATTTGATATTGCTTTCCAGATCGGGCAGGGCTCGCTCACGAAAAATGCGAAGCTGTCGGCTCAGCGATTCCTGGCTTTCTCCTTCCAGGACCTTGAGCAACAGCGATAGCTTCGTCACTTCGACCGCCTGTGGATCGATATCGACGCCGTAGATGTTGTTCAAAAGAATCCGCTTTTTCTCGGCCGTCGTCAGTCGCCAGCCGCCGCGGGATCCCTGGTAAACCTGCTTGGCATGGCGGCTCGGGCCGTGGGCCACGTAGTAGTCGCGATGCCAGTCGACCAGTGTTTGATACACCTCGATCAGGAATGAACCTGAACCACAGGCGGGATCGAGGATTCGTATCTTGCCGACGTGTTGCGGATTCGCCCCTTCCAATAATGCGGCCAGCGTGTTCTCAACGATGTGCCGCACCACGTAGGTCGGGGTGTAGAATACCCCGCCCGCCTTTTTGACTTCCGGCTTCTCTTCAACTTTGGCCTGATGCCCCTTGGTCAGCCGGATGACCTTGCCGAGAAATTGTTCGTACACCTGCCCCAGAATGTCAGCCGGCAGGACGGAAAACTCATACGGGCAGTCGGGATAGTAGAGGCTGTGGATGATTTGCTTCAGCGTGCCGTCGTCGATGCTCAACGAGAGCGTCAGCTCATCGGGCGGTTCGCGTCGATCTCGCTCTTTTTGAAAGTGAAACAAGCCTGAGTTGTAGCGGTCGTCGGCGTGTTCGAAGAGTCGACACAGTCGCTGGTAAATTTTCGGCCCGTTGGTCAGCGCCTGCAATTGCCCCGATTTCTCGATGCCGCGATCTTCGCAAATTCGCAGGAACACGATCCGATCGATTGTTCTCTGAACGGCGAAGTTCAGGTCGCGCTGCGAAAGCTCGGGATTGCGCACCGCGAGGTTTCGCGCGAGCAGGTCGCGCCAGGCCTCAATTTCTTTCAGGAACTCGGCATCGACTTCCGCGGTGCCGCGTTTTTTTCCATTTGTGTCGGCGTATTTGTCGAACGCGCCTTTCAGAATGGCTTCGCGCGAGAACAGCGAGGTCAGCTCGTCCCACCGGTCGGCGTACTCAGTGTATTTCAGGTAGAGAATCCGGTTGCGGGACGCTTTGTCGTTCTGGTGCGGCTTGTGCCGCAAGCACTCGTAGACCGCAAATTCTTCGAAGTCGGTCAAAATGCTCAGCGGCAGCTTCGCCGTCCATGCATAACGACGAAGCTGAAAGGCGCCGCTGGGGTCGTCCTTGACGTTGACCGAGGGCTTTTTCGTCTCGACGAAGAACTTGCGGACGCCCCCCACGCGGAAGCAATAATCAGGCGCCTTGGTCGCCCCTGCGATCTTGATTGCGTCTTCGTGGATTACATCCTTGTAGGCTTCGGCGTAGCCGCTCTCGTTATCGATGTCCCAGCCGAGGGCTTTGAAAAACGGGTCGACGAACTCACGCCGCAACTGCGTTTCATTGTAGTTTTGAGCCAGATAGCTCTCGCGATGCAGCTCGAAGCGATTGACGAGCTCGAGAACGGCTGGGGGTGCTTGCACAAAAACTCCTCGCAGGTGCTCAACCGTTGTCACTGGCCGTCGCCATCAGCGCCCGCAAATCGGTCATCTTTTCCCTTAGCGTCTCGACCTGCCGGCACAGGGCTTTGCGGTCGATCTCGACGCGGTTGAGAATGTTCTCGGCGCCCGATTGAATCGTCTTCGCCGATTTCTCGATGTGCGACAGGTTCTCGGTCCGTTTTTCGATGTCGTTGATTGCGGCGTCGATCGCTTCGAAATCGGCCTGCTCGGCGTCTGAGCGGTGGGCCGCGCGAATGCACAGGGCGCGGGCCAGAGTCAGCGCCGTCTTGAGGAACAGGTCGGTGCCGAGGTCTTCGGGGTCCCAGGCGACGAACACGTCGTCGCCGTAGCGCAGCAGGGGGTTGACCGCGAGTTCCGGCGGGGCGCAGCGGGACGAATAGACGAATACGCCGATCTGTGCCCCCCGATTCTTGCGGGCGGTCTCGATCTCTTCGCGAGCCGCGGCGATCTGGAATCGCTCTTTCTCTTTGGCTTCAATGACGATTCCGGCGCCGGGGGCGGCACTCTCGGGGCCGAGCGTGACGACCACGTCGCCGATTTTGCAGTTCTTGATCTGCCCGGTTTCGTGGCCTGTGCGGGCGGCGACATCGCCCAGCCGCTGTGCCTCGTGGCACACGAATTCGCAGACGACGTCTTCGAAAATCAGCCCGTGCCGGGTCGAGCGGGCGGCCTCGGCACGCTGGACGACCATTGTTGCGAGAGTCAGCTTGACCTCGTTCTGGAACGTCTGATTGGTTTGCGAGTGCTTCTCGAGAATTTCGAGAACCTCTTTCCGCAGTCGCGCCAGCGACGAAGTATCGGTGTCGAGCGTCAGGTTGTCGTCGATCGCCTGGTGAGTCGATTCGAGCATTTTTTTCAGACGCGACAGGGCGGATGTGTCGTTGTCGAGCGAGAACTCACTGGTGATCGTCCGCTGGGCGCCTTCGACATTTCGCACCAGCCGGCTGAGGGCTGAGGTCTCTTCGTCGAGCGAGAATTCGCGAACGACTTCGGCAATCTGTCCTTGCAGGTTGTCGGTCAGCTTGCCTTGATTGGCCGCGAGTTCGGCCACCAGCCGCGACAAGGCGCTGTCTTTGTCGTTCAACGAAAACTCACCGAGGATGCGGTCGCGCTGCTGATTCAACTGGCCGTCGAGGGTGTCGCGCAGGGCCTTCATCAGGCCCGCCGACTGGTCGGGGTTGAGCCACTTGAGCAACGGACTGTCGGCACCGAAGTGCGAGGCCAGCGTGCGGGTCAGTTCTGATCCGTCGCCCCCGACCTGGCGGCGGAGCATTTCTTCGAGTTCGCCATCTTTGCAAATCAGGCGATTGATCCGCTCGGGGAAACGGCCGCTCTGCGGGTCGAAATAGTCTTTGAGGGCCCCTGTCAGCCGATCGTGGACCAGGCCGGCATGGGCGGTGAGCTGGTTTTCGAGCGACATCAGCAGCTTCTCGCTCTCGCGGCGAATCTGCTCGCCGTCGATTTGCCCGCGCGCCTGCCGCAGCGCGAGAACCCCGATTCGCAAGGCATTGAGCGCGAACCGCTCGCGTTCGTCTCCCTCGGCGAACTGACAAAGTTCGGCAATGGTGTCGGGGTCTTCGACGCGTAGTTCGAGGGGCAGCGCGTAGGGCAGGTCGGCCGCGCGGGGCGAGACCGAGGTGGCGCTACCGTAGTTGAATTGATCGCTCATGAAAGAATCCGTTCCAAAAGGTGAGTCACGCCATCGGCCCGCGTCGTCGGCACGTCGCCGGGAAATCGCCGCGGCGTTTGCCCGAAGCAGGCAGTGAACGTTAGTATGCCAGCCGTGGTTCGCGGGGGCAACCGGAGGTGGTGAATCGAGCCTTGTCCGGAATGCTTGACAATTTGCGTTTCACTTTCTGAATTGTTAGATTACGGGGGGTTGACTTGTTCCGGGTGACGCTGCACGAAGTCAGCGTCGTGTTCTGATTCAGGGGTTGTCGCCAATGCCACAAGGGACCATCAAGAAAATCGTGAAGGACCGCGGGTTCGGTTTCATTTCCACCGGACCAGGAAAGGGAGACGTGTTCTTTCATGTGTCGTCCGTCGAAGAAGGGGTGTTCGACGTCCTGCAGGAGGGGCAGGCGGTCGAATACGAAATCGGCGAAGATGGCGGCCGCGGTGGCAAAGGTCCCCGGGCGGGCAACGTGCGGCCGGCCTAGCCGACATCGAGTTTTCAAGCCACAACAGTGACCCCGGTTTCGCTCGAGAGCGGGGTTTTACTTTTTGACAGACTGCCGTTTACGCGAATCGGGGCTTGTCGCGGTCACTCGACAGCGCGTACAATCTGGTGCGAGCAGTTGGCTCCTCTCTGTCCCTGGCGTTCGGGGGGTCGAGCCATGGCGCGACCGGCCGTCCCGGCGAGAATTCACTATGCGGCGGCGATTCTCTTCGCGATCAGCCTTTACGCTGATCGAACTGCTGGTGGTCATCGCCATCATCGGCGTGCTGGTGGCGCTGCTGCTACCCGCGGTCCAGCAGGCGCGCGAAGCGGCGCGGCGGACCGCGTGCCGCAATAACCTCAAGCAGATCGGACTCGCGCTGCACAATTACGCCGACCTGCATGGCGGTCTGCCGCCGAGCACGACCAGCCAGATCGACTTCGGAGTGTGGAGCCCCACCCCGACCGACTACCACCTGCATAGCTGGGCGACCTTCATTCTGCCGCAACTCGATCAGACGCCGCTGTTCAACCGAATCAACTTCAATGTGTCGGCGCTCGCGGCGGTGAATTACGACTCGGCTTCGCAAAAGGTCGCGGCTTACCGCTGCCCGACTTTCACCGGTCCCGATTTCAGTCAGTCGCCGCTGTACCTCAAGTTGTCGCCTAACTATGCGATTCGCAATTATGTGGCGATGGGGGCCACGACGGTCGGCAAGCTGTGGCAGTCGCCCGACGGCTCGATCTACCCGCGTTCGAGTACTCGCTTTGCCGACATCCGCGACGGCACGTCGCAGACGATTTTCATCGCCGAGACCAAAGAGCCCAATGCGGCCGTCTGGATCGACGGTGGCGTTGCCGCGCTGACTTCGCGGCGCTACGCCGAAGAAAACTCACCGAGCTTCGCCGGCACTGAGACGGCTCTCAACTACCAGCCATTTTTTCAGGCCAACGGTCAGGGCATCGACGCGCAATTCGGGCCCTCCAGCCCGCACACGGGCGGGGTCATGCATCTGATCGGCGACGGCTCGGTTCGGTTCATTTCCGACAACATCAACGGAACTATCTACGATTGCCTGGTCACGCGCGCCGGTGGCGAGCCGATCTCGGATGGTGCGTATTAGATCGACAGCGAAACGTAGGTCAGCCTTTGCAGGCTGACAGAATCGCGATGAGCTCAATGGAACCGAACGATTTGCGTCAGGCTCGAAAGCCTGACCTACGAAGGGACACGCGAACCTCGACACCGAATGTGTTGTCAAACGAACGCCGACGACGCGCAACTGACTGTGTGACAATGTGTTGGCGAGCGTCAACGGTAAACATTCGTCCAACCCGTTGTGTGCTGGATTTTGATCTTGGCGAGTGACACCGGGGTGAAGTACAAGCCGCGTCATCATGGATGATGCGGTGCTGGAATTGAATGCGGATTGCGAGGTGGGAGACCAAACAGGTCTCGTGGAGC
>SIAF01000177.1 GCA_009691905.1 Planctomycetaceae bacterium | reverse complement strand
ACCAACCTCCGCATCGGCCAACAGCCGCTGCTTTCGGAGCTCGAATCGCCGTTCCATCGTGCATCTCCTTAAAGGAAATCCATTTCCCGCAAGGGGTCTCTATAAAACAGGTTGCAACTCGTCAAGTACAATCGACAGTAGAAGTAGGGAGATCTCGCGACCACATCCGCCGCTGCTTCCCCCAATCTGCCACCGCGACGATCTGCCGCACCTGCCGTTCGTGAACTGGATCGTCGCCCGTTTCGACCGCCGGCATAAACAGAATCCCTTCCTGAATCTCCGGCGCCAGGCTCAGCAAATTCATGATCTGCGTCACCCTGGCCCGCGTGACGTGCCCCCAGCCGCGCCAGGTCGGCACAGTCGCGAACGTCGCCGTCCCGAAACGACGATTTGACGGCCGGCCAGCGAGCAAGGCGTTGAACGGGCGTATTTACACCATGCATTGGTTGACACATATCCGTATTCGGATATAATAGCCATCTCTAACCCGTTCCAGAAACCTAGAGGAAGGCATGGCGAAAGCGAAGAAGGCGAAACCCGTTCCGCTGGCCCGCGACCTGCGGCAAGCGATCGTCGACAGCGGATTGACTCACTACCGCATTGGCAAGACTGCCGGCGTCGCGCCACAGATGATTGACAGGTTCGTCCACGACGACCGTGACTTGCGGCTACGGACGGCAGGCAGGCTGGCATTGGCACTGGGATACGAACTGACGAAATCGAAAGGGGATTGAAGCATGGCATACGCAGTTCAAAACAGCAGAGACAAAAAGGAACTTGGGGCAAAGGCACCGTGGTACGCGCGATGGAAGGATACCGACGGAAAGCTGCATTCGCTAAGGGTCGGAAAGAAAGCTGACGCGTTGGAAATTGCTCGCGAGCGCGAACGGAACGCGAAGCTCCTGGGGGCCGGGCTGACGCCCAATGTCGAATGGACGCAGTTCAGAGCAGAGTACGACGAACAGATTTTACCGGGCATGCTTTCCGTACGCAGCCGGGATTCGGCAACGCAGGCTCTCAACATGTTTGAGAAGCTCGCCACCCCGAAGCTCGTGGCCGGCATCACCAACGACACGATGCTCGTGTTCGTCGCCAAGCGCCGAAAGATGGCCGGGAAGAAAGCCGGGTCAAAGGTCGCCGCGCAGACAATCTCCAAAGAGTTGCGAACGATCAAAGCGGCGCTCGGGGCGGCGCACGCCAAGCGGTACCTGTCGGTTGTTCCGAAGCTGCCCAAGGTCGATGGCTTCGAGTCTGAGAAGGGCTACGTCACCGCCGCTCATTTCGACCTAATGCTCGCCAACTGCGCCGCAGCGGGAAAGCCAGATGATCAGGGCTACCCTGCCGAGTGGTGGTGGGATGCGTTGCTCTCGTTGATGTGGGTCGCGCCCAACCGCATCGAGGCCATGCTCAGCCTGCGATGGGACCACGTCGACTTCGAGAGGGGCACGGTCGTCACACTGGCCCGCGCGACCAAGCAGAAACGGGACCATCGCGCATGCGTCCCAGGAGTGGTGCTCGACAAGCTGCGCCGAATCAAGCGGTTCGGCGATCAGGTCTTCCCGTGGCCCCACACCCCGGAGACCCTGTACCGGCACTTTTTCAAGATCCAGATCGCCGCCGGCATCCACTTGCCTTGCTGCGGCGCGCACACCTGCAACGCCAGTTGCCACATGTACGGTTTCCACGACTTCCGCCGATCGTTCGTCACGCTCAACGCCGAACTCCCGTCCAGCCTCAAGCAGAATCAGATGGGCCACGCGAGTTACCAGACGACCCAGAAGTACGAGCGGTATGCCGAGGGCCACGCGGGGTTCGCCGATCGAATCTACCTGCCTCCGTCACTCCAGCGCCCTGCAACGCCTCAGAATTGATAGCTTTTTCCCAATTTCGCCGGTATCTAAGTGTGCCCGGAGTGTGTAAACCCGCAATCCACATGCCGCCGGCACGCAACTACGGACGCAACTCTTTACGGCATTTAGTTTTAAGTCTACGTTATTTCGTTTTCCAGAAAATATAGAACGGACTCTCAGTCCGTTCATTCAAACGAACGACGTTCCGAATGCCGAGATTCGCTTTGCGGATTAAGCCGGTTCATCGTCAGCATGGCCTGCGGCACGACTCATTTCATACGGACGGCGGAGCCACCAGAACCACCCGTATTTCCGGCGAAGTTTTTCGGTCCGACATCGCCGCTGCTCCGCCATGTCGTATCGTTGCAGGAACTCTTCCCAGCTTGACCGCTTGTTTCGGACGAGATCGACCAGCCCCCGCAGGTACATCGTTCGCAATAATTGCCAGCCGCCCCACGAACAAAGCGCCAGGACCAGGAGCCCTGCCGCAGCAAACGATACGCCGGCACCGGCCGGTAGTGCGAACCCGGCGACCAGCATCGGGAACCCGATAAAGGTGCTGACCACGATCAGAACGATCGGCGCAGCGTGCCATGCCAGCGTGCGAAGACGAACATCCGGAAATCGCATTCCCAGCGACAAGTAGAAAATGATGATCCATCCCTGCAGGATCACCAGCAGGCTCGCAAATGCGGCACAAACTATCACCGCGACGAGTGGATCAACGATTTGCCCCCGAAATCCGCAGACTGCGAACAAGAGCACCAGCACGAAGACGCACGCCGCGCGGACCAGCCCCACCTTGAGCAGGAGGCGAGAGATTTCGTCAAAGCCAATCGGCAGCACAGCGAAATAAGGAATCAATGCGCCGGCGCAATCCTGTGTCCGGAACCCCCGCCACCGCCCGCCCCCGAAGAGTAAGAATGACCCGCAAACCGCCGCGAAATACACCAGTGTGAGTTTTCCGACCGGTGCGACCAGGACACCCGAAATCAGAGTAAGGATCGCTCCGCCGAAGGCGAGTGTCCACCACGATTCGCTCCAGCGCGGCCGATTCGCTGCCAACAGTTCGAGAATCGCCCGCTCCCGATCGGTGAGCAGTCGATCGACGATGCGCTCCTGCCATTGAAATCGAGACCAGACTGTTGGTTCGAGAAACGCTCCGGTCAGGATTTGACGTTCTGCCTGTTCAGGGGTGAGTTGCGCTTCGTCGACAGCAGCCATCGCCTCGCGCGATGAACGGAAAAATCCTCGAATTCCTGTCCCGGGTCTTGCTTCATGGAACGGCGGTGCGAGCGTCGCGGTTGCCTCAGTATCCGGGGGAAAGTGAACTTCCCGAATTGTGTACGACAGCGCCAAGTGGCGCATGGCGACAAACAGGCCTGCGATACAAGCTGTCCCGACCGCCGCGCCGCACCAGGCGCCTTGGATGTTTTTCAGGAACGCCAGGCCTAAAACGGCATTCATCCACCCGGCCGGCAACACGAAATACTGGGCGAACAGAACGTCGGCGATGTGCGGCGCTCCCGCCTGGGCGTAGATGACTCCGACAACCGCCGCGACGAGGATTGTCATCCCGAACGGAAACCGCGGCAGAAAGACCCCCAGGATGGCGCCCGTGGCAAGGCTCGTCAGCCACTGCCCGACCGCCAGTCCGGCCACCAGCGACCATCCGCCGGGACCGAATTGATTCTTCCAGGCCAGGTAGCCATAGGCAAACACCGAAAAATAGAGGACAACAATTGACCATGCAGCCGGTTCCAGCCGGATTTGCCCCGCGATCTGGCTGTCCCGCGCCGGAAGGTGCGACAGGACGGAAATCGCTTTGCCGCTGCGCAGCCTCATCACAAGCAGTTGCGCGCACGCCAGAGAAGCGGCGGTTGAGACCACCGCGGCAGCCGCCAGGACTCCATCAGCCCCCCGCCCATCTTCGACACAGGCAATCAGCACGAGGGGAATCATGACGAACACCAACGGACCGCCAATTCCCACGGCCAGCGAATAATAGAAAATTTCCCAAATCGACAGCCGCCGAGCGCGTTTCTCTCGCTGGTAGTCGAGAGTCAATTGCGGCGACTCGGCAATTGTCGCGCGAACGGCACGACGCAGGGCGCGATCGATCTTGAAAGTCGTTCCCGTCATGGCTGGCTTTCGTGGAGCTGCTCGAAGATTTCGTTCAACACCCCTTCCGTGTTCGTATCCGAACGAGTTCGCAACTCCGCGAGGCTGCCGCAGGCGTGGACGCATCCGTGATGCAGGATGCACACTTCATCGGCGAATCTCTCGGCAAGCTCGAGAATCTGCGTGGTAAAAATGACGGTCCGGCCGCGGGCCGTCGCGTCGGAGACATGGCGGCGGAACGCGTTCAGCCCGCGCGGGTCCATTCCTGACGCGAACGGTTCGTCGAACATCCAAATTTCAGGATCGGCCGCCAGCAATGCCGACAGCGCCCCCTTGTACCTTTGCCCGCGGGACAGCGTCCCGAAAGCGGCTTCGGCCAGTGGGAGCATGTCGAAATCGCGCAAGAGTTCGACGACTCGCTCTTCGACCCCCGGCTCGTCAGCCCCGTAGAGCCGCAGCACCATCCCCACGTGCCGCAAGACCTGCATCTCGGAATACACGAACGGGAAATCGGGCACGAGAAACAGCCGCTGGCGCAGGTCGACGCGGTCGCGCCGAAACGGCTCTCCGTCGTAGAGCACCTCACCCCGATCTGGCGCAGCGACGCCGGCCAGGCATCGCAGCAGCGTGGTCTTACCTGCGCCGTTGCCGCCGAGGACGGCGACGATTCGACCCGGCTCGATGTTCAGCGTCACATCGTCCAGCGCCAAACTCCTGCCGAATGATTTTGTCAGCGACCGGATGGCGATGTGCACGGCCCAGTTCCTGGAATTGATTCACTGCCACGTTTGGCGCAACACGAGCCATTCCAGCCTATCGGCCGCGCAGGAGCGGGTAAATCCCAGTCCCAGTTCTATTCGCTATGAAGGCGACTTTCTTAGCGAGGTATTGCGGCCGTCGGACGCTCTGATCCGCTTTGGGCACGAGGCGTCGCACCGCTTTTGAGCAGGTGCTCCAACCGGTTTCCCGCCGCCTGATGTGCGAGAATCTGCCAGGCTTTCTCGGCAATCACGCTGCCGGCCTCAACCGGGGGCAGCCCGCCGGAATAGATATTCGAAATCACCGTGTACTCGAAACGGATTTCGCCGCCGCCGCGTTCGTCGGCAACAGCCTCGCGCGCCCCCCGATCGTGCAACTGATAGCACAGGTACGCCGACAGGCTGCACGCGGCGAGCGCGTCTCCCCCAGGGCGTTCGCCGATCAACAGAATCGTCAGCTTCGCGCCGGTGCGTGCGGCGATCTCTTCGGCCAGCTTGACTCGTCCGTACCGGGCGGCGAGCGGCCGGCCCCGTTTTAGCCCGCGGCTGGCCAGGCCGTCGTCGAGAACCGGGTACAGGTCGGCGAGGTTGGCATGCACGGCCACGGCGCTCAATCCGTCGGAGCAGACGATCTGCACGTCGCATTCGTCGCGAACCAGCAGGGCGGCCGACTCGGGGACCAGGCGCGCCCCGTTGTGCGGTGAGTTCAAATGCGATTCTTTGTCGGCGGCGGCCGTCTTCAACCACACAAACGGGGCGGTCTGTTGTAATTGTTCGAGATCGAGTTCAGCAGCGATTGCCTGCCGCGCCAGCGCCTGGTTGGCCTTCAGGCGGCGGCTGACGTCGTCGGCCGGACGTGAACCGGCGTTCTCGAATCCATATAGCGCCGGGGTGGCACGTTTCAATTCGGCAAACTCGGCCTCGCTGCCGCAGAAGATCTGCGGGCGGCCCCAGTTCGGCCCGCGAATGACTTCGCCATCGGCCTGGCGGGTGTACAAGCCGCGCGCCATCGCCCATTCGAGAAACTCAGGCGCCGGTGTCCGACCATGCAGTTCGCGCAGCGTTTGATTGTCGTGAGCGCTGGTGTCGAAATAGGCGAGCATGCGGTCGTTGTTGAGATACACATCCATGTAGTAGTTGGCGCCGGCGGCGGCCAGAAGCTGCGTCGCCATCTGCTGCCCTTCGAGCGTGATCGAGGAGTGCAGCGTGTAGCAGGGGGCCATGCCCATCGGCAGCCCCAGCAGTTTGCCCATCAGGTGATCCTGCAGGTTCGAGATGATCATCTCGAAGTTGTCGACGTGCGTTTCAGGACCGATGAAACCGGTGACGTTGTTGACCATGAACGGCCGATAGCGGCGTGCCAACCCGTAACACAGCGCTTCGCAGGTCGCCATGTCGATGCCGTTGTGTTTGCCGTAGGTGTATTCGCTCCCCTGGCCGGTTTCGAAGTACATGAAGTTCTCGGCCGACGGCGCCAGCGCCCCGCGCGCGGCCATTGTCCGCCAGGCGTGATCGAGCAGATCGACCGAAATATCGAACTCGGTCAGGTTCGTGGCCTCAGTCCCGGCCAGGCTTTGGAACATGATTTCGACCGGAGCGCCTTGTTCGAGACAGGCCAGTTGCGTCTTGACGTGAGCGAGGACACAGATTTGCGTCGGGGCGCCGGTGGCGCGCCGGACCCGATCGATGTAAGTGAGCATCGCCGAGATGCTTTCGACCGTATCGACCGCCGGGTTGACGCCGATCAGTGCGTCGCCCGAACCCAGCGAAAGCCCGGCGTAGATCAGCAGGGTCAGCCCCCGCAAGTCGTCGACCGGGTGGTTCGGCTGGCAACGGGCCGAGAGCGTTCCTGGTAGCCCGAGCGTCGTGCGGGCTTTCGAGACGCGGCGGATTTTGCGGGCCGCGACGATCAGCTCGTGCGTGTCCATCAGTTTGCAGACGGCAGCAGCCATCACGCTGGTCAGGTCGAGGCCGACACGGGCCGTCTCTGAGCCGGGTGCTTCCAGCAGAAAGTTTTTGAGCCTCCCCAGCGTCCAGGAGGCGATTGTCCGTCGAAACCGGTCGTAGTCGATGTCGTATCCGACACGCATCACCGAGTCGACTCGCCCCTGATCGTCGGCAAGCGGCCGATCAAACAGGTGCTCGAGCGTCAGCGACGAGAGAATCGTGCGCGCCGCCTCGCGCTGTGCTTCATTCGCTGCGGCCAGCCCGGCGCCACGATCGCCGGCTTTGCTGAAGTCGGCCGCCCCCAGCAGCGCTTTCAATCCTTTGAAAGCATAGTCGTGCCCCAGCAGTGAAATGCGATACGTTTCGTCACCCCTCGGCTCGGGGACGAAAATCTCATCCAGCGGGGTCAGGTCGTGCATGCGATGGGTCTCGCAGACGGGAGATTGTGTCGCAGACGATTCTACTGATTTTGGCTGGTGTTTTCATTGCGAGCGCGCAGCGTTCGCGCATTCTCCCCCCGTTATCAAGGGGGGACAGGGGGGGTCGGGCAGCGCTGTGATCACGCCTGCATTGCAACTCGGCTTTTATTGTGCCGAGCTGCAGCTTGACATTGAACTCGATGGGGAACTGCATTACGTCGGCAACGCGCAATCGCGCGATCGACGGCGGCAGCAATTCATCGAGTCGCTGGGAATTCGCGTGCTGCGGTTCTTGAATACCGACGTGTACGAGAATCTGGAAGGAGTCTGGGAAGCGATCGCCCGTGCCGTTCGTGAGCAGATGACACGCCACGGGCTGGATGCATTGCGCGGGCGAAGGACGAAGCGCGAGGGAAAGCGTGGTTCGAAATCGGACGCGACCCCCCCGGCCCCCCTTCGTAAGGGGGGGAGCGAAGGGCCGCGGCTGCATCTCACCGGCTTCCCGGCTTTTTGAACAATCCGGTGGGGGGCGGGGGTGATCGTCGGCGCGGCAAGCCACCGCGGTCAGACGCTGAACCGAACGACGATTTCGTCGCCGTCGCGCATGACGTGGTCTTTGCCCACCGTGTGGCACAGGTTGGCCGCTTTGACTTCGCGTTCGGAACCCAGGCGCAGCAGGTCGTCGACCGCCATGACCTCGGCACGGATGAAGCCGCGGGCCAGATCGGTGTGAATCGTGCATCCTTCGATCGCCGTTCTTGAAAAGCGACCTCGACGAATTTCGCAAATTGCCGGAGCCGCGCACGCGACAAAACCTCGCGCGCCGGCGACGCTCAAAGTGGTCAAGGGGCTGGGCGGTAAGTTCTGGCCGGACGGAAACCAGTGTAGCCGTCGAGGCTGCCCGGCTGGTACACGTCGCGATTGGCAGAGCGGGCGTCCGACGAGGAATGGTAGAACGAACCGCCACGCAACACGCGGGCGTACTTGTCTTCGACCACGCTTGTGTCTGGGCCGTCGTTGACCGCCGTACCGTCAGCTCCCACCGAATACCTGCCATACGAGTCGTGACACCACTCCATGCTGTTGCCCAGCATGTCGAATAACCCCAGGTCATTCGGCTTCAAGAGGCCCGTGGGACGGGCATAGAGCGCGGAAGTATTCTCCAAAGTCCAGGCATATTTTGGCAATAGCGCCACATCGGCGCCAAAGTACCGGCTGGTGGCGGTCTCGGCCCGACAGGCGAACTCCCATTCCGCCTCGGTCGGCAAGCGGTAACCCGTGCGCACCAGGAAGTCGCCCGCAGGGCGCATTCCCTCGGCAAAGGCCCCCTCCTTGTTCGGCTCGTAGCACCATTGATCCTCTGCGATGCCTTCCGTCTGGCTCAGCCAGTTGCAGTACCGCGCCGCGTGGTACCAGTCCACGCCGACCTGCGGTGAATCACCGCTTCGGCTGTACTGTTCGATGTTGAACCGCTGCACGTTTGGGTTGCCCTCCAGAAAACGCTGGTAATCATCCTTCGTCACCTCCTTCGCCGCGATCGCAATCATCCGTCGGATACGCAGCGGGTGCGGGATTTCATCGCCTTGTCGATCCGGTTGCAACAGCGGCGATCCCACTTCGAATTCACCGGCCTCTACGATCACGAACGTCTGCCCCTGGCTGTTGACGTACCACCTGCCAGAATGGTCATTTTCCGCCCCTGCCAGGGATGGCTGTGCCTCGCTCGCTCGTTTGCTGAGTTGATCGTCAATGGCCTGCAGCTTGTTGCTTTGGCCCCAATGTCGCAGGAGCCATTCCACCGCACCGTGCATCCCGGCGTCGGGATCGTTCTTGAAGACCACCAGCAATTTGTCAATCAGAGGTTGCCGGTGAGCCGTGGGGAATTGTTTTTCGTCAAATTCGCCCAGGCTCAGGATTAACGCCCGGCGAATCGTGATGTCCGGCTCCTCCTCGAAACGCTTGATGATCGCAGTGGCCTCCGCGCCGAGCCGGCCAAGTCGGTGAATCAGGTAACTTCGCACCGTCGGATCAGGGCTGTGCTTGAAAAGCGGCCAGACCTTTTCGGGCTGGTTCATGCGGAGCAGGGCCACCGCCGCATTGGCATTCTGCTGCGCTACTTCCTCTTGTGCGGCACCATTCACGACTGGTCGCTGCCAGATTGAAGCCGACACAAGCCGGGATGGCCCGAGCTTGTCGAGGGACCGTGCCAGGACCGCGACCGCCACGGGCCGATATTCAGATGCTGCCAGCTCCTGACACCGCTTGAGATGTTCCGCCGGTTCCAGTCCCACGACGGGGGCGGCTTCGCGCGTTGGATCGGCCTGCCAGAGGGCGGCGAATGAAAGTTCCTGCGATCCCTGGGCCAGCATTTGGCGAAACTCTTCGCGATCGCGAATGGCTTCCAGGTCGAGGTCGGCCCGGATGGCTGCAAAATTCGCAAACCCGGCTGCCAGCGCGCGGCGCAAGAGGTCGGCTGCGTCCCCCGCGCATGCTTCCGCCAGGCTGGGATCCTGGTCGGCCAGGGCCTGCGTCGCAATCGCAAACGCGCAGGCCGAATTGTAGAGCCAGTTGGGTTCTTGCTCGTGGCCCGCCAGCGCGGCACGCAGCCGCGTCAACCCTGTTGGATCCCCTTGCCAGGCCGCCACGACGGCCTCCAGGTACGCCGCCTGCGACGGATCGGCCGCAGAGGTCAGCCGGGTATGCTCGGCGACGTCGCTCGCCGCCGCTTCCTTCTGTCCCAACCGCGCGTGCGATATGGCGCGGAACTGGTACAAACTCGGATCTTTGGGATTCGCCGTCAGCAGGTTCGTCAGTTCGTCGATGGCTTCGGCATCGTGGTGCAAACCGTTACGGGACTGGGCGCGCAGCTTCAGGGCGGCCAAATTCCCGGGTTCTGCGGCCAACGCCTGTTCGGCGGCCGCCAACTGCCGGGTATGCCACTCCTTGCCGCTGGGGGCGGGCGGCGCGGCGGAAATCGCAAGATCGCACGGAAGTTGCCCGGTTGCGACCTGCTCGGCGAATGTCGCTTGATCCTGACGAAAGCTCACGGTCGCCTCCGCCGCGGCGAGGGCACGAATGAAGCTGAATCGCAGCCGTGCGTCCGGCGCGAGCCATTGGTGCATCGTCACGTAGCGATACCCGGCGTCTTGTCGACGGGCGTTTTCCGGCGCGTTCAGATCGGTCAGGCCCGCAAACAGCCGCGCCTGCTGGTCGTCGGCCGTGCGCTGGACCCACAGCGCGGCATAGCGCTCGGCGTCGCCCGAGTCGCCGGTCGAGTAAGCGGCTACGTCGGCCGGCAAGAACCCTTCGATCTGCAACGCGGCGTCCTGGGCGTGAAGCTCTTCGGCGGTCGCGCCGGTGGCAAACCGAAAATCGAGATCATCGCGTGTCCAAACGGCCGCCACCCGCTGCCCGTTTCCTTGCTGAAACGGGCGCAGGCGAGTTGGCCGGTAACCGGCGGCGCGCAGGCGCTCGGCCACCGTCGGAAACTCGTCCAAAGGCATCGTCTGGCACACTGCGAACCGTTCGGCCAGCATCCCGTGGGCGGCTTCGATCTGCGCCGCGACGGCCGAATCGGGCGTCGACCACTGGCCGTCGAGTGGCGCGTCGTGCCACTCCGGCGACAACTTGCCATAAAGATTCTGCTCGATGATATTGACCGCTGCCGCGCGGTGCAGTGCGAGTTTGGGGAATACGACCGCAAATTGCCGCGCGGTTGCGGTCCGGATGAGCTCGCACAGCAGCTCGACCCGGTCGGCCGCGTAGTCGGCGAGAATGTCGGTGGCCAGCGACCGCTCGGCGGCGTCGCGCTGGGAATCGCGATAGATTTCGGCGAGGGGCGATAGCAGTTTGTCCTTCACCGGGCGCAGCGCGTCGACGCACTGGCCGACGACGAGTGCGTTCTGTTGCACAAGCATTTCGGCCACGGCGGCGGCGATCAGATCCCAGCGCGCGTCGTCGGGAGAAAATGTGGCCAGGGCACACGCCGCCTGAAAGCTCTCGAGAGTAGCCGGCTTGATCTCGACCGCGACGCTCCACAACGGTTCGACGATCGCTTCGCTGTGAGGCCGAAGGGCGTCGCGGACGACTGAGAACTGGGCCAGCTGCACCTTGGGCAACTGCTCACGCAGGTAGACGACTTGGCTGTCGTCGACCGGCAAAAGGGCCAGCGCGGCGTGCAGTTTGATGACAGAATCCACGGAGGCTCGCCGATCTTGTTCCTTAATAAGGGGATCAGCCCATTGGCGGTAGTCGTTGATCTTGATCACGATACCGGGAACCTGCGAAATTTCGGCACTCTCAAGTTCGGCGACGAGTCCGGCCGCGCGCACAGCGTTCTGGCGCTCCACGGCAATCAGCGTTCCCACAACGGAAAGCACGACGAATGCAGCCGACAGGCCAGCTATCGCCGGCCGGCGCTTGCACCACAGCCAGGCTGTTTCCGCCCGGCTGATCGGGCGGGCTGAAATTGGCTCGTTCTGCAGCCAACGTCCTAAATCCGAGGCCAGTGCGCCGGCGGTGGCATAGCGTTTGGATGGTTCCTTCCTCAAACACTTCAAGCAGATCGTTTCCAAATCACGCGGAATCGCCGGATTGAGGCGGCGCAGGGGAACCGGCTCGTCATTGAGCACCTGGCGGATCGTTTCCATCGGTGAGGAGGTTTGATACGGCGGTCGGCCTGTCAGCAGAAAGTAGAGCGTCGCCCCCAGGGAATAGACATCCGACACGGGACCAACTTCGTCCGTTTTGCCGCCGGCCTGCTCGGGGGGCATATAGCTCGGCGTTCCCATGATCTGACCGGCAGCCGTCATTTCACTGGTGCCTTCCAGGTGCTTGGCGAGACCGAAGTCCGTGACTCGCGGACGCCCCTTCTCATCCAGCAGAATATTCTGGGGCTTGATGTCCCGATGAACGATCCCCTTTTCGTGAGCATATTGCACCGCTTCGGCTACGCTCTGCAGCAGCCGCGCGGCTGGCTTCGGAGTCAGGGGGCCGTCGGCTTTCACGGTGTCGTTCAGGCTTTTGCCGGCGACGAACGCCATTGAAAAGAAATGCTGGCCGCCGGCCTGGCCCACTTCGTAGACCGGAACGATTCCAGGATGATCGAGCTTCGCCGCTGCCTCGGCCTCGGCATAGAACCGTCTGATCTGCTCTTCGTTGGAGAATTCGCCCGACAGGATCATCTTGAGCGCCACCAGACGGTTGAGCCTGGTCTGGCGGGCCTTATAGACCACCCCCATGCCGCCGCGGGCGATTTCTTCGAGCAGCTCGTAGTCGCCGAACGCTTTCTCGGGGTGCTGGACACGGTCCGTCGATGGCACAAACGTGGCAGTATCTGAGGCTGGAGCGTGGGAATAAACGACGGTGCCGGAAGTTGTCAACGACGAAAGGCTCTGCAGCGGATCGTCGCCGTGCCTTTCAATGTGTCGTTCGAGAAGAGCCGCGATCAACTGTCGATCGTCTGGCGACAGAGTACCAAGCTGAACGAGAATATCGGCCAGCGGCCGAGCCGATTCGATCGTTTGAATGCGTGCGTTCTCGAACGTCGCCTGATCGATGAACCCGTTGTGAACCGCCAATCGCCCGAAGAGCAGGTCGCGCGGGGGAATTTCGGATTGGGGCGTCTGTGTCAGAGGAGCCTGGTCGTACCCGACAGACTTCCCGGTCGCCGCCAGCGGATCTTTATCACTCATGAATCGCCCCGATTTTCTGCATAACCGCGAGGCGTTGAAACAGCCCGGCGCCAGTCCGTTGAGTATCGATCGTAACCAAAATCCCTTGGAAAATCATGACGTCTGGACCAGGTTGGCCGCTTTGACTTCGCGTTCAGAGCCCAGTCGCAACAGGTCGTCGACCGCCATGACCTCGGCACGGATGAAGCCGCGGGCCAGGTCGGTGTGAATCGTGCATCATTCGATCGCTGTTCTTGAAAAGCGACCTCGACGAATTTCGCAATTCCGTCCGACCCCGTGTTGCAGCGGACGATCAACATTCCTCGCTTCGCTCGAGCGGGCATTCGCCGCCGAGCATGAGATCGATACGCTTGCCGTTGTTGCACAACCTCCAGTGACGTTTCACAAAAGGGTGGTTTAATGAGATTCCAAAGATACGGTTGAGATTACGGGACAAGGAGGGTGTATCGACCTTGCTCACGTGCCGCGGTGGCCGGTGAGACGTTGAACCCTGAAAACGCTACATGCCGCCGCGGTCAAACAACAGCCTCGTCACCAGAATTCGTGGGTGGTTTTCAGAAGGGAAAGCTGTTTTCGTGCGGCAATTCAGGGTTATTTGTGCTGTTGAATGGCCGTGTGATTTCGACGTGCAAATTGCAGAGGGATTTTGGGGTATGTTTTCGGCGCCGAA
>SIAF01000176.1 GCA_009691905.1 Planctomycetaceae bacterium | reverse complement strand
AACCCGAAGGACATTGAATCGCTGTACCTGTTTGCCAAGGAGGGCTGGCTCAAATCGGAACTTTCCCGCTTCGACGAAGAACGAGAAGCGCACAGCCGCTTTTTCGTCGGCGCGGTAATCGTCAGCGAACCGGTATTGGAACTCATTCGCCGCGAAATTCGACGCCTGTCGCCGAACGTCAAAATCGACATCGATGCAATGCGGTCGGTCCTGTTGGCCGACGTGCTCAAGCGTGACGTCATCGAAGGCGAAAAGGCCGATGCCGCGAAAAAGAAGGTCGCGAAAGTGGCCGCCGCGTTGCTGAAGGCGAAAAACGAGAAAAAGGAAACTGCGGAGGATCCGCCGGAAATCGATGTTGCCGCGACGGCCGAAGCAGGAAATGGAATCTCCGGAGGGGCGGGATCGATTGCGTAGGCGTGCGAAAAGGGGGCAGTGGCACACATTTGGGGGAATCCATGTTTGTCATTGCAATGGCGTGTTGACAGACATTTTTCGAATGCGCCGTCGCGGTTATGCAGCACCAGCACAATCACACGTCCCAATCCTGGCGAATTTTGCACCAACCGCAATCATAGCGGCCCATTGCGGCACTCGACGCCATGCTACTGGCATTTCCAAGGTAAAGTCACTCATGGGAATCACCCTTCAGCGTGCCGGCATTTTTACGGGACAACGATATAAAGAGCCTGATATCGAGTTGAACCTTGGTACGAAGTCGTCGCACCCCGCGAAAAAGCCCGCGCACGACGCTGAGGACGTTGACCAAGGGTCGGGCCGAGGAAAAAATGTCGGGAAGCTTTATTGTGCATAGGACATGTCATCCCGCCGGCCACCGCTCGATGCGGCCGTCGCACCACGACAAGCGATCCGCCGGCTGCGATCGCCAAAGTAAGGTGCCTGACATTTTTTATCCTTCACCCGAGCTCCGCGGTTCCCCGTGCAAGACAATCCGACCGCACTCGGGGCAGATCATTCCCTTGACCGTCCCGAGGTTCGGGATTCGCTTCAGGAAGAAGCTCGCTTTGGCGTCCGGAGCGCTGTAGCCGAGCTCGACGTGTTGGGTGCCACCTTTATCGAAACGGGAATCCGTCGCGTCGATGAGCTTGATCGGCTGCAACCCCGTGTCGCAATCGGGACAGGTTGTTCGTGGTTCATGCATGGTCGTCTCCGGTCGCTAAGAACAATGGTGGCGCGCTTTGCCGCCAGGAGGCTGCGCGCGGTGGTGGATGGGAAATGGCAGTGGTGCGTCACTTGACGAACGACGCCAACACTCTGCCGGTTCATCTCTGCATCTCTTTCGCCCCTCCTCGACGGAGGAGGGGGTAATTCTACGCGCCAAGCGACGCTCGCCCCCCCATCCTCGGCCCTTCCCCCGCGAGGGGGGAAGGGGGTCCTTTTTCATTGTTTCCGCCGAATGTAGCACCTTTTCACCATTTGTGGTGCGGGTTTCGGAGAAACCCGCCTACACTCTGCCGGCCGGGGGCTTGTTGAACACTCGAATGGGTGAGCATCGACGACTTGCTGCGCGACCCCCCTTGCCCCCCCTTCGTTAGGGGGGAGCGAACGGTCGCGGCTACCATCCACCATCCACCATCCACCATCCACCATCCGCCATCCGCCATCCACCATCCGCCATCCACCATCCACCATCCGCGACTCTCACAGAATAAACCGGCTCAGGTCTTCGTCCTGCATGATCGACTCCAGCTTCCCGCGCACGTAGGCGGCGTCGATCGTGACCTGTTTATGTTCGGGCGACGGGGCGGCGAAGCTGATTTCTTCGAGCAGTTTCTCCATGATCGTGTGCAGCCGCCGCGCGCCGATATTTTGCGTCGACTGGTTGACCTGATAGGCGATGTCGGCCATGGCGTCGATCCCGTCGGGGGTGAATTCGATCTCCACGCCGTCGGCGCCGAGCAGGGCCTGGTACTGCTTGGTGATCGAACTGGCCGGCTCGTGCAGAATCCGCACGAAGTCGTCGCGGGTCAGGTCCTTGAGCTCCACCCGCAGGGGAAACCGACCCTGCAATTCGGGCATCAGGTCGGACGGCTTCGATTTGTGGAACGAGCCGGCCGCAATGAACAGCACGTGGTCGGTCTTGACCGGACCGTAGCGGGTTTGAATCGTGGTCCCTTCGACGACCGGCAAGAGGTCGCGCTGCACCCCCTGGCGGCTGACGTCGACGCCATGCGCGCCCCCTTCGGGCCCGCAGATCTTATCCAGTTCGTCGAGAAAGATAATGCCGCTGTCTTCGGCGAGGCGCACCGCCTCTTCGGCAATGGCGTCTTTGTCCATCAAGCCGTCGATTTCCTGCTCGAGCAGAAATTTGCGGGCCTCGCGGACACTCAGGCGGCGTTCTTTATTCTGCTTGGGGAGCATTTTCTCGAACATGTTCTGAAAATCGACATCCATCTGCTCGAGTCCCAGGTTCGAGAAGATCTGCACGGGAACCGAACGCTGCTCGACGTTGAGCTCGATCTCGCGGTCTTCGAGTTCGCCGGCGCGCAGCATTGTGCGGAATTTCTGCCGGGTGCGCTCTTTGCGTTTTTCGGTTTTCTGCTGTTCCTCTTCATCGTCGGTCACAGCATCGGGAAGCGACGGAACAATCAAATCGACGAGCCGCTCTTCCACACGATCTTTGGCCTTCTCTTCGACCTGCTCGCGCTTCTGCGCCTTGACCAGCGTGACGGCCGATTCGACCAGGTCGCGGGCCATGCTTTCGACGTCGCGGCCGTGATAGCCGACTTCGGTGTACTTGGTCGCCTCGACTTTGATGAACGGGGCCTTGATCAGCTTGGCCAGCCGCCGCGTGATTTCGGTTTTGCCGACCCCCGTCGGTCCGATCATGATGATGTTTTTGGGGGTCACCTCCTTACGAATTTCGGCGGGCAGTTGCTGCCAGCGCCAGCGATTGCGAATCGCCACCGCCACCGCCCGCTTGGCATCGTCCTGGCCGATGATATGCTCGTCGAGCAGGGCCACGATTTCGCGCGGCGTCATTTCTGGCACAGAAGCTCCTCCACCGCGATTTCCTGATTCGTATAAATGTCGATCCCGGCGGCGATCTCGAGCGACTTGCGCACGATCTGGGCAGCCGACAGGTCGGTGTTGGCCAACAGCGCCCGGGCGGCGGCGGTTGCATACGGCCCACCCGAACCGATGCCCACGATTCCATCGGTCGGTTGAATGACGTCTCCCTGCCCGGTAATCAGCAGCGTGTGCTCGCCGCTGGCGACGATCATCAGCGCTTCGAGTCGACGCAGGATTCGATCGGTGCGCCAATCGCGCGCGAGTTCTGTCGCCGCACGCGGAATGTTGCCGGGGTAGTTCTTGGCTTTGGCCTCGAAGCGTTCGAGCAGTGCGAACGCGTCGGCGGTCGACCCTGCAAAACCCACCAGAACCTTGTTATCGAGCATCCAGCGGATCTTTTTGGTGTCGTGCTTCACGATCGTGGTACCGAGCGTCACTTGCCCGTCACCCCCCAGAGCCACTTTGTCGGCTTTGCGGACGCACAGAATTGTCGTTGAACGCCATTTCATCCGAGCGGACACTCCTCAAAAATCGCAGGCCGGAGGTGCCCAACCGCCAGCCGCAGGACTTTGAACTCTAGATCAACCAGCACCTCGATTGAGGGTATCTCGTGGCAAGCCGACACACAACGCAGTGGAAGGGGCGAGGGGCTGGGCTAGGGGCTGGGGGCTAGGGGCTAGAGAAAATAACCTCGTCCCTGGCCCCTAGTCCCTAGCCCCTCATCCCTCGTCCCTTCCGGCCGGCCGCAGTATCATACTGACAACCCCGAAACGACAGCCCCCGACGGCCCTGCCATGAGCAACGTCCGCGATTTTGGTGCCGCCGGCGACGGCGAGCAGGACGACACCGCCGCCATCGAGCATGCCTTGCACGATGGCGATGGGGTTCTGGAATTTCCGACCGGCCGCTATCGCATCACGCGTCCGATCGAGGTGCGCCTTGCAGAGCACGGGCCGCTGGCCGTCTCGGGATCTGGGGGAACCGCCAAGCTGATCATGGCCGGTGCCGGGCCGGCGCTGGTTCTTGTGGGAACGCACACGACTTCGGCGGCTCCGGCCGGTTTCCGCCCCGAAGAGTGGCGGCGCGAGCGCATGCCCACGATCAGCGACATCGAAATCGAGGGAGCGCATCCCCAGGCCGACGGCATTCGCATTGACCAAGTCATGCAGGCGACGCTCACGGGAGTGCTCATTCGCGAAGTTCGCACGGCGGTGCATATCGTCCGCCGCGCGAGAAACGTGCTGATCAGCGGCTGCCACTTCTATCACAACACGGGCATCGGCATCCATTTCGACCACGTCAACCTGCACCAGGCGATCGTCGTCGGGTCGCATATCAGCTATTGCCGGCGGGGAGGGCTGCGCATCGAGGCCAGTGAGATCCGCAATCTGCAGATCACCGGCAACGACATTGAATACAACAATCACGAATCGTTCACCGGGTTCGAGCCAGAGCCGACGGCCGAGATCTACATTGATGCACGGGAAGGATCGATCCGCGAGGGGACGATTACCGGCAACACCATCCAGGCGACGTACAGCCCGGGGGGCGCCAACATCCGCATGATCGGGAACGCCCCCGACGTCAATCACAAGGCCGGCCTGTGGAGCATCAGCGGCAACCTGATTGGCAGCCAGGAGAATAACCTGCACCTGACCAGCGTGCGCGGCGTGACGATTACCGGCAACGTGATTTACAGCGGCCACTCGCGTAATCTGTTGATCGAGCATTCCCGCAATATCGTCGTGGGAGACAATGTGTTCGATCACAATCCCGACTACGAACCCGGCGAACTATGCACCGGCATTCGTCTGGTCGACAGTGTCGATTGCAATCTGCACGGATTGATGATTCAGGACGGTCAGGCGGGTCGGCACACGATCAAGGGCGCGGGCCCGCAGTCGCGCGAGGCGCTGGTCGAAGTCGTTCGCTGCCGCCGGGTCAATCTCGCAGGGGGTCAGATACTGGAAGGCGCACCGTACGGTCTTCTGCTCGAAGAATGCCAGGATACCTTGATCAGCGGCTGTACGATTCTCGACGGTCGCACCCCTCCCCTGATGCAGGCCGCGATTTTGTGGCGGGGGGCCGGCAGGGGAAATCTCGTCACCGGCTGTCGGGTCGGCACGGGACCAGCCGGCGCAATTGTCGCCGAGCCGCACGTGCGGCAATGGAACAACCTGCCGGGCTGATGAGTTGGAGTACAGCCCTCAGGCTGCTGTGGACTCGCGTCCCTCGTGAAGGCTTTCCGATCGGCACGCGGCAGGCTAAAGCCTGTACTCCAACAAGCCGCGCGACATGCGCCCTTCCGGCCGGCTTTGCAACCTTGACCTGCTTTCGATCTAATTATCAGCCGCCGCCAATCACATCCTCCGCCAGAATGGATCGAGGGATTCCATGTGTTTGCTCAGTTGTTGCGCCTTGCTTTCGTGTCTGTTGCTTGCCGCTGCTGACGCTGGCGCCGGCGAAATCGCCTGGCAGCGAGTCAAAATCGACGAGACGTTCCGCTCGGAAGGGGTAGCGATCGCCGACGTCAACAAAGACGGCAAAATGGACGTCATCAACGGCCTGGCCTGGTACGAGGCGCCCGACTGGAAAATCCACCCGATTCGGGAACTCAAGGACTACAAAGACGGTGCCGCAAGTTACAGCAACAGCTTCGCCAACTGGGCTTACGACCTGAACGGCGACGGATGGACCGACCTGATTTGCGTCGACTTTCCCGGCATGCCCTGTTACTGGTTCGAGAACCCGAAAAACGAGGGAGGCGACTGGAAGCAGCACGAAATCTGGCACAGCGCCGCCGACGAGACCCCCCAGTTTCTCGATGTCACCGGCGACGGCAAACCTGAGCTGATCATGGGTTCAGAGACCGAGGGGCTGGTCGGTTACTGCGAGATTCCGGCCGGCGGCAAGGTCTACGACAAGTGGAAGTTCGTGGCGATCAACACCGATAAGTTCGAGAAGCAGCCGGAAGGGACGACTCCCGACAAGATGCCCCCCGGTACCTTCAGGTACTATCACGGCCTGGGGGTCGGCGACGTCAACAAGGACGGCCGGCAGGATATCATCATCCCCCATGGCTGGTGGGAAGCGCCTGCTAAAGAGCAACTCGGCAAGGGAGTTTGGAAGTTTCATGATCTGGTGCTCACCAAAGACGGCAACCCCGGTTATCTCCCCGTTGCCGACATTTACGTCGACGACCTCGACCTCGACGGCGATCAGGATCTGATGATGAGCTCGGCCCACAGCGTGGGCATCTGGTGGTTTGAGAACATCGGTTCTAATGCCGCGCCGAAATTCGAATATCACCTGATCAGCGACGTTGTCACGCAGACACACGCTTTGAATTTCATCGATATCAACGGCGACGGGGTCAAAGACCTGGTGACAGGCAAGCGCTGGTGGGCGCATGGCCCTAATGGCGACCTCGACGCCAGCCCCAATACCGATCCGCTGGTCGTGTGGTTCGAGATCAAAAAGGCCAAAGGCCAGCCGCCGCAGTTTACGCCGCATGTGATCGGCGAAAGCAGCGGCTCAGGGATCGGGACGCAGTTTCTGGTGGCCGACTTCAACGGCGATAAACGGCCCGACATCGTGCTTTCCAACAAGAAGGGGACGAATTTACTGCTGCAGCGGCCTGCCAAAACGCAGTAAGCGTGAAAGCAGCGGTCTCTACGGCATCTCGCGAAGCCGAATGCGGCGATATTCCATCTGGCCGCTGTCCCCTTCGAGGCCGATCGGACCGGTGGCCGGCAGGGCCAGCGCCTCTTCCAGCACTTCACCGTTGCACGTGCAGTGCGCCACATTGCCTTTGACGGTCACTTCCAGCTCGTTCCAATCCTGCGGGCGGTACTTCTGCAGCTTTTTGTACGGCCCGGCGAGGGGATAATCGCGACACTGCAGTTGCGGCTTGCGAATGAAAACCCCGCTGTCGGCATTTGGGGTCGCACGAAACTCGAGCTTGAGAACGAAGTCTTTCGGGAACTCACGAGTCGACCACAATTGCTGGACGCGGTGCCCTTCGGGAGGGGTCGTGACCACCAGTCGGCCGTGTTTGGCCACGTAGCGGCCGTCGCTGCTGGTCTTCTTACCGTCGAAGGCGGCTTGCTTTTCCTGCGTTTTTTCCACGCGGAAACCCCAGCCCGTGAGATCGCGACCATTGAACAAGCTCACAAACCCCGATTCAGGCGTGAAGTCGTCATCTTTGGTTTCGAGAAAGTCGAGGGTCGCCAGAATCGGCCGCAAGGCCGCGGCCCATTTGCGATAACCCGCTTCGTTGGGGTGCAGCAAGTCGGGAAACTCGGCTTCCTTCGCGTCCCCCTGTTCGTTGGCAAACAGCGGCCAGGTTTCGACCAGCGTCACCTGCGGCTCGTGCCTGACGGTGGCCGCGTACAGTTCGTTCACCTGCTTGATCTTGTTCGCCGGGCGCTGCTTCGTCTCAGAACTCGGAAACACCTGGCAGACGACGACCGGCAGCTTGGGGTTGTGTTTTTTCAATTCGGCAACGATCAGCTTGAAGTTGCCGGCGATCGTCTCGGGTTCGGCATTTTCTTCGAGATCGTTGGTTCCCATCAGCAGCACCACGCCGGTCGGGTTGAGCGCCAAAACGTCGTCGCGCAGCCGAATGAGCATCCCGCGCGTCGTGTCGCCGCTGATGCCGCGGTTGGCCACCTTGACTCCCGGAAACGCCCCGGCCATGTCGTCGCCCCAGCCCTGCGTGATCGAATCGCCTAGAAACACCAGCGACTTCTGATCGTGATCGACGCGCTTCGCCCAGTCGCCGCGGCGCTTTGACCACAGCTCGCGAAACCAGTCATACCGCCGGATCGGCCCGGCCCCGGGCAACCCGTCGTCACTGGCGGGGATTTCAATGCTCGGGTCGGCCGACCTCGCGCCCGCCAGGCGCAGCACCGCCGTCGGCCCGAGTCCGCAAAGAATCAAGACCGACAACGCGATACTGGCAGCGGAATGGTTTTTCATTCATCTATCCTTGCCAAACCCCGCCGAGGATGCAACGCGGGCGCACGACTCATTTTGCGTGGTCTCGGACCTTTGCTTTCTAAGGGGCGGGGGAAACGCGGCGGGGAGGCGACGCGACTTTCTTACGATTGCTTCGACAGGCCGGCTTATCGCTCCCGCACAACCCAGTACAACAGCAGGCCGACGGCAATCGTGCCTGCGGACCACGCCGCCGTTTTCCAGTCGCTTTGCACCATGAACCAGACCATCCATGCTTCGAGCAACACAAACAGCAGCGGCGTCACGGGGTAGCCCCAGGTGCGATAAGGGCGAGGCAAGTCAGGTTCCCGACGACGCAATACGATCGCCCCCAGCACCGTAGCCGCGGCGAACAGCGACAGCGTCAGCCCGACATATCGGATCAACTGGTCGGGCGTCGAAACCTGAACCATCAGCGCGGCAACGCCGGCTTGAAGTCCGATGGCGACGACCGGCCCGCCGCGACCCCGGCGAAGGTTCAGAAAGCGGAGGCGTGCATAATCTTCGCCCATCGCCTCATAGATTCGAGGACCGGCCATCAGGTTTCCCGAAACGGTCGAAACCAGTCCCGCGACGATCAGCAGCGAAATTGCACGCCCTCCCTGCTCGCCGAACAGATGGACCGCGGCCACATAACCGACGTCGAGCTTATCCGCCAGGTCACCCAGCGGCGCCGCCGTCAGAAAGACGTAGTTCAATCCCAGGTACAGAAATGTGACGATCACGACGCCTGCCACCACCGATCGGACGATGTCCTTGTCCGGGCGGCGGAACTCGCCCGCCAAATACGCCGCCGCATTCCAGCCGCCGTAGGCGAACGACACGAACACGAGTTGCACTGCGAAGGGGGGTGACATGATCGACTCAGAGAGGGTTTTCTCCGTCGGAACATCAAGCAGAGCCGGCTCGCCGGACATCATGCCGGCGGCGATGAACAGCACGATCAGCGCCACTTTGGCGAGCGTAAACACGTTGTGCAGCCGGCTGCCCCAGCCCACATGCAGGGCATGCAGCGCGGCGCAAACTGCGATCAGCGTCAGTCCCGTCCATTTCGGTGCGACCTGCGGCACGACCGCTTCAAGATAACTCTCGAACGCCAGAGCATACGACGCCAGCGGTGCCGCAAATCCGACGATCAGCGAGACCCATCCCGCGACGAAACCTACCGCGGGGTGATAGATGCGGGTCAGCAGGGCATATTCGCCGCCGTTGCGGGGGAGGGCCGCGCCGAGTTCGGCGTATGTCAGGGCACCGCACAGCGCGGCCAATCCGCCGATCAGCCACGCTACCAGCACGGCGGTCGGCGAAGGGACGGCGGCAACCATATATCCGGTCGTGGTGAACACCCCGACGCCGATCATGTTGGCGACAATCAGCAGCGTCCCCGTGACCACCCCCAGGCGAACCGGTGGGCTGTTTATGACGGCTGATTCAGGCGATGGTGCGCGGTCAGCCATGCTGGCGGGTCGGGGGCATTCCACTCAGGGGATCGGCTGCGCCTCACCGCTTAACGGGGGGGGCGGCGCCAGGTGATTTTAACGTCGTCAGTTGCATGCCGGGGTAATAGTACGCCAGTATTTGCTCGCTGGTCTTGCCCGAGAGTGCTAGGCCGCGTGCGCCCCATTGGCACAAACCGACGCCGTGCCCGTGGCCGCGCCCTGAAATCCGCCAGGTGTTGCCCTGATCTTCGACGGTGAACCTGGGGCTGTAGAGTCCGCGACCGGCCAGCGCCTGTCGCAATTCGGCTCCGGAAACGCGAACCGTCTGCCGATCCGACTTGAGGTCGAACTCCGAGAGCGAACCTGCTCCCTTTGCGCGGACGACGGACACCGATTTCAGCGTACCTGGTTTTTTGCCGTCGCGGCCCAAGAGTGGCGCAATGTCAGCCTGAGCGTCGCGCTTGGCGACCTGGGCCGTCCAGCGATAGAGATTTGCCTCTTTGCACCAATCGCATTTGACGACCGCCAGCGGTGCCGCCGCGTCGGAGAAGACTTCAGTCCCTTTGACCGTCCCGCCCCCGCAAACGGCGCAATAATACGTGCAGAACACCTGCCCTTGGTACGTACACACCTGGCCGCGCGTTTCGGCGGCAATTCGGCGGCTGGCGACGCTCTCTCCGGCCAGCAACCGGCTGCCGTCGCGGTATTGAAACCCGAGGTATTTCTGGCTGCGGGTCGAGGCGTACAAATCGAGCGGAGCATCACGGCCCGCCTGCTGCATTTGATAGATCGCATAGGTGCGCGCAACGATCGCCTGCGCCTTGCGGGCCTCGTCGGGAAAATCGCCGGGCATCTCGCTGTCGATGACGCTGGCGACGTACTCTTCCAGCGGCAGCACATTGACTGCCAGCACTTTGCCGCCGCTTGCGCGAAACAGCCGCATCCGCCCGCGATACTGGTGCCCTTCGATCCACACGGCCGGTGTTTTGTCGGCCACGATTTCGAGCCGGGTCACTGAAAGCTCGTGCTTCCCAATTTTCAACCCACGCGGCGTCGCCGTGACAGTCGTTCGCGCCAGTCGCGGGGCTTTGAGCAACACCTTGGGGCTGCCGACCGCGGTCACGTGAAACGGTTCAGAAATCTCGATCGCCACCGACGCTTGCGGCTCAGGGGTGACCCCCACTCGAATCGGCCGCTGACTGACGATCGCGACCGGCGCCTTGACCGCCAATTCGGGCGGCGGAGCCTGCGTGGCGGTCATCGACCACGCGCCCCAGATCAAGAGCGTGCAAACCACGAGCGAGATCGCCGGAACGTATTTCCCGAGGACGCGACTCATGCAACGCAACTCCATTCAGCAGGCGAAAATCAGGAGTCGCGGATCAGCGGTGTTCCGTATCTTCCATGATGTTCGGGCGGATTCCAATTTCCTTTGGGGACAGCTCCGGAGCAACTGTCGGTCACCTGCGAATTCGCATTCTGCCGAGTGGTGCGAGGCGGGTCAATGGGAGCGCGGGTCACGCGACGGAATACATCGGTGCCATTTCCAGCATCTTGCGGATTTGGGCTGTCAGTTCTCTCCAGATGGCCGGCACGAAAACTGCAGGCTTCAAAGAGTCGAGAGGGAGACAATCGGAAAGCCGAGGAGCGCCCTCAGAAGCTTGTCGTCGGCCGTCACCAGGTCGCACCCCTCACGCTCAGCCAGCGCGACGTAAAGTGCGTCGTAAACTGACGCTTTCGTCTGCGAAGAAATCTCGAATGCTCGGGGGAGCAGGGAGATGGACGGGTAGATGATCGGCAGGTTCGCCATGAGACTGGCGTAGACGACCGGAAGATCGCTCGCGGGGATTCTCCCTGACCGTGCAGCCATCACGAGGGAGTTGCTCAATTCGAGCGGGTACAGATCCGTGGCCAGCAGATCGTGGACTCCCCTGCGGAAGTCTCTGCGGAGTTGCAGAGCCTTTGCGGAGAGATCCTCTGGAACCTCGCACTTGAAGCCGACGGAAGCATCAATGACGTTCTTCACGGGCTTGGCGGATGAGTTCGACACCGATGTTCTGGAGACCGTGCTCCCGGATCATTCTCTGCCGGAATTCTTCCGCACGTTCCTCGACCCGGCGTGCAACTTCGGGATCAATCGGGCGCCCGGCAAGCACCGCCTCAGTGACGGCGTGCATGTCATCAATCGCGGTGGGAATTGTGTCCGTGCTCATACCGGAATTGTCGGACTTTTTCGGGCCGCAGTCAACGGGAATCACGGCCGTCGGTGAGTTGTTCTTCGCGAGCCGTGTGCCGTAAGGCCACGGGTTTCGTGCGATAATCAAAGAACTCGTGGCCTTACGGCACACGGCTCGCTGGTGTTATCATTCGCCGGCGTGAGACATAGAAACCTCTGCAGCCGGGACTCGGCGTTGCCTGTTCTGCACGCCAAACTCTCAGTCGTTGCGCAGTCGCAGCCCCAGATCGCCCAGCTTGCTGCGGACTTCGTTCAGCGATGTGACGCCGAAATTCTTGCTTTCGAGCAGTTCGTCGGGGGTGCGCATCAGCAGTTCGCCGACCGACGAGATACCCAGCCGCGACATGCACTTGCGGGCACGCACCGACAAATTGAGTTCGGCGACCGGCCGATTCATCAGGGCCTGCTGCTGCGGGCTGAGAGTGTCGGTGTAACCGAAATCGCGAGGCTTTTCTTTGGCCACGAACTGGCCCAGGCCCAGCCCCTTCGACTCCATCATTTCCTTGATTTCGCGAAGCGACGTTTCGCCGAAATTCTTGCCCCCCAGCAAGTCCTGTTCAGAAAGCCGCGTTAGATCGCCCAGATTGCCGACACCCATCTTTTGCAGACAGTTGCGGCTCCGGACCGACAATTCGAAGTCGGTCACCGGGATCTCCAGAATCTGCTTCATCCGCGCCTGAGTGCGAAGCGTCTCTTCGTCGTAGTACATGTCGTGCGCCGACTCGATATCTTTCAGATACAGCAGCGCCCGCTGGTGATTGGGGAAATTGTCGAGGACGCGCTTGAAGCAGAACGCGGCGGCCTGATATTTCTCGGCGTCTTCATAGAGCAGGCCGAGGTTGATGATCGCGCCCACGTGCATCGGCGGCTTGGCGAGCGCCCGTTCGTACAGGCGAATCGCGTCGTCGTCGTTCCCCCGCAGAGCATTGATGCCCGCGAGCCAGAACAGCGCCCGCTGGTGGCTGGGATTCATATCGACGGCACGCTCGAAATACTCGACGGCGCCGAACGTGTCGCCGCGATCCGCCAGGATGCAACCCATCTGGTAGCAGTATTCGGGTCGCGTCCCGCCCCCCGAGGCGGCAGCCGATTTCAGCAGTTCTTCGGCCGTGTCGAGATCGCCCGTGGCACGAACGGCGCCGGCCCGCGCCAACAGGCATTGCACCGCATCGTAGCCGTGCTTCGCCGCCTGTTCGAACGTCTTGGCAGCGTCGGCAAACCGACCGAGTGCGACTTGCACCTGGCCGCGATAAAAGTCAGCCATGCCGTCGCCGGTACAGCGCGACAAATAGCTTTCGGCTTCGTCGTGATGACCCAGCAGGTGCAGTGCCACCCCGGTCCGCAACAGCGTCGCCTTCGATTTCTCTCCCTCGTCGACCGCCGCTTTCAACCGGTTCGATTCCTGACGCAACTCGGCGGTCTGCCCGAAGGCCAGGGCCTCTTCGAGTTGGCCCACTTCTTCGGCGCCAAACGTTGCCGATTCGGCCAGAATCTGATGAACGTTAATCGGCTCCTTCGCAGTCGCAATCACTGTGACAATTCCTCTCAGGGTGAAATTAACGCCAACTC
The DNA here is from genome assembly GCA_009691905.1 of Planctomycetaceae bacterium. GTDB lineage: Bacteria > Planctomycetota > Planctomycetia > Planctomycetales > Planctomycetaceae > SIAF01. The sequence continues at coordinate 294 of SIAF01000176.1, read as the reverse complement.
GCACCAGACCGCGGCAGCACTCGAGCCAATGGCCGGCGCACGCCGTTGCCCGCCCGGTCGGGTCACGTCGCGAAATTCCGAATCGCATTAGTATACAGACGCCGCCCGGGCATGCAAGCCGCGACAGAAGGCTCAGACCTCCTGATCTAGTCTTCAACCAAGCACACCCGATTTCGTCATTTCCGGCGTAGCAACAAAAAACTCGGAATCCCTGGGCGTTCTGTGGTGTTTCATGTGTGCGTAAACAATGAAGCACCTCGAACACAAAGGAATTTCGAGTGAAACGGATTATGA
>SIAF01000175.1 GCA_009691905.1 Planctomycetaceae bacterium | reverse complement strand
TCGGCAAGATCCACCGTGGCCAATTCTTCCTCCACCCAGCTTGCAATCATGGCGCTCCATCCTTGGAACTGAATGAGTTTCGATCCTCCGAACCCCGGAATTCTCAAACAAATCAGTGTTCCTGTCGAGATGTGTGTAACAACGAGGGGAAGCCCCCCCGGCGAGGCCGACCGCCAGGATCCAGAGACCAACAGCGGCGGCGCCGAGGGCTACCCGATTCGTGAGGCGATGCATGATTCTTTTCTCCAGGCAGGAATGAGGGGGGGCGATGCCAACTTCCGCAATCACATCCCATTTGTACCAGCCGGCGATCAACAGAAATAATTGTTTATTTCTTGTTCCATGTTGTTTATTATTGTATTCATGCCTGAACCCTTTCCCTCATTCTCGACCGATCAGGTCGCGGCCTTCGTCGAACTCGCGCGACAGGGAAGCCTCCGCAAAGCGGCCGAGGCGCTCTTGATCTCGGAACAGGGGCTGCGAAACCGTCTGATTGCCCTCGAACAACGGATGCACGCCGAACTCTATCGCAAGAGCCGCGGCCCGCGCCGCAACAACCCCCTGACGCAGCAGGGGCAGCGCTTCCTGCCGCACGCGCTGGCGTTTCTCGAACGGTCGCGCGAGCTCTCTGAACTGTTTCAGACCTCCGAGCCACGGCGGGTGATTCACGTCGCAGCCTCGCAGTACCTGATTCTGTACGTGATGATTGACGCGGTGCGACGGTTTCACGAAGCGTTCCCGCACATTCAGGTGCGGCTTTCGAACCGCATCGAGCAGGAGATTGAGAACGATCTCTTGAATGATCCCGATGTGGAAGTGGGCGTGGCCGCCCCCTACGAATCGGCGCCGGCGCTGGCGTACACCCATCTGTTTTCGATGGAGTGGAGCCTGATCGCATTGCCCGGGAACCCGTTGCTTCGCAAACGCAATTTGCGACTGACCGATCTCACCGATCTGCCGCTGATTCTGTTCGAGCGCGGCTCGACCGGCCGCCAGCACGTGATCGACGCCTTTCACGGCCAGGGGCTGTCGCCGCGCGTTGACATGGAGGCGACCAACACCGAAATTATCGTGCGGATGGTCGAGGCGGGGCTGGGGGTTTCGATTGTGCCGCTTCTCTCCAGCGGCGTCGTGACCCGCGGGCACGGTGTGGGCGTTCGCAAGCTGGGGCGGCAGATCGGCCCGATTCATTCGGGTGTGCTGACCCGCCGCGGCGAGCAACTTTCGGCAGCGGCGCAGGAATTTGTGAACTTCATCCTTCACGACGCACGACGCGAACGGAAGAATTGAATTGGGACCTCTGGTTGGATGTTAGCCATCAAGGTGTGAATGTCTCCATTGAGCGTTCATCATCGGCCGAAAGCCGCGTTTCGATTTACCCCTGAACGTCCATAAAGTGCCCCGCGTTTCCTTTACCCCCAACCTCGAACGCCATGTGCATTGCCCCACCGGCGAGGCGGCCGGCCAGACGGTGCGAGCCGTGCTCGACGCGGCGTTTCAGGCGAACCCGGCGGCGCGCGGGTACGTCCTTGACGAACATGGCGAGTTGCGGAAACATGTTGTCGTGTTCGTTAACGGCACGCCGGTGCGCGATCGCCGCCAACTTTCCGATCGGGTGGCCCCCTCCGATGAAGTGTATGTGTATCAGGCGCTGTCGGGAGGATAACGCGACCGGCTGATGGCGTGTTAAAAAAAATCGGTGCCGCCGAGAAAATGCGAATACACCAGTATTTATCCTATCGCGGCCGAGTAAGTCGCTATTTTCAACAGCCGAAAAACGGGCCTTTCAGGAGAATCATCTTGAGTGATCGCTTGTTTGTCGCCACCGAAAAAGGCTTGTTCGATTTGCGCCGCGAACCGGGCGGGCCGGATTGGAAGATCGCCCGCGTCTCATTTCTGGGCGACGACGTGTCGATGGTCCTGCCCGATCGGCGGGACGGGACGCTCTATGCCGGGCTGGCGCTGGGGCACTTCGGCGTCAAACTGCGCCGGTCGACCGACGACGGCGCGACGTGGCAAGATTGCGGTCTCCCCGAATATCCCCCGCAAACAGAGACCGAGCTGGGGGAAGCCGTTTTCAAGCCCGGTCAGACGGCTGCAAAACTCGAGTACATCTGGTCGCTCGAAGCGGCCGATCCGGCGCGACCCGGATCGCTGTGGTGCGGCACGCTGCCGGGAGGGCTATTCCGCTCGGACGATGCGGGAACGACGTGGAGTCTCGTCCGCACCTTGTGGGATGACCCGCTTCGCAAAAAATGGTTCGGCGGCGGGATGGATCGGCCGGGCATTCATTCGATTTGCGTCGACCCTCGCGACTGCCGGCACGTGACACTGGGCGTCTCGTGCGGTGGCGTGTGGGTCACGCGCGACGCGGGCGAAACGTGGCAATGCAAGGCCCAGGGAATGTGGGCCGCATACATGCCTCCCGAAGCAAAAGACGACCCGAATATTCAGGATCCGCATCGGGTCGTGCAATGCGCCGGCTATCCCGATGCGTTCTGGGCGCAGCATCACAACGGCACCTTTCGCTCAACCGACGGCTCGGAAAGCTGGCACGACGTGGGGACGCCCGAGCGGCCGTCGAGCTTCGGGTTCGCCGTCGCCGTGCATCCGCACAAAGCCGACACGGCCTGGTTTGTTCCGGCGGTGAAAGACGAGTGCCGCGTGCCGTCGGAGGGTCGATTCGTCGTGACCCGCACCCGCGACGGCGGCAAGTCGTTCGAGATGCTCGACAAGGGTCTGCCCGCCGCGGCGGCCTACGATGTGGTATTTCGGCACGGGCTGGACATCGACGAAACGGGCGATCGGCTGGCCATGGGAAGCACGACCGGGGGACTGTGGGTCTCGGATGACCAGGGAGATCACTGGCAGTGCGTCTCAGAACACTTGCCGCAGATTTTGTGCGTGCGGTTTGGCTGAGTCACTCGATTTGTCTACGGGAATTGACACCACCCGGCCCGAATCGACGTCGCTCACAGAGCACGAAGCCATTGACCCGCGCTCCTGTGGGGAATACGCTTCATGCAGGGGAGCCTTCGAGCTTCCGAATTGTGGAGCCTGTGATGTCGACTGCCGGGGTTGAGGAAATGGGCCGGGTGACTGTGGATTTCGTCGTAACCAATCTTGAGGATGTGATCCGCGCAAATTCCGGGGAAATCCCTCGCGAGAAGGTCCGTTCGAAACGGCTGCGCGGCGTCATTAACACCGGCGCGATGCGACTCGTTCTTCCTGAAACTGTCGCAATCGAATTGGGGTTACCGATGGCTGGCCAGACCAAAGTGCGCTACGCCGATCAATGCACCGCAACCCGAAAAATGGTGGAGTTTGTCAGACTGGAATTGCTGGGACGTCACGGACATTTCGCGGCAATTCTCGAGCCGGACCGCAAAGACGCGTTGATCGGTGCGATCGTCCTTGAAGACCTTGATCTCATCGTGGACTGTGGGACGCAGTCCCTGCGGCCGCGTGATCCGGATGTCGTTGTATCTGAAATCGAATAACGCCGATTCGCCGAACGACGATCGTTTGCAGGCCGGCAGTTTGCTGATCTATATCGCAAGGCATGCTTGGTTCCTGAATCACTCGATTTCGGCGACGATTCCCTTCGGGTCGCGCGGATGCAGTGTCTGGGCGACGCAGTCGACGATCAGGTCGAGTTGCTCAAGCACGATCGCGCCAATCAATGCATCGGTTCGGTCAGGCTCGATGATCGCCTCGAAGACACTCGCACGGTCACACAGTATCAACCAGACGTTGCTGACCCGTTTGCGCTTCTTGCGGCGTTGATCGGCGTATTTGACCCAAACCTCTCCCGAAGGAATCAATTTGAGTCCCTCGACGAGCCGTTCGGGTAACACCAACTGCGTCGCGCCTGTGTCGACCACGCCGGAAAGTTCGACGTGCCCAATCCCGCCGGGAATCGTCGTCCCCTTGGGAGCGAACAAAACATCGCGATTGTTGGCGATCACGAAATCGACGGTCACGCGGCCCATATTCTCAACCTCGGTGGTGGACATATCGACTTCCTCAATTCAGCCACTCGAGAACTTTGCGGTTCAAAGCGTATTCCGCATGCAGGCGCTGGTCAACGGCGTTGTTGTCGGCGAGCCAGGACGATTTGCGCCCTGGGGCATTAATCCACATACACAAATTCATTCAGATTGAAGAGCGCCAAACAGAAGTCGGTCAGTGCCGCGGCAGCGTAGGGATCGGTGCCGGCCGGATACGGGCGTGGCAGTGCCAGGTCGGTTGCCGGGCGATTCGAGTCCCGCAGCCGCGCCGCCTGCACTGTCAGAAACTCGAGAGCCATTTCGGCTTCGCCAGCCGACGGGTCACGACCCAGCGTGATTCGATACGCCCTGCGAACCTGTTGTTTTGCCGCTTCGCCGGGTTCGGCGAGCAGTCGCCCGGCCAGGTCGCGCGCTGACGCCAGCGAGAGTTCGGAATTCAAAAGAATCAGCGCCTGGGGCGCGATGGTCGAGCGGTTGCGGCGTGCGCAACTTGCACTCGTGTCGGGGCGGTCGAAGGCTTCGAACAGCGGAAACCGCAAGTTGCGGCGGACGAACAGGTAGATGCTGCGCCGATTGTGGTCGGTCTCGTCGGGGCTGACCTGCCATTGGTCTTTCAGCAGCGTGGCCACAAGCTCGGCGGGGAGGGGGGGCCGCACGCCCGGTCCGCCGCGCCGCGCCATGAGCCGTCCGCCGGTTGCCAGCAATGCGTCGCGAATCGTTTCGCCGTCCAGCCGTTGGCGGGGACTGTGCCCCAGCAGGCGGTTGTCGGGGTCAAGTTGCAAGGCGCGATGCCAGTTGTCGCGAGCGGTTTGCGCGGGGCTTTGATCGGTAAGCCGAGGTCGGCTTGATTGCCGGTAGACTGCCGACGTCACAATCAGCCGGTGCAGGGCATTGAGGCTCCACCCCTGACGCGGCAACTCGGTCGCCAGCCAGTCGAGCAGTTCGGGATGCGTGGGGTCAGAGCCCATCTTGCCGAAGTCACTGCCGGTTTCGACCAGTCCGCGGCCGAAGTGATGCTGCCACAGCCGATTGACGATGACCCGCGTCGTCAGAGGATTTTCGGAATCGAGCAACCAATCGGCCAATTGCGTGCGGCGACCGGTTGTCGTTTTGCCTTCGGAAGGAGGAGCAAGCGGCGACGTTTTCAGATCGGCAACGCGCACGTAGGCCGGGGCGACTTCCGGACCTTCTCGCCGAAAATCGCCGCGGATCAAGAGGCGGCTCGGTTTGACATTCGCCGCCGATTCGCGCACCACGCGTCCCAATGGAATCTCGCGAGTCGGGACCGACTTTTTGAGCGTGGCGATCGTTTGGGAGAGTTGGGTGTGCCGAGGTTTCTCTTCGTCGGTCAGCGCCTTCAGCAAGTCGTCGCGCGTCGGCTGCAAATCGGGATTTTCGACTTTCAATCGCTGGCGCAGCAGATCGTCGAGAGCACGCAGCTCGCCTTCGGCGGCAACGAGCCGGTCGATCAACTCGCGCTCGGCGGGACTGGGGGGCGGCGGAGCGGGTTGCGGCAGCGGATGATCCTTAAAGATCTCGACCGGATCGAAAAACGCCCGCAGGCGGTAGAAGTCGAACTGGCTGAGGGGGTCGTATTTATGGTCGTGACACTGCGCGCAGCCGACTTGCAGACCCAGCAGCGCCGAACCGATGGTGCCGGTCAGATCGTTGAGGAAAATACTGCGTCGTTCTTCCGGTAGGTTGATGTCGGGCATATCGGGACCGCACAGCAGGAAGCCGGTGGCGATCACGGCCGATTCGTCGTCGGGATGCAGTTCGTCCCCCGCCAGTTGCAGTCGCAGAAACTCGTCGAACGGCACATCCTTGTTGAGCGCGTCAATCACCCAGTCGCGATAGCGCCAGGCGTTGGGACGGACGAGATCGTGTTCGAATCCGTCGGTCTCGGCGAACCGCGCGAGGTCCAGCCAGTGCTGCGCCCAGCGCTCGCCATAGGCGGCTGAGGCGAGCAGGCGGTTGACGACACGGTCGTAGGCTGCGGGGCTGTCGTCGTGCAGAAACGCTTCGAGCTCATCCGGCGTCGGCGGCAACCCGGTCAGATCGAACGTCACCCGCCGCAGCAACACGGGCCGTTCGGCTTCCGACAAAGGGGATAAGCCGGCCGTTTCGAGTTGCGCGAGGATGAAGCGGTCGATCGGAGTCCGGCACCAGTCGACATTTGAGACGCTCGGCACCGCGGGTCGCCGAATCGGTTGAAAGGCCCAATGTTGTCGGTCGGAGGCGGTCAGGGGAATTTCAAGCGGTCCAGGGTCGGCTGCGGGCGGATCGGCGGAGCATGGTTGTCGGACGAGGTGCAAGGCGACAATCGCCACGACGAGTGCAAAATAAACTCGGAGCGTCCAGAACGATCGATCCATCGCAGCGAGCCGCTTAGCGTCAGCCAGCGGGTTGGAACAAGCTGACGCACCGATCGAACCCACGGGCTGACACCCGCGGCTCGCCGAATGACTTGTTGGCGACTGCTCAGAGTCGAGAGTCCATCTTTGGTCGTATTGAGGATTTATCTGATTAATCACCCTTAGTGAACCCAGAAAGGAAATTATGCGGCACCGCATGTAAAGTGACCCTTCAGGGGGCTCACGCCCCCCGCTCGCCTGCTCAACGATTTCTGCGTGTCACCCCAGAATCTCCCGCACCACACGTCCCGCGATGTCCGTCAGCCGTTCGTCGCGACCGTTATGGAACCAGGTCAGCGCTTCGTGATCGAGTCCCAACAGATGCAGCAGCGTGGCGTGCAGGTCGTGGACGTGAACTTTGTTCACGGCGGCACGCAGTCCGACGTCGTCGGTCGCGCCGTAAGCGAATCCCCCGCGGACTCCGGCACCCGCCAGGACGACACTGTAGCCCCACGGGTTGTGATCGCGGCCCACTCCCTGTTCGCTCATCGGCATGCGGCCGAATTCACCCCCCCAGATGACGAGTGTGTCTTCGAGCAGCCCGCGCTGTTTCAGGTCGCCCAGCAGTCCCGCCACCGGTTTGTCAGTGCGTCGGCACATTTCGCCGTGGTTTTTCGCCACGTCGGTATGCGCATCCCAGCCGTCGGTGGCCCCCGCGTAAAGTTGCACAAACCGCACGCCACGCTCGATCATGCGGCGGGCCAAAAGGCAGCGCGTGCCGAATTCGTTGGTGTCCTTTTCGCCGATGCCGTACGCCGCCAGTGTGTGGTCCGACTCTCCTGCCAGATCGACGACGTCGGGGGCGGCGGCCTGCATCCGAAACGCTAACTCGTAGGCGTTGACTCGGGCTGCCAGTTCGCCGTCGAAGTCGCGCTCGGCCAAGTGCCTCTGGTTGAGCGTTCGTACCAGGTCGAGTGCCCCCTGCTGCTGAAAATCGGCGATCTGCGGCTGCGGCCTGAGATGCAGGATCGGATTTTGACCGGGACGCATCGTCGTTCCCTGGAATGTCGCCGGCAAGTAGCCGCTGCCCCAGGCGGGGGGGCCGCCTTTGATGCCTCCCCCCGGGTCGGTGAGGACCACGAACGCCGGCATGTTGCGATTCTCGGTCCCCAGGCCGTAGGCGACCCAACTGCCGACGCTGGGTCGGCCCAGTTGGATGCTGCCGGTGTTCATCTGGTACACCGACTGCGGGTGGTTGACGCTGTCGCCGTGACAACTGCGAATCACGCACAGGTCGTCGGCGTGCTCGGCCATGCGCGGCAGAAAGTCGCTGATTTCGAGCCCTGATTCGCCGCACGGCCGAAACGCCTGCACGGGACCCATCAGCGGGTTCTGCGCGACCTTGCGGCGCGTCATCACCGGGCCAAAACTTTCGGGAAGGGGCTGTCCGGCATACTTCACCAATTCAGGTTTCGGATCGAACAGATCGACGTGGCTCGGGCCGCCATGCATGAACAACCAGATCGCCCGCTTGGCCCGCGGCTCGAAATGCGGTTTACGGGGGGCCAGCGGGTCGGATGGGGTTTTCGATGCCAGCTCGTCAGCCTGAAGCAGCGAGGCAAGGGCCAGAGCACCGAACCCGCCCCCCGCCTGCAGCAGGAACTCGCGCCGCGTGCCGGGGCGCGGGAAGTGCGTTCCTGAGGGGGGCTGATCAGGTTCCGATGCGAACGGCATCACGGTCTCCCTGGGGAGAAAAACCACGGTCGATCCATGATTGTAGCCGCGACGATGGGCCGGGTGAACCAACTGCGAAAGGTGGATTCGTGTGCTCTTCCATGCGGGCGAGCGTGACGGGATGCTCGACGCGAACGGGGCCGATTTTCATGGTCGGGGGATGGTAGGCCGAAGGGACACCCGTTATCCTATCGCCTTGCCAAAGCCGGTTCGCTGCCGCCGCGAGTCGTTTCGCGTATTGAATTTCGGTTTTTTTAGACATTTGAGTTTTGTCATTCCCGGCCCTTTCGAATTCGACTGAATCACATGGCTCTGGAGTATCTGGCTTCGGTCGCGACGATTATCGTGATCGACATCGTTCTTTCGGGCGACAATGCGGTCGTGATCGCCATGGCCGCCCATAAGCTGCCGGTCGCCCAGAGGCAGCGCGCCATTTTGTGGGGAGGGGGCATTGCCATCGTCATGCGGATCGTGTTCACGATGGTCATGGCATTCTTACTGATGATTCCCGGCGTGCGGTTGGTCGGGGGGCTGGTGCTCGTCTGGATCGCCTGCAAGCTGCTGATGGGAGAGGGAGAGCACACCATTTCGGCTGACGATGCCGACCGCAGCGCCCTGGCTGCGATCCGGATGATTTTCGTCGCTGATTTCGTGATGAGCCTTGACAATATGCTGGCGGTGGCGGGGGCCAGCCACGGCGACTGGCAGCGGCTGATGCTGGGGCTGTTGGTTTCGATCGCCATCATCATGTTCTGCAGCGCCTATATCGCGCGGCTGATGAACCGTTTCAAATGGATCGTGTACCTCGGGGCGGCGATTCTGGCCTGGACGGCGGGGCAAATGATGCTCGGCGACCGTGAACTGGCCGGCTACGTCGCGCGGCACTATGGCGTGTGTCTCAACCGCCACTGGGACGAGGATTACATGCTCTCGCACGAGCACCTTAAAAGCTTTCGCGGCAGCGACGACCTGCCCGAAGCGCTGCGCGACGTGGTGCGGTACGAAAAAGAAAAGTTGACCTACATCGGGCAGATGAACGAAGCCGACCGCGACGCGCTGCTGGCCCAGGTCGACTCTCCGGCCGACAAGACAGCCATCGAAGAACTGTACGACGAAACACACCTGCGGCCAACCCCCGATTGGGTGCCTGATTTTCTGCGCGAGCGGGCCGCAGGCTGGTTTCAGCGCAAATGGCCGGCCGCCGATTACAACCGCATCGGTGCTGCCCATTATCATTACGTCGCCTGGATTTTCTATGGCCTGGTGATTGCATTCTGCCTCGGCGTGCCGTACTTGCTGCGGAAGCGCAGTCACGAACCGGCGAAGCCGCCGGCCGGCGGCTGACGATCGCGGCAATTCATTGCGCAGTTTCCGCTGGCCGCCGTCGTAGCGACTCACCTTGACCGCTCGGGGCGGATGGGCTATCGACAGCGAGGGACGGAAACTCTGGTTCACGCGGCCGCGGCCCTGGGATGTCGACCAAAATTGTGGAGCACGAGCCACCAATTGTGCCTCGCGTCGAGGGTCACGCAGTTGGTGAGGCTGCGCCGCCTGATGCAACAAATCATGAAACCGATCGGTGTTCGCGCCGCTTGAATCGACCATTTATTCCGCTTGGGTTTCTGTTGGTTGCCGGCCTCGCGGCCCTGGCGGTCGATTTGCCGCTCTCGCGAACACTGGTTACGGGGCAAAGCCTCGAGGTTTTGCACGATCTTCTGCGATCGGTCGAACCGTTCGGGCAGCCGACGGCGATTCTGGTGACGGCGGCGGCGATCGCGCTGTGCGACCCGACGCGGCGGGTGGCGGTGCCACGACTGCTGGCGGCGGCCCTCGGAGCGGGGCTGGCGGCCGATATCGTCAAGCTGTTGGTGGCGCGGTCGCGCCCGTACAGCTTTGATCTGACGGAGTCGGTCTGGTCGAGCTTTCGGGAAGCGTTTCCCGGCTTTGACAATCAGGCGCAATGGCAAAGCTTTCCGTCGGCCCACACGGCGACCGCGGTCGGGTTTGCCCTGGCGCTGTCGCATCTGTTTCCGGCCGGGCGTTGGCTGTTCGTCACTCTGGCAGGACTGGTGGCCATGCAACGGATCGAGGTGGGCGCGCATTACCTGAGCGATACGTGTTGGGGTGCGGCGGTCGGGAGCGCCATCTGGTTGATGGTTTCCCGGAAAAACCTGCTGGGTGGCTGGTTCGATCGGAAAGAGCACGAGTGGGCGAGCGAGCCGCCGTAGTGTGGACTAAAGTCCACACTACGTGACCGGTCACGGCGCCGTCAATGCTTTCTCGAAGATCACCAGGTTGTCGCCGCGGTCGGGATCCCAGCGAATGCCGACGATATCGTACATGCGGGCGATCGCCAGGTGCAGCATCGGGCGGTGCTGGTTGTGGCACTCGAAGCGAATCGACTCGTAACCCTGCTCGATGGCCCAGGCATGCACGGCGTCCATCAACTGCGAGGCGATGCCGGTGCGGCGATAGGCGGGGACGACGCCGTAAAACCATGAGAAAAACACGGTCGGTTTGAGCTCGAAACCGATATAGAAACCCATCGGGTCGTTTTGCTGGCTGGCGACCAGCATCAACACATTGCAGCGACCCTGAAACCGCCGACGGAAAAACGCCGCGTCGCGCGTGGGGCGAAAGATCTGCCCGTACAAATCGGCAATCAGCGGGATTTCGGCGGGCCCGACGATATCAATTTTCACTTCGGCCATTCAGTCAATCCGATCTTCAGTTTCGAACAGGACACAGGCACCTCGCGATCGTGGGTTGCCGCAGGATTCAGCCGACCCCTGCTCGAATCCAGGGCGCCTTCTCGATGAAAGTCTAAATCAGCCACTGCTGCTTGCCGTCATTGTGTGAGATTTCGATCTGCGGACGCGCGATTCCAGTCACAAGTCGGAATTTGAGCGGCAAAACCAGGCTTGGCAGCATTTGGGGATGTTCGATTGTCGAATGTCCTAACAGCGCGAGTTCACCTTCGCCCCTTCGGTACAATTCGAGTGCCCAGGGATTGCGGTCGATGATCAGCAACTCGCGCACGCCGACCTGCGAGTAGAAAGGGAGCTTTTCCAGCGACCGATCGCCGGAGCTGACGATTTCGACGGCGAAATCAGGGCCACCCAAAAAATGCGTTTGGCGATCCTCGGCGTGATTCCCGTTGAGAAAGACGGCGACATCGGGCACGCGATAGTTCTTCGTCCAATCGATCTCCTGATCGGTGACGTTCACGCCGGGAAATGATCGACCCAGTCCCTTCCAGTCCACAACGAACTGCATGACGCCGACGAGTCCGGACGTCAGACCCTGATGCTCGTTATTCGCGATTGGAGACACGAAATAAACGCCCTCCCAGACCTCATCATGCTGGTCGATTCCGTCGGCCTGCCGCTGGGCAATCAGCCGGTGCTCGACATCCGGTTCTGCAATGAGCATCACCATGGAAATTCTACGTTCGAATGGGACGATTCCGGATTCGCGGACGCAACCGATGGGCGCGCGAGCGCCAACTCGAATTCTACTTCAACCCCGCCAAAAACTCCAAGAGGTCTCTGTCTTCCTGCGATGGACAAACCCTTCGAGGGATTTGCTATCATTAAAACCGTCTATCAGGAGCCCCGTGCATGACCGTTCAGCAAACTGCCGACGATGTCGTGGTTGTCACCAGCCGACCGGCGCCCGACACGAAGTCGAAGCCGAAGAAGCAGCCACCCTACGCAGTCATCGTCGAGAACGACGATCTGCACACGTACGATTACGTGATCGAGGCGTTTTCCAAGGTCTTCGGATACAGCCAGGAGAAATCCTTTCAACTGGCGAGGGTGATCGATACCGAGGGGCGGGCGCTGGTCTGGAGCGGGACGAAAGAACTGGCCGAACTGAAGCGGGACCAGATCAAAGGCTTCGGCCCCGATCATTACGCCTCGAAGCCGGTCACGTTTCCGCTGGGGGTTTACATTGAGCCTTTGCCGTAGCACATGCGTCCCCGCTGGTGGCTGAAGGCAAAGTCTGCGAATCGCATCAGTCACGCGACGTTGCCGTACCTCGATCTGAGCAAGCGAGGACGCTTGCTCTACGGGGTTTTGGAATGACTTGGATTCATTTGCAATTCAGCGATCTGACACGCTCATGACGATTCGGCCGCGACTCTCGCGTCGTGAAATGCTGGCCCTGACGGCTCTCCCGGCGGCGGCGGTTTGCGGCTGGGGTTTCCGGCAGTTCGCAGGGAGTTGGTCCGAGGCCACGATCAACGATTCCCGCTTCGACGCTCCGGCACAGCCGCTTCCCGATACACCCGAGATCAATCGGTTGAGGTGGTTTGCCGAGGCCATTGAGCCGCTGTATTCGAAAATGCCGTCGCCCGAACCGGATGACTGGCTGGCGAACCACGTCGAGTTTGGTCAATCATTCGCCCAGTTCATGGGGGGAACACGCGAAAAACTGTGTCACCGCTATTCGAAGATTTGTCTGGTGCCGATCGGGGACCTGTCCGACACGCAACAACAACTGTTTGCCGACACGGCCGAATATCTGCAGCAGTTCTTCGGTTACTCCGTGGAAATTCTCGAACCGGCGGCTCTCGATAATCTGCCGGAGCCGGCACAGAGGGTGCGCGCATCTGGGACGAAGCAGGTGCTCACCGATCAACTGTTGAACGAAATACTCCTGCCGCGGCGTGGTGACGAAATGGTGGCCGTGGTCGGTTTTACCGCCAGTGATCTATGGAGTGGAGATTTTGGTTTCTTGTTCGGACAGGCATCGATGAGTCAACGCGTCTGCGTCTGTTCGGTGGCACGATTCGGTGATGTGGATGCCGGCGAAATCGATTACGCCACCTGCCTGCGGCGAACCGTGGGCGTGGTCGCCCATGAGACGGGTCACACCTTCGGTCTGCCGCATTGTACTGCCTACCTGTGCCGCATGACCGGTTCAAATCACCTGGCAGAAAGCGATCGGAGGCCACTCGAGTTTTGCCCGGAATGTCTTCCGAAAATCTGGTGGACGTGCGGGGTCGACCCGTGCGAACGGTTTGTGCGGTTGTCGGAGTTTGCTGAACTGCATCAACTGGTTGCCGATGGAAAACTCTGGCGAGCGGCCGCCGCTCGGTTGGCGGCGGTTGAGACGAGGGACCGTTGATGCCGGATCGAAGGTGCCTGTTGATGAACGTCGAGACTCAATCACGGGCACTGGGTGCAAATCGTAGCACAAGCGTCCTCGCTTGTGTGCATGTTTCCAAGCTGACAGCCAGGCAATCGCGGGTGCTATGAGCCTGCCGTGCCAGGGTGGAAAGGCTGACCTACTTGGTTGCGTCCGATCATTTGATACGAGCAAGCGAGGACGCATGCTCTACGGCAGCAATGGTCGATATTGACGACTGACCATCCACCCATCACAGTAATTCTACTGTCGGTCGTTCATTTGCGTTGCTTAACGCGTAGTGGGGCCAGGCGTTTGCGTTGTTTCCAGTGATAGAAGCGTGCGAGTTCGTTGCGTTGGAGGCGTCGCGTGATATTGCGAGAGACGAGTTCCCGGTCGTCGCAGTG
>SIAF01000174.1 GCA_009691905.1 Planctomycetaceae bacterium | reverse complement strand
CGGTGGCTCTCGTCAAGGAAATCCTGAGCGAATACGAATTCGATCGGGATAGACCCTTACCTGTTCGATCGTCAGCGCAGGGGTCCGAAAAAAGGCGATCGCCCTTTCGGAGATTGCAGGGGTGGCAGGCGTAGATCAGATTGTCGTAGTCGATGCTGCACTGCTCTATGACTTCCCGTCGGCGGCAGTTGTCCGGATTTTCCGGATAACTGCTTCTTCGATCAATTCCCCGCTCGAAAAGACGTTGCGAAGGTGTTCGCTGATCGTGCGAACATCAACTCCAAAGAACTTTTTGACGGGTGACTGTGGAGAGTTACAAGAGCCGACAGACCTCGATTCGCTACGAATCGGGGTCTGTCGGCTTTGATTTTCACGCGACTTCTCAGCTTTGAGAAAAGGGTTTCCGTCCGATAGTAATCGGCATTTGGGTCGCTTGAATCCACGGACCTGTTGTGTCATAGTCCAGCCTTTGCTGATGATCCGCCGTGAGCCTCTTGACGCTGCGCAGGTGAGTCTGTGCGTCGTTCGGATCGCGGCTTTCGCCCCAAAGGCTTAGGGATGACCCCGATTCTCGCCGCCGGCTCCATCGCCGATTTCTTCGAGCGATTCGTCGAATCCAGGCAATGGAATGTCAATTCCGAAGCGTGGGGTCTGGTGATCGCGGCACTCATTCACGCCGTGCTGATCATCAACTTCTTCGCCGTCGCGCCACTGTTTTATATCTGGCTCGAACGGAAAGTTGCCGGACGCATCCAGGATCGGCTGGGCCCGACCCGTGTCGGCGGTAAGTTCGGCTGGCTGCAAACGCTTGCCGACGGCATCAAGCTGATCCAAAAGGAAGACCTCTGCCCGCAAGCGGCTGACCGGCTGCTGTTTCGGGCTTCACCCTATCTGGTGGTCGTGGCGTCGTTTGGCGCGTTCATTGTCCTCCCCTGGAGTGACGGCTGGATCGCGCAGAACCTCGACACGGGTATTTTTTTCATGCTGGCGGTGATGTCGTTGGAGGTGATCGGCGTGATTCTCGCCGGCTATTCCAGCGGCTCGAAATGGTCGCTGTTCGGCGGGATGCGCGAGGCGGCCCAGGTGGTCAGCTACGAAATCCCGATGGCGATCTGCGTGCTCGTGCCGGTGACGGCCCTGGGGACGCTCAACATGGTCGACATCAGCCGCATGCAGTCCGGGGCCTTCACGAACTGGATGGTGTTTCACGACCCGTTCTGCCTGGGGGCGTTCTTCGTCTATTTCACCGTGGCGACGGCAAGCGTCAAGCGGGCTCCGTTCGATCTGGCTGAGGCCGAAAGCGAGCTGGTGGCCGGGTTTCACACCGAGTACAGCGGGATTCGCTGGTCGTACTTCTTCATGGCCGAGTATGCCAGCATGTTTGCCGTCAGCGGCATTGCCACGGCCCTGTTTCTGGGGGGCTGGTCGACCGGTTTGGGGCTGGAGGCGATTGTGCTCGACCCGCTTCGCGGCACGGGCCAGATCGAAGCGCTCGGTGGATTCTCGTTGGGCAACTATGTCGCGAATCTGGTCGGCTGTGCCGTGTTTATCACAAAAGGCTGCCTGCTGGTGTTTGTGCAGATGTGGGTTCGCTGGACGCTGCCGCGGTTGCGAATCGACCAGGTGATGACGACCTGTCTTAAGTATCTGTTGCCGATCAGTTGTTTTTTGTTTCTGGGGGTGACGATCTGGCCGGTGGTTCTGTATCAGGCCTTAGGGCGAACGACGCTCTGGAGCGAAACGACCATTGGAGGCATTCATTTCGGCGTCCCGCTGGGCAACAAGGCCAATCGGCCGGTCGCGCCCCGCACGGCTTCGAGCGGCGCGCCGCGTACCGCCGCCGTCGAGACATCGGGAGCCCAGTTTTCCCGGCTGGACGCCGCGTTGCAGAACGTCGAGGTGCAGCCGTGAGTGCTTTGACCGCGCTGCCCGATTTTTTCTTCTGGCTGTTTCACGAAGGGACGTTCTGGGTGTTCGGGATTGCGGCGGCTGCGGCGGCCGTGGCGGTCGTCATCAGCCAGAACGTGGCCCGGATGGCCTTCTGGCTGATCGTGTCGCTGGGCTCGACGGCCGGGTTGTTTTTCACGCTGGATGCCGACTTTGTCGGCGCGACGCAATTGCTGGTTTACGTGGGCGGGACGCTGGTGCTGCTCATTTTCGGCGTGATGCTGACGGCCAGCGGGCCGTTCCTGCAGATTAAAACCAGCCCCGGCGAGGGGGTGCTGGCGGGAGTGGTGGGGGCGATGCTGTTCATGCTGATTCTGCGATCGGCCTGCGCGGTCGATTGGGACATCGTCAGCCCGCGAAGCCCAAAGGGAGGAGTCGAAACCGGCTACAATCCGCCCGGAGAAGGGAACTCGACGCGGGCGCTGGGGCTTAGTTTTCTGGGGGCGCGCCCCGACAAAGATCTGGGCTCGCACGACCCCCGACTTGCGCCCGGCTATCTGCTCCCCTTCGAAATCGTATCAGTGCATTTACTGGTCGTGTTGATCGGGGCGGCGTATCTGGCCCGCACCAAGCGGCGCCGGCCGGGGCTGCCCGAATCGTCACCGACCGCAATAAGCTAACCGAACGATCCGTCCAACATGCCTCCAGCCGACCTGAATGCGTATCTGTTCATCGCTGGCGTGCTGTTCGTCTGCGGCGTCGTATGCATGGCCACCAAGCGCAATGCCGTGGGTGTGCTGATGGGGGTTGAACTGGTGCTGAACGGCGCCAACCTGAATTTCGTGGCGTTTGCGCGGTTCACGCCATTGGGGCTTGATGGACAGGTGATTTCGTTGTTTGTGATTGTGCTGGCGGCAGCCGAGGCGGCCATCGCGCTGGCCATCGCGCTCAACTTCTACAACAACCATTTGACGATCGATATCGACCGGGCGGATGAACTCAAACAGTGAAGCTGCTTTCGGCCGAACCGCTGCTTAACCGCGAGTGATCAGACGAACCAAGAACTATGCCTTCGGATGCAACACAACTTGGTCAGACTCTCAGCACGCTGCTGACGATTGCCTGGCTTTTGCCTTTGGCCGGTTTCGCGATCGAGATTTTCGGCGGGTTCTGGGGCACGCGGCAGAGCAAAGCGGCGGCGTACATCGCGGTGGCCTGCATCGGCACCGCCTTTCTGTGCAGTGTCGGGGCGCTATTGTACTGGGGCGACCAGACCGACTGGGCCGCGCTCCAACCGCATCACGGCTCAGGTCACGGCGAAGCGGGTCAGGCTGAGGGTGATGCGCGCGCGGCGGCCGAGCACGCCGCCGCCCACCCATCGCACGCGGGCGAAGAAGTCGACGTGGCCGATCACGCCCAGCCGGTGTCCGGCGCCGGGATTCCGGCGGGGGCCTGGGAGCACAATCTGGCCAACGCGCCGGAGCACGCCGCGCCGAAATCGTTCTCGGGAACATTCTACGTCCTGGCGGGCTTCGGCTCGCTCCGAGTGGCCATCGACTGGTACATCGACAGCCTGACGCTGGTGATGTTCACGATGGTCACGCTGGTCGCCTCGCTGATCCATCTGTTTGCGATCGGCTACATGAGCGACGAGTTGACCGACGATCACGAAGATCACCAGGTGCAGACCGCCCACGGGCACCTGCATCGACCGGGGCGGTTCTCTCGCTTTTTCGCCTTCCTGTCGCTGTTCAGCTTTTCGATGCTGGGGCTGGTGCTGGCGGGCAACGTGTTCATGGTGTTCGTTTTCTGGGAACTGGTCGGCGTCTGCAGCTATTTCCTGATCGGGTTCTATGTCGAACGCAAGTCGGCTTCGAATGCCGCCAACAAGGCGTTCATCATGAACCGTGTCGGCGACTTCGGATTTTTGATCGGGCTGATGATTCTGTGGACCTATTTCGGCACGTTTCAGTTCGCCAATCGGGTCGAAGACGGCGTCGTCATGCCGGGTCTGTTCGACATGCTTCGCGATGGCGATGGCAACATGCACCTGAGCGATTCGGGCGCGACGGTTCTGCTGGATGATGGCAGCGATGCCGCCGCAGGGATTCACGAGGCACCGACGATTCCTTACTTCCTGCTGGTCGCAGCCGGCTTGGGGATCTTCGCGGGTTGCGTCGGCAAAAGCGCCCAGTTCCCGCTGCAGACCTGGTTGCCCGACGCGATGGAAGGGCCCACGCCTGTCTCGGCCCTCGTGCATTCGGCGACGATGGTCGCCGCCGGCGTGTATCTCACCGGGCGTTTTTATCCGATGTTCACTCCCGAGGTGCTGCTGACGATCGCCTACATCGGGTGCATTACCCTGTTTCTGGCGGCGACGATCGCCGTCGTGGCGACCGACATCAAGCGCGTGCTGGCCTATTCGACGATCAGCCAGTTGGGCTACATGATGCTGGGGCTGGGGGTTGGCGGCTGGGGAGCAGGTCTGTTTCACCTGATCACGCACGCGTTCTTCAAGTCGTTGATGTTCCTGGCTTCGGGCAGCGTCATCTACGGTTGTCACCATGTGCAGGAAATGCCCCGGATGGGTGGGCTGTGGCGCAAGATGCCGATCACCGCCTTCACAATGCTGGTGGGCGTAATCGCGATTGCCGGGTTGGCCATTCCGGGAATTTCGATCTTCGGCGAGAAGATCGCCTTTTCGGGATATCACTCCAAAGACGCGATTGTTGCAACGGCGATGACGTTCGCCGATTTGAATCGCACACACTTTCTGCTGTTCTATGCCCCGCTGATCGGTGCGGGCATCACGTCGTTCTATATGTTCCGCCTGTGGTTTCTCACGTTTGCAGGCAAGCCTCGCGACCAGCATGTTTATGATCACGCTCACGAATCGCCGAGGGTGATGACGGTGCCCCTGATTGTGTTGTCGATGTTCGCGGCGTTCGTCGCCGTAGGAGGGGAAGAGGGCAAGCTGTTTTTGCTGTTGACCAATAGCGAACCGGCCGGTGTGGCCAACGGCCTCGTCGCGTCGAGTCCTTCGAATCTGGCGCTGCCCAGCCACGAGGCGGTGCATGCCAGGCACGCGCTGGCGGGCACGTTCGCGCTGGTTGTCGCCGCGCTGGGGGCGCTGGTCGCCTGCGTGTTCTACGGCCTGCGGCTTGTCAATCCCGCCGAGGTGCAGCGACAATTCGCGTCGCTGCACACGTTTCTGATTGAGAAGTGGTGGTTCGACGAATTGTACGACATGATGTTCGTCCGGCCGGTGCATGTCGTCGCGAAGTGGTGTTCGGCTTGCGACAAATACGTTTTCGACGGAATTCTGCACGGCCTGGCCAAGGGCACGGTTCTGGTCGCCCACTGGGATCGGATGTTCGACGAGCAGATCGTCGACGGGCTGGTCAACTGGGTGGGCCGCGTTACCTACGGCACCGGCAGCCTGCTGCGGCTGCTGCAGACCGGCCGGTTGCGGCAATACGTGATGTTTATTGTAGTCGGCGTCGTCGGCATCTGGGTCATCGTGCAGATTTTTGCGTCTTGAACCGGCCGCCCGGCGGCTGCCGCAGATTCATCGGTTTGTAGGCATCGGTAACGGTTGATTATGAACGATACAGCTCTGCTGACCCTGATCATCTTCGCCCCGACGATCGGGGCGTTGTTTGTGGCGTTGTGCAACCCGAAGGCCGATGGCCGGATGCGGGCCATTGCCAATGCGGCGTCGCTGGTGTCGCTGGTGTTAAGCATCGGTGCCTGGTGGTACAAGTTCGACTCGTCGGTCGGCGGAATGCAGATGGTCGTCAACCACACATGGATTGCGACCTGGAACGTCAATTACCAGTTGGGGCTCGACGGCATCAGCCTGCCGCTGGTGCTGTTGACGTGCTTGATCAGCTATCTGGCCCTCCTGGCATCGACCAGCATCACCAAGGCGGTCAAAGGGTACCTGATTCTGTTTCTGCTGCTGGAAACCGGCATGTTGGGGGTCTTTCTGGCGCTGGACTTCTTCCTGTTCTACGTGTTCTGGGAAGTGATGCTGCTGCCGATGTACTTCCTGATCGGCGTGTGGGGCGGTCCGCGCCGCGAATATGCGGCCATCAAGTTCTTCCTGTACACGCTGGTCGGCAGCGTGCTGATGCTGATCGCGCTGCTCATGTTCTACTTCGACAGCGGGGGCAGCTCGTTCGGGAAAACCTTCGACATCGTGGCGCTGGCGCAAATCGGGCAGGGGCGGGACGCCAGCTACCAGTTCACGCCGTTCGTGCAGATGACGGCGTTCATTCTGCTGTTTATCGGCTTCGCCATTAAAGTCCCCGTGTTTCCGTTCCACACGTGGTTGCCCGACGCCCATGTCGAGGCCCCGACGCCGATCAGCATGATTCTGGCCGGGGTGCTGCTCAAAATGGGGGGATACGGCATCATTCGCATCGCGTTTCCGATCTGCCCGATCGGTGCGCAATACGCAGCCCATGCGCTGGTGGTGCTGGGGGTGGTGAGCATTCTGTACGGCGCGTTTGCCGCGATGGCGCAGACCGACTTCAAACGACTGGTCGCGTACAGCTCGGTAAGCCACATGGGCTACGTACTGCTGGGGATCGCCGTTTGGAAACTGACGGAAGGGACCGGCGAGACGGTGGGCCGCGATTACTGGCAGATGGGCATGAACGGTGCCATGTTCCAGATGATCGCGCACGGCATC
This sequence comes from Planctomycetaceae bacterium, assembly GCA_009691905.1. Taxonomy (GTDB): domain Bacteria; phylum Planctomycetota; class Planctomycetia; order Planctomycetales; family Planctomycetaceae; genus SIAF01. The sequence goes on along the minus strand of SIAF01000174.1, from coordinate 7,065 downwards.
TCGTCGCCTGGCATGTTCTTTATTGTGGGGGTGATTTACGAACGGGTCCATCACCGCGACTTGAACCAGTTCGGCGGCCTGATGGGGCTGATGCCCCTGTACAGCGGCTTGGCGGTCGGGATCTTTTTCGCCGGCCTGGGGCTGCCCGGTCTGTGCGGTTTCATCGGTGAAATCTTCACGGTTCTCTCGACGTGGAACTACAACCCGCTCTACGCCATTCTTGCGGCATCGGGGGTGATTCTCACAGCGGGCTACATTCTGTGGACGGTGCAGCGGGTCTACCTCGGGGCCGAGTACAAAGGCCCGCATGCCGAGGGGATTACGCCCATCACCGACCGCGAGTTCGGGATTGCGGCGGTGCTGCTGGCGCTGTGTATCGTGCTGGGGGTTTACCCCGAGTTGCTGTTCTCGCAGATGCGGGCCTCAGTCGATCTGCTCGTCGACAATCTGGCGAACACGAAAGGGCTGATCAAGGCTGCGGCCGATGTGACGGGACTGTAAGTCCATGAGGTTGGGCCGATCATTCGATCGGCGAGTGTGAGTGTCCCGAACGCATCGCGAAAAGCGTTCTTCAAGCGTTTAACGAAGTGCTCCGGCGAAAGCCGTCTTCAAGCGAATCGCAATGAATTTTGCAGAACTGATCGAGCGACTGACGGAGAACACGCAGAACTCACTGCCGCTGTTTTCACCCGAACTGTGCCTGGTCGTAACGATCGTAGCGCTGTTGTTCGTACGGCTGCTGGGGATCGACCGGCATCTGCCCGGTTCGATCGTGGCGATTATCGGGACTGTGGCCGGGCTGGCGCTGGCGGCACTGCAGTGGCGTGACTTTCACGCCGACGACACGGTGACGTCTGTCCCCCTGTTCACGGGATTGCTGGTTTACGACCCGTTCACGGTTTTCTTCCGCGTGTTTCTGCTTCTGTTTCTGCTGTTTGTCGAATACCTGACGATGATCAGCGGGATTCCCGACCAGGAAGACGCCCCCGATTTTTACGTACTGCTGTTGGGATCGACTCTGGGAATGTCGCTGATGGTCAGCGCCAATCACCTGTTGATGGTGTTTTTGGCCGTCGAGATGACGAGCGTCCCCAGTTATGCGATGGTCGGCTTCCTCAAGGGGCGCAGGTTGTCGAGCGAAGCCTCGCTCAAGTATGTCGTGTACGGCGCGGGTGCGGCGGGGGTGATGCTCTACGGCATCAGTCTCCTGGCGGGCCTGTTGGGCACGGCGCATTTGCCGGCGATGGGCGCAGCGCTGGTCGAGTTCGGCCGGCAGCATTCGAGTTTCGGCGACCCGGCCGTGCGCACGCTGGCGTTCGGCATTCTGATGGTGCTGGTGGGGGTCGCCTTCAAACTGTCGGCGTTTCCTTTTCACTTCTGGTGCCCCGATGCCTTCGAAGGGGCCCCGGCTGAAGTCGGCGGATTTCTTTCGGTCGCCAGCAAAGGGGCCGCGTTCGCCTTGCTGGTGCGCTTCTGCCTGGCACTGGTGGGCAAGACGGCCGGCGACAGTCCGTTGTCGCATCTGTACCTGAATGTGGGGGTCGGCCTGGGGGTGATGGCGGCGGTGACGACGACGTTCGGCAACCTGGCGGCCTACACGCAGAAAAATATTAAGCGCCTGATGGCCTACTCGACGATTGCCCATGCCGGCTACATGCTGATGGCCGTCGCGGCCATGATGGTCATACTGAACGCGCCCGCGGGAGACGGCACGCTTGTCACAGCTCGTACGGCTTCGGCTGTGTCGTGCATTCAGGGGCTTTTGTACTACCTGGTCGTCTATTTTTTCATGAATCTGTCGGTCTTCGCCATTGTAGCGCTGGTCCGCAATCAGACGTACAGCGAAGAGATCGCCGACTACGCGGGGCTCGTAAAGCAGTCGCCCTTGCTGGCGGTGTGCCTGTTGGTCTCGATGTTCAGCCTGGTCGGCATGCCGCCGATGGGAGGCTTTGTCGGGAAATTCATGGTGTTTTACGGAGTGCTGGAAGCCGCCCAGTTGCATCCGGTGATGTGGGTCGTATTCGTCGTAGGGCTGCTGAACACCGCGTTCAGCCTGTTTTACTATCTGCGCGTGCTCCGAAACGTGTTTATCAGCCCGCTGCCCGAGGGGGCGCGGCCGGTCGACGTGCCGCTGGCGTCTGACGGCGGTCGTTACATCCTTTTTCTGACATTGCCGGTGCTGGTCCTGGGAATTTTCGTGGATCCGATCAGCGGGGTGGCTCGCGACGTGGCCACGTGGCTGTTCCGCGGATGATCTGCGAATTCCGAATCCTGAATTTCATCCTCTGAATCCTGCCTTTATGCCCGATCCGCACCACAACGCCGCGCTCAACGACCTGTTGATTCAGGTGTACCGCAGTCTCTTGCAGTACACGGTCGAGTGCTGGCCGTGGTCTGATCCCGACGCCGAGGCCGAGCAAGAGGTGATCTCGCAAATGGCGGCCGAGCAGCGGGAAGTCGTCGCGAATATTGCCGCACTGCTCGATCATCGGCAGCAAACGGTCGATTTCGGCACGTATCCCGATTGGTCCGAACTGCATTTCGTTTCGCTGGATTATTTGTTAGGCAAACTGATCGACGACGAAGAGCAACTGAATGCCGCCATTGAACGGGCGCAGCCGGGTCTGAAGCCCGATCCCCAGGGTTCAGCGCTGGCGTTCGACCTGTTGTATGGCGAACAAAAGCACCTGGCCCGATTGCGCGAGCTCTCGACGAAACGCAAATTGGTCGCCGTGGCGCGGTGATGCCCCGGTGGAATGATGCAACTGATCGACACCCACTGCCATCTGGACGAAGCGGCCTTCGACGTCGATCGCGCCGATGTGGTGGCCCGGGCGACGGCGGCGGGAATCGCGCGGCTGGTGTCGATCGGCACGACCGCCGCGACCAGCCGGCGCGCTGTCGAGATTGCTGCCCAGTTCCCGACCGTCTACGCCGTGGTCGGTATCCAGCCGAATTATGCCGCCCAGGCCGCTCCCGCCGACTGGGAAGCGATCGAGCAATTGGCCGGCGCCCCCAAAGTCGTGGGGATTGGCGAAACGGGCCTCGATCGCTATTGGGATTACGCTGGGCTGGACGTCCAGGTCGATTATTTTCGACGGCACCTGGCACTGGCGCAGCGGCTCGATCGGCCGTTTGTCGTCCACTGTCGCGAGGCCGACGCCGACGTGGTCGCCGAACTGCGGCGTGCCGCCGAGCAGGGGGTCTTGCGGGGCGTAATGCATTCGTTCACGGGCGGGCCGCAAACGGCTCGCGATTGTCTCGACCTGGGACTCTCGATTTCGTTTGCCGGAATGGTCACGTTCAAGAAATCGCAGGCGCTGCGCGAAGTGGTGCGCGAGATTCCCCTCGACCGGTTGCTGGTCGAAACCGACGCACCATACCTGGCGCCTCAGCCGATGCGCGGCAAGCGAAATGAGCCGGCTTTCGTCCGCGCGACGGCCGAATGCCTCGCCGATCTGTTGGGGATGCCGCTGGACGAGTTTGCGCGGCAGACGACCCAAAATGCCTGCCGATTGTTCAACCTGCCGTACGACGCATGACCCTCGAATGGCTCAAGCACGCGTTTGCCGTCGAAAAGGCCGACTCGATCGAGCCGACCGAAGCCCAGAGGGTACTGATCGACCGCTTGTGCCGGCAGATCGTAGCCCGCGAGCTGACGACTCCGGCGCTGTTGTTTCTCGAGACGGTTCGCCCGCTGAATTACGTCACGTCGCAGACGTTGCAGTTTTTTTCGCCGCTGGTGTCAGCGGCGGGTGGTGCCGCTGCCGTTACCGAATTGGCCGCCTTTCTCGAACATCGGGGTTCGATCGACTACATCTGCCGGAAGATCGAAACGATGGTGGCTAAGCCGCCGTGCAGCGACGCGGCTAACCCGGATGATTCACGCTGATGTAGGGTAGGACCAGCAAGCCGAGGACGACCTTGGGCCTTCGTTTTCTGAAAACAATCTCGAACCAGACAGCGCGCCCGGTCGTCATAGAACGGTTTGCGCAGGCCCACCATCCGGGTTCCGATGCGGTGCGACCCGAATGGTGGGCCTGCGCACGCTGCGCGAGCTGGTCCCACCCTACATGAATCATCCGGGGTCAGGGCTTTTTGCGGTGCTCGAGTGATCGTCAGCCGATTCCCGGCACGGGAAAGCTTTGGCAGAATTCCTTGATTTCGCCGCGAACGCGATCGATGACACTGGCATCGTCGGCAGCCCCCAGCACTCGCAGAATCCAGCCGCCGACGCGCTGCATGTCGACTTCTTTCATGCCGCGTGTCGTCAGGGCCGGCGTCCCGATGCGGATCCCGCTTGGGTCGAGCGCCTTGCGCTGATCGAAGGGAATCATGTTCTTGTTGACCGTGATTCCCGCCTTGTCGAGAGCCTTCTCGGCAATGGAGCCCGTCAGCCCCAAGGGGGTCACGTCGGCCAGCATAAGATGGTTGTCGGTGCCGCCGCTGGCAAGCTGCATTCCCCCTGTCATCAGCGTTTCAGCCAGAGTTTTGGCATTGGCCACGATCTGTCGGGCGTAAGTCTTGAATTGGGGCTGCGAGGCTTCGAGAAAGCAAACGGCCTTGGCGGCGACGATATGTTCCAGCGGCCCCCCCTGCATCCCCGGGAAAACCGTTTTATCGATGGCCTTCGCGTTGGCCGCGCGAGTGAGAATGAATCCCGACCGGGGGCCGCGCAGCGTCTTGTGAGACGTGCTGGTGACGTAATCGGCGACCGGCACGGGGCTGTTGTGTACCCCCCCGGCCACCAGTCCCGCATAATGGGCCATGTCGACCATGAGCAGCGCCCCGACGTCGCGGGCAATCTCGGCGAATCGCGCGTGGTCGATCTCACGTGGATAGGCGCTGGCGCCGGTCACGATCAGTTTCGGCTTGTGCTCGCGGGCCAGCGCGACGACCTGATCGAAGTCAATCCGGTGATCGGACGGGCGAACCCCGTAATGCACGGCATGGTAAAGCTGGCCCGAGAAATTCAGGTTCATTCCGTGCGTCAGGTGCCCGCCGTGCGCCAGGTTGAGCGCCAGAAACGTGTCTCCCGGCTTGAGCACCGTGAAATACACGGCCATGTTGGCCTGCGAACCCGCATGCGGCTGGACGTTGGCGTGTTCGGCGCCGAACAATCGGCAGGCCCGATCGCGGGCCAGCGATTCGATCACGTCGACATATTCGCACCCGCCATAGTAGCGTTTGCCGGGATACCCTTCGGCATATTTATTGGTCAGCACGGTGCCGGCCGCTTCGAGAATCGCTGCGCTGGTGTAATTTTCGGAAGCGATCAACTCGAGCCCGTCGTGCTGGCGGGTTCGTTCGCGTTCGATGGCCGAGAACAATTCGGGATCGACGTTTTGGAGTTGCGACATGGGACGTGGTTTTGGCGGACGGAAGACAAAAGAGAGTTTCAGGATGGGGAGGGTTCAGGGACCGGCCCAGCAGGCTTGCTTGAGCGGCGCGGCGCGACCGGGCCTCGTGTTTCCAACGAAGTTATAGTCCACCGGCAGGGGCCACGCTACTCAGGCGAACCGCCCCCCGATATGCTCGGTTCTATCGCTTTGGGTCACCGGCGAGGTCGTTGATTTTTGACTGCGGTGCCGCATGCAAAGTGACTCTTCAGGGGGCTCACGCCCCCCGCTCGCCAGGCTGCTTTAGTCGATTCCCAATCCATGGTTTCTTTTGACGCCGAGTTCCGCATTCCGCAGGCGCCCGCCCTGGCCGGCGAACGCGTCGCGTTCACCGGCACGCTGGCGTCGATGACGCACAAGCAGGCACAGGCCCGCGTCGCCGAATCGGGCGGGACCGCCACCGATCACGTCAGCCGCCAGACGACGATGCTGGTGGTCGGCGAAGAGGGCTGGCCGCTCGAGCCCGACGGAGCGGCATCGGTCAAGTTGCTTCAGGTCGAGCGCTGGCGAAATGAAGGACTGGACATTCGGATTGTCCGCGAAGCCGAATGGCTGGGATTCGTCGGTCTCGACGCTCATCGCCGCGACGTCGAACGCCTGTACACTCCGGCCATGCTCAGCCAGATGCTGGGAATCCCCGTGACGACGATCCGCCGCTGGGAGCGGCTGCGTTTGATCAAGCCCGTCAGCCGCGTCTTCCGCTTGCCGTTTTTCGATGTTCGCGAAGTCGCCGGCGCGCGGCGGCTGTCAGAACTGGTCGAGGCGGGAGTTTCGATCGCGGAAATTCAATCGGGGCTGGACCAGTTGCAACATTGGCTGGGAGGCATTGAACGACCGCTGGCGCAACTCGAAATTCTGGCTCGCGATCAAGAGGTTCTGTATCGCGACGCGCACGGCCGCCTGAAAACGGTGGCAGGGCAGCGGCTGTTCGATTTCGACGGGCCGGCGATCGATGCCGCGCTGCCCGCCTCAGTGCCGTTTGTCACAAGCGAGCCCGATCGAGGCCATTGGAAGGCACACGACTGGTTCGAAGAGGGCCGACGCCTGGCGGAAGAGGGGACTCTGGCTGCGGCGGTCGAGGCGTACCGCCTGAGCCTGATGGACGATTACGACGCCCCCGAGGTGCAGTTTCACCTGGCAGAGACGCTGTACCGACTCGAAAACCCTCGCGGTGCGCTCGAACGCTACCACATTGCTGCCGAACTCGACCACAATTACCTCGAGGCATGGACCCAGATCGGCTGCCTGCACGCCGAACTCGGCGAATTGGATTCGGCCGGCGACGCGTTTCGTGTTGCCCTCGATGTCCATCCCGATTATCCCGACGCCCACCTGCATCTGGCCGAAGTGCTGCACCAGTCGGGACGAACCGCCGAGGCGATCGCGCATTGGCGCAAGTACCTGGAATTCAACAGCCGCGGCCCCTGGGCCGAGGCGGCTCGCGGGCGGCTGGACGAGGTCGGTGCGAACTCGGCAGCACCGTAGACCATTTCGCAGCACGTACTATCACCCTTTGCAAAGGGTGCGATCCATTCAATCCCACATTTTTATGCGGCATTTGCAATTGGACGACTACGAATCGGCCCGTGAGTTCGGGGTAGCGTTGGAATCTGAGAGGCGAACATTGCATCCCGAACTGCGGTCCATGTGCGGCTCAAGACCGCGA
>SIAF01000173.1 GCA_009691905.1 Planctomycetaceae bacterium | reverse complement strand
AACTTTCGCAATCCCTGGGCCATGTGACCAAAGAGCAGTGTGTGCACCTGCTGAAGCAATTCGCTCCGACGGCCCTTGTGGACGGTTGCTGGCTGCAGAATGTTTCCTCTGCGGCAACATCGCACACAGAGCTGGCGGCTGGTTTGCTGAAGCTTTACTCTCACGAGGTGGGGGATGGATATCGTGCGCAGCATCACGGCAATGCGTATCGTGATTTAATGCACAGCCTGGGAATTTACCTGCCGGAAGTCGGGTCGATCGCCTTTGTTGAGCAGCGTGACTTGGCCGACGCCGCCTTTCGGTATCCGGTATTTCTGCTGGGAATCTCGCAGTTCCCGCGCACGCTCGCACCCGAAATCCTGGGATTGAGTCTCTTTTACTATCTCTGCGGAATAGGCCCGCTCTACCTTGCCCTCCGTGACCGTCTGCGTGACTACGGAGCCGGCACGAGATTCCTGGATCTGCATGGGCTCGACACGCTCATTCAGGGGCCGGTGGAAACCGTAGTGCGGATGGTGGAACACTTCATGGAGACCGCTGGCGAGCATCACCCCGGACGAGGTAATCAGGATTGGCGCCGGATCCGACGGGGTTTCCTGGCCGCCTATTCGGCGTCGCGGGACGAGATGGACCAGGGAATCACGTTCATCCAATCGCCCGCGAGCAGCCCTCGCGAAAAGATGACTGAGATCATCACTCGCAAGGCACGGCATGCGTTCGGCTATCACCACGCGAGTATGATGGAAGGTCGGAGTCTGGATGAGTGGCTCGACCCGGATCACATGGATGCGGCGCAGTTTCTCAGGGGCTTTGCCCGCTCACGTCATGTGTCTCCCGGCGATGCTCACGGGAGCCTGTTTTTCAAAAGGTTGGTGGCCTTTCGGGGTCCCATGTTTCGAATTTTTTCACCCGAGGAACTGCAAGTCATTGCCGAGTGGATCGACAGTCTGCCGAAGGCCCAGGAGGCAGGCGACCCGGCCGGTTTGGCGGCCGGCACTGACCAGACTCAGCTTGACAACGCAGGTTGCCCGGAGGGCGCCCTCCCATTGCGTGTTGCCCGAAAAGCTCACGACCCCGAAAGCATCCGGCGATACTCCCGGAAACCTCTGGGAGATCTGTACTATCATCTGCTCAATATCGAGCAGTTTCCCGACGTACGGCCATTCGCCAAACACTTCGCGACTCGATGGCTGCGCCTCGCCGGTCGAGGTTTGATGCGAGGCAAACGACCGATCCCCTTCGAACCATACCTGCATCAGGCGCTCGACAAGTGGCTCGAGACACAACACACCAGTCAGGTCGCATCCTATCTGGAGAATTCCGGCAACCCTGTGCCTTCGAGGGAGCAGTTGATTCAGTCGTCGATCCAACAGGCTCCGATGATTCTCATTGATGGGGCCTGGATTCAGAACGCAGCCAACGCATGCACGAGCCACACAGCGGTGGGAAGCAAATTGTTTCACATCTATTTCGACGAGGTGGGCAACGGCGATGCGACGATGAATCACCCCAACGTGTACCGCGAGTTGCTGGCCCAGATGGGGGTTGCGCTGCCTGAGTTCACGACCCTCGAATTCGGCCGATGGCCGGCATTTCACCCCGAGTCATTTCAGGTCCCGGTCTTCTGGCTGTCTGTGTCACAGTTTCCCAAGCGGTTCCTGTCGGAAACACTGGGCCTCAATCTGGCTATGGAACTTTCTGGCGTGGGAGGCGCCTACCGCCGCGCCATCGATGCGCTCAGGCACTACGGCTTCGATCCCTGCTTCGTCGAACTGCACAATACGATCGACAACGTCTCCACGGGACACACGGCGTGGGCAATCGAAGCAATCAAGGATCACATGGACGAAATGTTTGCCTGCGGAGGCTCCGAGCTCGTTGAGGAACACTGGCACCGCGTCTGGACGGGCTATCGGGCTCTGGTGCCACCCAAGGGCCTCAAGAGCTGGTTAAGTCAATTCTTCTAACCGAGAGTGAGAAGTATACTGTGCCAGGCTAAGTTTGAGACATTTTACGGCACGCGATCAGTTCGCAACATCAAACGACATAAACCCTTGCGCTCAATTACAAAAACATCTTATTTAAGACCGCACGCAGTATAATATGAGCAAAATCAATGGGCTGTCTGAGTTTGCGGTAGCCGCAAAGCTTCCAGTAAATGCGCCGAAAGAACAGCGATCCCTGCTGGGCTGGTTGAAGAAACGGTTGCGACGAGTCTTAGCGCGCAAAAAGAAAGATCCAGAGATCTACCCTCTGTTCTGAATCGTCGTTTGCTTGTCCGCGCCTGCGCCGTGCGACTCGAAATTGCCGATGGGCAGGATGTCCAGACGTCGCAGTTCCGATTCAACGGCATCGGCCAGTACCGAATGCCCGAAGTCCGAGAGGTGGGAGTCATGGGGCTCAAGGAAGCAGCGAGGCGCCTGCCGTCCCAGCTTGAGAAAATGGGGCAGCAGGTCAATCACATGCACTCTTTCACCATCGGCCAGAGAACTGAAACGTTCCCAGTAGCTCCGTCCGACGGCGAATCGCGTGTAGAGGCTGTCCACAAGGGGGGCGACCACAAAGGGTTTCTGTCCTTTCCCTTGCGCAAACCGCCGAAGAATTGCCGCCATCAGCCGCCACTCTTCGGTGTCGGCAGCTTGATACTCGGGGTAAATGTCGTAGCCCAACTGACCGAGCAGCGGGAACGGGTCCCACCCCAGGCGGCTGAGAAGCGGATAGATGACTCGTTTCCTGATTCCGAATGCGCAAAGCTTCCTAGCGGCGGAAAGCTTCTTTCGAGCGTGCCACAACAGCCGGCCCAGGCCTGATGACTGACTTGCAGCAGCCGTCGGGTCGGCCGGCTCGTCGGCGATCCGGCGTTTCTCCGGAACGGGGAAGTTGCGCAGTTCCAACCCGTCGGTTCCATCCTCGCGAGGTGCCAGCACGAACTGCGGTTTGGCCTGCACGATCAGGTGACCAGTTTTCGGATCGCGCCACGTAACCGTCGCTGCCAGATTTCGGCGGATGTTGCTCAAGAATGGCAGTAAGATCACTAGGTCATGCTCATACTTGCTACCGATCTCTTCAAACATGAGCAGTTGCTGATCGGTTCCGAATCCCGGCAGGGAAAAGTTAATGATCTCGAGCCCCGGGTTGCGGTACTCGATCAATTCTGAGAAGCGGCATTCGTTTGATTGGTAGAACCCGTCGGCCTGCGAGTCACCGAAGACTAGAATTCGGTAGACATCGATGGGCTTGGCGAGCGAGTATTCGCGATTGCTGCGGATCCCGGCCGCATTGACGTTGAGTTCGTAGAACCCTCCGTCGGGTCGGGGCCGAGTCAGGTGCACGCACGGGACGTATTCCACACCGATCACCGGATGATGGCGGTAAATCTCTGGTTCGGTCAAGGGGCTGTTAGGATGCGCTGCTGAGTTCGCGAACGGCTCGTTCATTGCCTGAGCTCCCGCATTCGATTCATGCAGTTTGAATTCCGCAACGGCCGGCCTCTCAGTTGATCGATCAATTCTACGTCCGGGCATTGTCTAACTTCCCTCGGTAGTGGGGCTTCCATGTTCCATCAATAAGTGTTCCTTCAGGAGAATTCAAGACGCCACAGGCATTTGGTCACGACATTCCACCCTCTTCCCTCCCTGTGCGGCGACATGGTGCGATGTGTCCCGGTAATATTAACGAATGGAATAGGATTGGAAGCGGCTGCGATTCTAACACGGTTTTCAGGAGAAAGACCGCCATATCGGAATTGGGAGAACTACGAACGCGCAGGGTTTCAGCGCATCACCTTTGAGGGCGTTTTTCGAAAAAAGCAGAGTAGCGAGGTGGGGTCGCAAAAGGACTGTAGCAGAGCACGACAACCTCGGTCGGTGAAGTCGAACCAAAGCAGTGACCCGACCCGTTATTTTCATTCGCTGTCGAGCCTGCGCGACGGATCGACCGTGGTGATCAATTATCGTCCGAGACCAGATCACGCGGGACGTGCCTCAGCGGGATTTGTGGCCTGGCGTCGCCAACCTCACATTGACTCATTTCGCTGGCCGACATAGAGTTGCGCTGATCGAATTACCGTCGGGGGGCGGTTGCTGAGGCGAAGCCTGCGATGTTTCTATCACGATTGGGTTTGATGAGCCTGGTGTGTGGATTGGGGTATGCGGCGGTTGCACTGCAACCGACCGTTGCTGTGCCCGGTCGCACTTTCGTCCTCGCCGACACGAGCGATTCTTCGCCCGGTGAATTGGTCGCGCTGGAGGCAACGTTCGACGTACTTCCAGTCACAGCCCCCGGGCAACTGATTGCCGCACCGGAATTGCTGCGGTGGCTCCCGGGTAAGCAATTCGCAGGGAACGGTAATCTGTCTCGCGAATGGCAGTTGAAATTAGATTTGATGATCGATCAGGAAATGGCGGGGTATCCCACACCGCAACTGCTGCCGACCGATTGGTCGGTCGAGCCCGAGTTGATCCCCGGCCGGTGGCGTGCTCGAATTGTTCGAGTGGCGGGTTTGGCTGATGGCGGCCTGCCGCCGCCGACATCCGAAAGCGATGCGCCGGGCGACGCGGTGCCCGAACGCCGATGGTCTCGCACTAACAATCGGACGCAAACCCGGTCCGCCGCCATCGCCCCGGCACTTCCTCGCAGAGATTAGCCGTGCCTGCCTCGCCGACCCATGTTTCCGAGCGACGTGACTGGCAGGGGGCCGGCTGGTTCGCCATTCCCAGTTGGATGATTTCACTGGTTTTTCACGTAGCCCTGCTGGCGACGTTTGCCCTCACGATGCAGACGCCGGCCCGGTTGGGCGATCCCGATGCCGACGAGCGGGAAGTGGGCCTGTATTTCAAAGCGGCACCCGATGCGGCGGGCGATCACGCCGGTGACGCGACGGATGCAGCGGCCGCTTCAAACTCCGTATCCCGTCTTGCAACCGACGACGACCTGCGCATCGACGACGTGCCGCCGGTCGAACTGACTTTGCCCGAGATGTCGTCGGCGCGACTGGGCCCCGGCACCCGCGCGCCGCTCGAATCCAATGAAAGCGACGCGAGCGAGTTGGTCAAGTCGACGGGACCGCCGTCGTCGGCAGGAAAGGGGGACGGAGGGACCAGCTTTTTCGGCCAGCAGGCGAACGGCGCCCGGTTCGTCTACGTTCTCGACGCCTCGGGGAGCATGGCCGATCACAATGCGCTGAAAGTCGCCAAGGCCGAACTTCTGGCGAGTCTCGCACAGCTCGAAGGGACGCAGCAGTTTCAAATCATTTTCTACAGTCAGAAGTGTTACCCGATGGTCAACGCCGGCGGTCAGGCACAGATGTTTCCCGCAACCGATACGAACCGCACGCTGGCCAGCCAGTTCATCCGCGCCATCCAGCCTCTGGAAGGGACGCAGCATCTGGATGCCGTCATGCGGGCACTCGACGAAAACCCGGACGTGATCTATTTTCTGACCGACGCCGGGGCACCGATTCTCGACGCAAGCGATCTCGACAAAATCAAACGCCGCAATCGGGGCCGCACCCGAATTCATGCGATCGAATTCGGCAAGCACGCCAATCTCAGCCGCATCGACAACAATTTTCTGCAGAAGCTGGCGCGCGACAACGGCGGGGGCTATGTCTACCGCGACATTACGAAGTTCGGCAAAAAATGATCCGCACGCTTTCACTTCCGGCGGGGGTCCGGTTGTGCCTGGCCGTCGGCATCGGGCTGGCCGCCGGTCACACAGCCTGCGCACAAGATCGAGTCGTCCTGCGGCGCGGGGCGCTCTCGGGCCGCATCACGGTCACCGGGTCGATCGAAAACTACACCGGCGACGAGATCGCGATTCGCACGCCGCAGGGAGACGTGGTTCGCAAGTATCCGGCCGCCGACGTGGTGTCGATTTCGACGCCGCAGTCCGAAATTCACGATCGCGCTCTCGAGCTGCTGCACGAGAACCGCCTCGCCGAAGCCCAGCGCGCCTTCGATGCGGCGCTGAAACAGGAGCCGCGCGTCTGGGTCCGCCGCGAAATTCTGTCGATGATGGTGCGCTGTTCGCTGCGGCAGGGCGATTATGCGGCAGCCGGGATGCGGTTTCTGGCGCTGCTCAAGAGCGACCCGATCACGCGGCATTTTCGGCTGGTTCCGCTGGTCTGGGCTTCTGAGTCACTCTCGGCGACGGCCCGGAGCGAGGGACAGACCTGGCTGGCCGCGAGCGACGAAGCCGCCCGGTTGATCGGCGCCAGCCTGCTGTTGGACGACCCGGCGCTGGCCGGTAAAGCGCGTACCGCGCTCCGCGAGCTGTCGACCAGCACCGACAGCCGGATTCGCAGCCTGGCCCAGATCCAGGGGTGGCGGCGCGACCTGTCGGCGGGCGGCTTGGGAGAACTGCAGATCGCCCATTGGCAACAGCGTGTCGACGAACTCCCTTCCGACCTGCGGGCCGGGCCGAGCTATCTTCTGGGCCGGGCCTACGCACTGCGGCACGATCACGAAATGGCGGCGGCGACGTTGCTGTGGCTGCCGCTGGTCGACGATCACGATTTCAGGCTGGCGGCACGGGCCTGCCTGGAAGCGGGTCAGTCGCTCGAACAGATCGGGCAACAGGCTGAGGCGCTGGCCCTGTATCAAGAGGTGACGCAGCGCTTCGCCGCCACGCCGTTTGCCGACGAGGCGCAGACCCTGTTGCAGGCCGCCGTGGCCAAAGATGCCGCCCGGAACGAGAAGGGATTGAAAAATTGAGAAATGAGATCTGCCCGATGAAACCGGCCGCCGCGATCGGCGCGGCAATCGCCGCACTGACGCTTTCGAGCGTTGCACGCGCCGCCGACGCGCCGGGACCGGCGATGCGCAGTCTCGACATTCGGGCACTGCTGGACGCGGGAGGGACGATCGGCTGGATCATCATGGCGATGAGCCTGTGGATGGTCGCGCTGATCGTGCAGCATCTGCTGACGGTCCGCCGCGGCGCGCTGATGCCCAGGGGGCTCGCCGAAGAAGTTCACCGGCTGATCAGCGAGGGTCATTACAAAGAAGCGGTCGAGACCTGTCACGCGCGGCCCAGTTTCGAGGCGTACCTGCTATCGGCGGGTCTGGCCGAGGTCGCGCTGGGCTATTCGGCGGTCGAAAAGGCGATGGAAGACGCCAGCCAGCAACAGGCGGCGCGGCTGTTTCGCCGGCTGGAATACTTCACAGTGATCGGCACGATTGCCCCGATGCTGGGACTGTTGGGAACGGTGTGGGGGATGATTCTGGCGTTCATGGAATTCGAATCGAAAGCCAACCCGAGCGTTTCCGAACTGGCGCCGGGCATTTATCGCGCACTGGTCACCACGCTGCAAGGGTTGTGCGTGGCGATTCCCGCACTGGGGGCGTATGCCGTATTGCGAAATCGCGTCGACGAGCTGGTTGCCGAGGCCACGCTGCTTGCCGAATATGTGTTTTCGAGTTTTAAGAGGAAAACGGCGCTCCGACGCCAGCAGGCGCGCAAGTCAAAGCCGGCATCGCCCGGCCAGACGGCGGGCAAACCTGCCGAGACCCCGCGGGAGCCGGCGCGATGAAGCTTCCTTCCCGCCAGCGCTCGGGCGGTTTGAAGTTCAACCTCACGCCGATGATCGACGTGGTGTTCAACCTGATCATCTTTTTTCTCGCGGCGAGCCACCTGGCGCGCAGCGACGTGGCGGCCGACGTCGAGTTGCCCGAGGCCCAGACCGGTGGACCCGAATCGCCCGAGTCGAGCCACCGCCTGATCGTGACCGTGCTTGCCGACGGGACGCTCAGCATCGGCCGGAAGGATCTGGCCCTGCCGCAGGTCGAACAGATGATTCTCGGCGGCGCGGCCGAGCATTCGGGCGACTTCGAGGTTCGCATTCGCACTGACCGGCGGGTTCCCTACGGGCAGATCGAACCGCTGTTGCTGGCCTGCGCCCGGGCCGGGGTCGTGAAGGTTCGGTTTGCCGTGTTGCCTTCACAGTGACCGCACGCGACAAATTTCTGCATCATTGTTGAGATTGAAATACGAATGCGCGTCCCCGCCCATCACGTTCGCGGCGATATCAGCGAAAACATGATGACGTCGATGATCGACGTGGTCTTTCTGCTGCTGATTTTCTTTGTGTGTGCCGCCGCCGGAAACGTGTATGAACTTTTGCTCCCGTCCGACCTGGCCGCCGGCGGAGCGGTGGGGTCAACCGTCGCCGTCGAACGTCAACAGCCCGTTGACGAAGTCTGGGTTTACCTGAGCCTGGGCGGCGAGGGTCAGGTCGTGATGAAACTCAACGGCACCGAGTATGAATCGTTCGAGGCGTTGCGGCAGGTGCTGCTGGGCCTGGCCGAAGTCGCCCCGGAATGTCCCGTGATTCTCGACATCGCCCCCGACGTCCCCGCCGGCGAGATGATTCGCGTGTTCGACACGTGTCGCGCCGCGCACTTCCAAGCGATCAATTACAATGTCCGCACGCCGGCTGCGGCAAAGCCCACGACGAATCGGCCGCTCGACGAGGAATAGCAGCGTGTTGAAAAACGGGGACAGGCACCTCGCAACGCTTGAGATTCAGCGGTATTCGTGCTGTGGACCGGAGCGGGTCCCCGTTTTTCAACAGCCTGCTCGCTGCCCATCCAGGGAGGCGGCGTCATTGTCCGTCGGCCGGCGATTGTCGCGGCAGAGCCTGCCGCGCCGCTTCGAGTTGCTCGCGGGCCGCGGCGTCCCCCGGTTTCAGCGCCAGCGCCGTCGTCAGGTGTCGAATGGCATCGGCATAACGGCCCTGCCGCACGAGCAACGCGCCCAGCGCGTACTGTGGTTCGAAGGTTTTAGGATCGAATTCAACAGCCCGCTCGAAGTGCTCGCGCGCCTCGTCGAGCTGGCCCTGTTCGGCCAGCACTCCGGCCAGATTGTAATGGATGCCGGGGGCATTCGGGGCGAAACCCAGCGCGGTGTGAAAATCGGCAACGGCCTCGGAGTAGCGCTTGAGTTCGGCCAGGAGACTCGCCCGCCGGAGAACGGCGGAGATGCTCCGCGGGTCGATCTGAAGCAGTTCGTTGAGATGGTCGAGCGCTTTTTGGGTCTCACCGGCCTGCTGATACAGCATGGCCAGCTTGGAATGCGCCTCGGAATAGTCCGGATCGATCTCGATCGTTTTCACGAACTCTCGAGTCGCCTCGTCGGTACGGCCCTGCTCGAGCAACATCGCCCCCAGTCCATAGTGTCCCTGCCTCGAATCGGGACTGATCTGCAACAAATCGAGAAGCACCTGCATGGCTTCATCGACCTGCGATTGGTTGTGAAGCGCCACCGCCAGAAACCAGTACGTTTTCGTGAATTCGGGAGCCTTTTTTACGACATCCCGCAAACGCTCGATGGCCTCTTCCGGCGAACCCTGCCGCATGAGGTCGAGCGCCTCTTCAACGGCAAAATCGTACGGCAGCATGTCTTTGACGTCAGGCAGGTTCGCAGGCGCCGGCCCGGTGGGGGCGCGCCGGCCGGCGCCGGCGTATCCCAGGCCTTCCAACGCTTGAATTTCGGCGGCCGTCAGCGCCACGTCGGGAGCCGATCGTGCGACCAGTCGCGCTTCGAATTCGGTCAACCGCGATTCCATCTCGTGCAATGTGTCGACACGTTCGGCGGCAAGGTTGTGGAGTTCGCCGGGATCGGTCGCCAGGTCGTACAGTTCGGGCCTGGTCGATTTGATGTATTTCCACGAGCCTTCGGTAAGACTCCGCAGCGGCGACCAGCCGTTGACGAGAAAAGGTTCGTCGGTCGCCCCGTACGAGGGCGATCCCGCCAGTTCGTGCCCCAGAATCGCCGGTTTGAAGCTTTTTCCGGTGATCTGTCGGCGATCGGCCAGCCCCATCAGATCCAGAACCGTGGGGGACACATCGACCATCGAAATGTCGGCCGCGATGCGTTTGCCCGAGGTCCCCTGCTCCGGGAGTCGAAAGATCAGGGGGACGTGCATAACTTCATCGTAGAGCGTCAAACCGTGCATGCGCTCGAAATGGTCGCCCAGCCCTTCGCCGTGATCGCCCACGACAACGACCAGCGTTTGCCGATCGAGACCCTGCTTCTTGAGGAATTCAAGCAATCGGCCGACCTGGCGGTCAACGTACGCAATCTCGGCGTCGTAAGGACGATCGGAAAATTCGTCGCCGAACAAATCGGCATGCGGCAGATACGGATGATGGGGATCGAACAGATGCACCCAGCAGAAGAACGGTTTCGAACGCTTGAGGCGCAGCCAGGTGAGCGCCGCGTCGACGACCTCGGCGCCGCTGCGCTGCCGGTGCATCACGTGCGGATCGTCGCTGGTGAAATTATCGTCGTAGGTCTCAAACCCCTGATCGAGACCGTACTTCGAGTCGAGCACCAGCGCCGCCACAAACGCCGCCGTGTCGTAACCCCGGCGCTTGAGCTCGGCGGCCAGCGTCGGCATCGCGTCGCCGAGCCGCCCCCGCCCGTTTGTGCGAATGCCGGTTTCGGCCGGATAGAGGCCGGTGAACAGACTCGCGTGCGCAGGTAACGTGCAGGGCGCAACCGTCGAGGCTCGTTCGAACACGATCCCCGAGGCGGCCAACTGATCGAGCACCGGCGTGCGGCCGGCGGCGTATCCATAACACGACAGTCGATCGGCACGCGTGGTATCGAGCGTCACCAACAACAAATGCGGTCGCGCCGGTCGCGGCCAGAGCCAGAGGGCCAGCCCCAGCGCGACGACGAGAGTCAGACTGCCAAAACCGAGTTTTCGACGCATGGTGACTTCTGGATCGTTGATTCCGTGGCGGCGCAAAACAGGATCTTTGGCCCTCGAAGCGGCGACGAGGCTGCGGCCGGCCTACTCCTTCAGCTTTTTGAGCTCGACTTTGCGGAACTCGACGGGGTGGCTTTCGGATTGCAGCGAGATCGTCCCGCTTTCCAGAAGTTTGCCCTGCTTCACGGCCAGGTCGCGGGCGTGCGGATCGCGATCGTCCAGTTGCGGATTGTTGTATTCCAACACCGGCTTGCCGTCGATGAGGTGGCGAATGACCTGGCTGCCATGCACTTCGACTTCGACGGTGACCCACTGGTCGCCATGGTACGTTTTCGAGCGCGAGTTGGTGCAGTGCCTGGTGATCAGTTCGCCCTCAATGACGACGTTGGTGCCCGGCGTGCAGAGATTGGCGGTCGGCCGCTCGTCTTTGCCGTTGCCTCCCAGCAGTTGAACTTCGATCGACGCGGGGAAGTCCTGATCTTTGCTCATCGTGTCGGGCGACTCGCCGTGAACCATGATTCCGCTGTTGCGAACCGCCCAGCCCGGCCCGCCCGGCGCTTGCTCGCCTGTGAACCGATACTCGACGCGCACGATGTAGTGCGAGAATTTCTCGCGGTAGAACAGGTGCCCGAACTTCTCGTCGAACTTGTCGTATTGGTCGTAGGCGACTTTCAAGACGCCGTCTTCCACGCGAAACGTGTTGCCGAAATTCTCGCCGGCGTCACAACCCCTGATTTTGGGAATCCAGCCGTCGAGGTTCTTGCCGTTGAACAGCGGGATCCATTCGCTCGCTTGTTCGGCAGCCGTCTGGGCAAAAACGAATGGTGTCGTGAGCAACAACAGGGCACATCCAGCGATCCGCGAGCGAGCGATATTCATACGGTGGATTCATGGGGCGTGTGTGGTGGGAAGGGAAGCGGCTCGCGTTTGAACGAGCTCGTTGTCGGTCGACCGTAAACAAAACGCAGAACCACGAATCTAACGAGTAACACGAATCAGGAGAATTCAAAGCTGATCGTCCAGCGGATCAACAATCGTGTTCGTCTGATTGTCATTCGCGTAATTTGCCGTATTCGTGGTTCCCTTCGTTTGTTCGGTTGCGGTCGCAGGCGGAATTACGGTTTCAGACGCTGAATGCTGATGTTGCGGAACTCGACCGGATCATTGTGGCCGGCAAATCCAAAGTGGCCTGACTTGCGATCCTTGCCGGGGTGCGGCGTGTTGGCCATCAACTCGGTCACCTTGCCCACGTCGCCGTTCAGAATCGTGAAGCCATTGAGTTCGACCTTGACGGTCGAGCCTTTGACGGTGACCTGCTGGTAGTTCCACTGGCCGACGGGGCGCAGATAGCCGCGATGCGCGGCGATCATGCCATAGGCCGAACCGTGAGCCTGTCGCGGATCGAGTCCGGCGTACTTCGGGTCTTCAGTGTCGAGCACCTGCAGTTCGCAGAAGCCGGTATAGGCCCCGTCGCCGTTGCCGGGATAGCGAATCGCCAGCCCGTTGTTACCGCCCGCGGGGAGTTTGAATTCGAGCCGCGCGACGAAGTCGTCGTATTCGTCGGCCGTGTAAACCGTCCCCCCCTTGCCCGGCTTGCAGAACAACGCACCCTCTTTGATGTCGTAGTTTTCAACCGCACCGGTCCAGCCGTCGAAGTTCCTGCCGTTGAACACGGCGACGAACCCCTCCGGATCTTTCCCGCGAAGCAGCGTGTTGGCCTCTTCCGCAAGGATCTCGCGCAAAACAATGTTCCGCCAGCGGATTTCGCCGCCGTGCGTCTGTAACTGGATCGGGCCTTTGGCGAACAGCGGACGGCTGCGATCCCAGAAATTCTCGAGGGGCGCGGCATCGACCACCAGCTTGTCGTTGAGCCAGACCCACGTCCGGTCGCCGACCTGCCGAATATGAAAGCGATTCCACTGGCCAAAGGGCTTGTCGGCGAGAACCTGCGGGTCTTTACCCGGGGTCCCGGCAGAGTTGTTCCACAAACCGCCCGAGCCTTTGTCGGCGCCGATCTCCCACTTGCCACCCTCTTTGGTGTAATCCCAGATCTGGACCTGGGGGGTGCCGCGCAGGTAGATGCCGCTGTCGGCTTTGGCGACCGTTTTGTAGTCGATCCAGAAGTCGATATCGCCGTAGTCTTTGTCGGTGGTGGCGTAGCCCCCTTCGCCGTCGTTGACCAGTTCGCCGTTCTGGACGGTCCAGTGCTTTTTGAAGTCGCCCATCTCGGCGTCACGTTTTTTCTGCCGGTCGGCGGGTGAGAGCGCTTCGAGTTGCCGCGGATCGAAATGGCCCATGCCGTACCAGCCGGCCAGGTCTTTGCCGTTGAACAGCGTGGTGAACACCGGGCCGTTATCGGGTGCGGCCTCCTCGGCGAAGGTCGGGATGGAACAAGCGAAAGCCAGCCAGAAGCTGGCGAAGACCGTCAGGCACAGCAGCGTCAGCGGGGTGCGTTTCAAGGCGAGACTCCTTCAGGGGCGGTGTCGACCGGTGGGACCAAAGCCTGCGGCCGTTTTTTGGGAAAGTGGATTCTAACGATCCCGGCGACAACTCGAAACCGGACGAATTGAGGCGTGAGGGGTGAGGGGTGAAAAGTGAGGCAGATGATCTCCAAAGGCCCGTACATGCCGGCGAGCGTGGAATCAGGCAGTTGAGCGTCGCAATTCGACCGTTTTCGCGCCGCGCGGTTTGGGCAAAACTGTCATTTTCACGGGAAAAACCGCGAAAAACGGTTCATAATTCTACAATTCTACGGTCTTGTATTATTATGCACTCTTCATCCTTTGTATTTTAACATGGCATTTTGCCATGCCTTTGGTAAACATTCGTCCAACCCGTTGTGTGCTGGATTTTGATCTTGGCGAGTGACACCGGGGTGAAGTACAAGCCGCGTCATCATGGATGATGCGGTGCTGGAATTGAATGCGGATTGCGAGGTGGGAGACCAAACAGGTCTCGTGGA
>SIAF01000172.1 GCA_009691905.1 Planctomycetaceae bacterium | reverse complement strand
CGATTCAACATCTGATCGGCACCCTCAATGACGCTGCTTTCGCGTATCCGGGGACCAAGCTGCAGCTCCATTTCACCTCCTTAGCACCGCCCGCCAATCCAAACTCGGTGCCAAAGCAAATTCCGCCAGATCAGGAGGTCTGAGGCTGTGTTCGAAGCGGGCCAGCTTACGGCGGAAGACGGGCAGAACAATGCGGCCGCCAAAGAATTCGAGCAGCCGCGTTGTCAGATTTCGATTCGACGCCACGATTTGATTCGGCATGGAATGTCTGATCCGGTTGGTTCGCGTGGCCTCCTCCGAGGTCGATTTCCGCGCGGTCGAACCGACGGACCATTCCTTGCGCTGTTGAATCGTCAATCGCCCGTAAAGACATTCGGCAATGCACGCTCTCCGCCGAAACAGGCACGACCCGCACGGCCCGAAACGTGATCCCCCCGTGCCAACGGAAGAATCGTACGATCAGTGCGAACCGGTCGCCTGAGTTCACGCGTCCCGATGCGTACGACCGGCTCGACCTCAGCCGGCGCCATCGGATGGCCGGTCAACACCAGCCGTAACCGTCCGTGCCGGCGAATTGTCGCGGCGTCTCGGATGGCATACACTTTGCTCCTGCCGACGTGGGGTGGGCAGAATTGAGACAGCCGGTACGCCGCACGGGCACGCCGCATCACCAAGGAGCCGATCGCATGGTCCCCCGCTTCGTTGCCTGTCTATCCGTCGGCATGGTTTTTGGAATCCTGCCGGGTTTTGCCAGATCTCAAGACCGATCCACGACGGTAGCACCCGATGCCCAGGCAAAGGGGGCGCCTTCCGGTGTGCTGCTCCCCAACGGCTGGCGATTGACTCCTGCGGGCGAGCAAATCGTTCTGACCGATCTGCCGCTGAATATCACCACGACGCCCGACAGCCGCTTCGCGATCGTCGCCACCAGCGGATACAACGCGCACGAATTGACGGTGATCGAACTGGAAACCTCGAAGAAGGTGGCCGTCGAAACCGTTCCGCAAAGCTGGTTCGGGCTGGCGGCCGATGCCGACCGCGGCCGGTTGTGGTGGTCGGCCGGCGGCGAGGGGGTTCTACACGGTTTTACGTGGGCTGACGGTCGACTGTCGCGGGGTGAGCCGCTGGGGCTGCTTCCTGCGGCCCCGTCCGAACCGAAAACGAATGCACCACCGGGTTTCACGACAGGGGTCTGTTTCGATGACGGAACGCTCTACGCGTTAAGCATTCTCGCCAAGGGGGGGAACAAGTCGTTTGCCTGGGGAGAGGCCTCCACCGAAAAGAGCGCCGGCGGTGCGATTTCGAGGCTCGACCCGACCCGGCCCGGCCAGCGGCTGTCGGCAGCCTGCGGCAAGCGGCCCTACGACGTGGTCAAAGGTCGCAACGGTTTGTTGTACGTCAGCGACTGGGCCGACCGCCGCGTGCTGGTGGTCGATCCCGATTCGCTCCTTACGATCGGCCGGATTCCCGTGCGCGAACATCCCAATCAGATGGCGCTGCATCCTGACGACGGCCGGCTGTTCGTTGCCTGTGCCTCGAGCAATGCCGTTACGGTGATCGATACCGGCACCGGGACGGCTCAGGAAACGATTGTCACCGCGCTGTTCCCGCGGTCGCCGGAAGGGAGCACACCCGACGCGCTGTGCATTTCGCCTGACGGTGAAACCTTGTTTGTGGCCAACGCCGACAACAACTGTGTTGTCGTGATCGACATCGAAGCCCCGCGCCGCAGCCAGGTCAAAGGCTACATTCCCACCGGCTGGTACCCGACCGCGCTGGCAGTGACCACCGACGGCAGCCGCTTGCTCGTCGGCGTCGGCAAGGGCAACCAGACGAATTCGAACAAACCCGACCCGAAAGCGCTCGCCGAAGCGCGCGAGCAGCCCGAGCAGGAGGGGGGCTACCGGCGGATCCCCTTTCCGCACGTCGGCAGGACACTCTCGGGGTGGTTGTCGGTCGTGCCGCTTCCCGACGAGAAACAACTGGCGAAGTACACCGACCAGGTGTATCGCAATTGCCCGTATTCCGACGAACTGCTGAGCGCGGCCCCGTACACGCGAAAGACGGCGATCCCCACCACGGTCGGCGGAGCTTCGCCGATCAAGTACGTGATCTACATCATTAAGGAGAACCGCACGTACGATCAGGTCTTCAGCGACATCCCGCGGGGCAATCGCGACCCGAGCCTGTTGATGTTCGGCGAAGAAGTCACCCCCAACCATCACAAGCTGGCCAATGAATTCGTGTTGCTCGATAACCTGTATTGCAACGGGCACGTCTCGGCCGACGGACATCCCTGGTCGACGATGGCCTACAACACCGATTACATCGCCCGCAACTGGGCGTTGACGTATTCGAAGCGTACGGGAATCGACGACGACGACGATGGCGACCTGTCGAACGCCCCCGGCGGCTACATCTGGGACAGTTGCCGCCGCAAGGGGCTGACGTATCGCAGTTACGGCGAATACGGCGGTCGCGTGAGCCAGCCTGACGGCACCGTCGTCATGGAAGGGCGCGTCCCGGGACTGGTGGGGCATGTCTGCCCGAAGTACGGCGTGTCGCGCCAGCCGGCCGAGCCGGGACGGCGGCCGCGCGATCCGGAAGACGTCGAAACCTTTCTCGAAGAATTTCGGGAATTCGAGAAAAACGGCAACCTGCCGCGATTCATCGTGATGAGCCTGGGGGAAGACCACACCTCAGGCACAACGGTCGACGCCCCCACTCCGCAGGCCTGCGTTGCCAGCAATGACCTG
Organism: Planctomycetaceae bacterium; assembly: GCA_009691905.1. Taxonomy (GTDB): domain Bacteria; phylum Planctomycetota; class Planctomycetia; order Planctomycetales; family Planctomycetaceae; genus SIAF01. The sequence continues at coordinate 10,935 of SIAF01000172.1, read as the reverse complement.
GCTCTGGGCAAGCTGGTCGACGCAGTCAGCCACAGCAAGTACTGGCCCGAAATCGCGATCTTCGTGATTGAAGACGACGCGCAGAACGGCCCGGACCATGTCGACGCTCACCGCACGGTGGGCCTGGTGATCAGCCCCTACGTTCGGCGTCGGCACCTGGACAGCACGCAGTACGCCACCGTCAGCATGTTGCGGACGATGGAATTGATTCTGGGGCTGCCCCCCTTGAGCCAGTTTGACGCGGCCGCCACGCCGATGTTCGAATCGTTCACCGACAAGCCCGACCTGACGCCGTACGTGCATGCGCCGGCCCGCATCAACCTCAACACGCTCAATACCAAACTCGCGTACGGGGCCGAGCGGTCGGGCAAGATGGATTTCAGCGAGTACGACCGGATCGACGATTTCGAGTTGAACGAAATCCTGTGGCGGGCCGTCAAAGGTGCCGACGCGCCGCTTCCCCCCGCCGTGCGGCGGGCCATCGCCTACCGCGGCCTTGACTTGCCGGACGACAACTGATCGCCGGATGGCCGGCCGGAATTGCAACCGCCGCGACTGACTTCTCTGCGAGGCTTCTCCTGATGGAATCGCGAAACGAGCCAGGGCGTCATCGCCTGTGTTGGGCTGTGCTGATGTCAATCGGCATGACCTGCGGCGCTGTGCTGCAGGCGGCCCAGCCCCTGCGGTCGATCGGCGTGGCCCGCGTCGATATCACTCCCGATTACCCCGTACGCTTGAACGGCTTTGGCGGCCGCCGTGCCGAATCGGAAGGAGTGCGCCAGCACCTTTGGGCCAAAGCGCTGGCGGTCGGCACCGACGACGAAGGCCCCGCGGTGCTGATCACCGTCGACACCCTCGGGATTCCCGCCGACATCGTGCAGGGACTCGCGAAAACCCTCAAGGAGAAAGCAAGCGTCCCGATCGATCGACTGACGGTGACCGCCACGCATACCCATTCGGCGCCCATGTTGACCAATGTCACACCGACACTGTTCGGCATGTCGATCCCGGCCGAGCATCAGGCGCATATTGACCGCTATACCGCCGAGTTCAGCGAAAAACTCGAACGGTTGGCCCTGGCGGCTCTTAAAGATCGCCGTCCCGCCCGGCTGGAGTGGGGGGTCGGCCGCGCGGGTTTTGCGGCGAACCGACGCACGAAGGGGGGCCCGGTCGATCATGACCTGCCGGTGCTGGTGGTGCGCAATCCCGACGACACGGTCCGCGCTATCTACGTGAACTACGCCTGTCACGCGGTCACGCTGTCGGATAACCAGGTTAACGGCGACTGGCCCGGATACGCGCAGGAACACATCGAGCAGGCGCACCCCGGTGCGACGGCGCTGATTTCCGCCGGCTGCGGGGCCGATGCCGACCCCAATTCGGGTGTCACCGGCGGCAAATTCGAAATCGCCTCGCAGCAGGGGCTCGAAATCGCTGCCGAAGTCGAGCGGATGTTGAAGGCCGGCCTGCAGCCCGTGACGGGCGACCTGAAAGTGCAGTACGAAGTGATCGACCTGCCGTTCGACAAGCCTCCCGCGCGGGAAGAGTTTGAACAGCTCGCCAAACGAACCGACGCCACCGGCTATCACGCCCGCGTCCAACTGGCGCGACTGGACCGCAACGAGGCACTGCGCAAGAAAATCAGCTACCCGGTTCAAACCTGGGCGTTCGGCGACTCGCTGGCGATGGTGTTTCTGCCCGGTGAAGTGGTCGTCGATTATTCGACGCGGCTGAAGCGCGAATTGGATCGCGCGCGCCTGTGGGTCAACGCCTATGCCAATGACGCCCCCTGTTACATACCCAGCGAACGCGTCCTGAAGGAAGGAGGCTATGAAGGGGGGCTGGCCATGGTCTATTACGATCAGCCGACGCGCCTGGCACCCGGCCTCGAACAGTTGATCGTCGACTCGGTCCGCCGGCAACTCGATTCAGGCTTTCTCAGTGTCGCATCCCGTGATCGAACTCCGGGCGCGCCCCGATTGACCCCCCAGCAGTCGCTGGCGACGATTCGCACCAAGCCCGGGCTGACCGTCGAACTCGTGGCCGCCGAGCCGCTCGTCGTGTCGCCGGTGGCCGTCGAATTCGGACCTGACGGTCGCCTCTGGGTCGCCGAGATGTACGACTATCCGGAAGGAATCGACGGCCAGTACAAACCGGGCGGCCGGGTGCGCGTGCTCGAATCGACGAACGAAGACGGAAAATTCGACAAGGCGACGGTGTTTCTGGACGGTGTCCCGTTTCCAACCGGTGTGACGGTCTGGCGCAAGGGGCTCCTGGTTTGTTCGGCACCCGATATTCTGTATGCCGAAGACACCGACGGCGACGGCCGGGCCGACCTCGTCAAGAAACTTTACAGCGGCTTCGGCGACCTGAACTACCAGGGGCGCGTCAACAGCCTCGAGATTGGACTGGACGGCTGGCTGTATGGTTCGTGCGGGGCGTACGGAGGACGCATCAGCCGCTTCACCGGCGGCGAGCCGCTGGCTTTGGGCGACCGCGACTTCCGCATCAAGCCCGACAGCGGCGAGATCGAACCGGCGACCGGCCGAACGCTGCAGGGGCGGCCGCGCGACGACTGGGGCAACTGGTTCGGTAACGACAGCGGGACACTCTGCCGCCACTATCCGTTTCCCGATCATTACCTGCGCCGCAATCCGTATTTCGTCCCGCCGCAAAGCGCGGTGTTCGTTCCTTCCGGACCCGACCCGAGTCGGCTGTATCCATTGAGCCAGGGTTTGCAGTTATTCAAGCTGTCAGGTCCATCCGGGCGACCGACCGGTGCCTGCGGACTGGGCCTGTACCGCGATACGGTTCTGGGAGAGGGCTTTCAAGGGGACGCCTTCATCTGCGAGCCGGTCAATCTGCTGGTGCATCGCATGCGACTGGTGCCGAAGGGGACGACGTTTGAGGGCCCGCGAGCCGACGACGAGCAGGACTCTGAATTTCTCGCTTCCACCGACGGCTGGTTCCGACCGGTGCAGGCCCGTACCGGACCCGACGGCGCACTGTGGATCGTCGACATGCATCGCTACGTGATCGAGCATCCGCGCTGGATTCCCCCCGAAGACGTGGCGCGGCTCGACGTGCGCGCCGGGCACGACATGGGGCGACTGTTTCGGGTGCGGGCCGCCGATCGTCCGCAGCGTCCCTGGCCGCGGCTCGACCGCCTGGATGCCAAAGGTCTCGTGGCGGCACTTGATTCTGACAACGGCTGGCAGCGCGATATGGCGATGCAGATGCTGCTGTGGAAAAACGACAAAACCGTCGCGCCACTGCTCGAACGACTGGCCGCGTCACACGAGCGACCGGCGACGCGCCTGCAGGCGCTCTGCACGCTGGAAGGCCTCGGGGCCATTTCGGTCGCGACGCTGCGAGCAAAAATCAACGACTCGCATCCGGGTGTCCGCCGGCATGCTCTGCGGATTTCTGAACGATTTCTGGCCGACGAACCGGCGCTCGGTCCCGAATTGCTGAAGCGCCTCGACGACGACCCGCAGGTCAGGCTGCAACTGGCCTGCACACTGGGCGAATGGCGCGATCCCCGGGCGGCGAAGGCGCTCGCGGCGCTGGCTGTTGCCAGTGACGACCCCTATCAACAGGCGGCGGTTCTCAGCAGCCTGCGGCCCGACAACGTGGCCGAAGTGGTGGCCGAAACGCTGCGTCTGCGTCCCAGGGGCAGCCCGGCGGGCTCGTTTCTGCCGAAGCTGCTGGGGACTGCCGCGCCGTTGTCTGACCCTGCAGCGCTGCCTGGGCTCCTCGAACAGATCGTCCCGCGGGGCAGTGGCAAGATTGCCCCCTGGCAATGGACGGCGATGGCCGACATGGTCGAGGCACTCGAACGTCGCGGCGAATCGATCGGCGAACAACCACGGGGGACGGCGCAGCATGAACTGGTACGGTGGATGGTCGAAGCCCGCCGGGTAGCCGAAGACGACCAGGCCGACCCGCCGCTTCGACTCGCGGCCCTGTCGCTGATCGGCCATTCGGCCGCCGCACGCGACGCCGACCTGGCGACGCTCGAGAAACTGCTGGCGCCGCAGCAGTCGGCGGCCATGCAACAAGCGGCGGCCACCGCGCTGGGACGCATCGCCGATCGCCGCGCCGTCGAACTCGTCCTCGCCAACTGGAAGGGCCATTCGCCGGCGCTCAAAAGCCGGCTGCTCGATTTGCTGTTCACCCGCCGGGACGGGTTGGCGCCGCTGCTCGAAAAGGTCGCCGAGGGTGAGATCCCCGTGAACGATTTCGATGCCACTCGGCGGCAGCGGCTGCTCGAACACCGCGAGGCGTCGATTCGCCTGCAAGCGATCAAGCTGTTTGCCGGCGCCAGCGATCCCGATCGCGCGAAAGTCATCTCACAATACAAATCGGCCCTGGAGTTGCCCGGCGCTCGCGCTCGCGGGAAAGTCGTTTTTGCCCAAACGTGTACTGTGTGCCACCGGCTCGAAGAGGTCGGCCACACGATCGGTCCCGATCTGGCGGCGCTGGCGAAGAAATCTCCGCAGGCGCTGTTGCAGGAGATTCTCGATCCCAGCCGCAATCTCGACAATCGGTACGCGGTCTATACCGCCCTCACGAAGTCGGGGCGGACTTTCTCGGGACTACTCGCCACCGAATCAGCCGCCAGCATTACGCTGCTGGGGCAGGAGAGCAAGCAGGAAGTGTTGCTGAGGGTCGATCTCGACGAACTGATCGGCACAGGCAAATCGCTGATGCCCGAAGGGCTCGAAAGAGATCTTTCGCCGCAGAACCTCGCCGACCTGTTGGCGTACCTGACATCGTCTGGTCCGGTCGCGAAGGCAATCGCCGGGAATCAGCCGGCCGTCGTTAAGCCGGTCGAAGGGGCTCTCGCACTTTCGGCGGCCCGGGCCTCGATTTTCGGGAATCAAATCGCCTTCGAAGAGCCGCTGGGCAATATCGGCTTCTGGCACGGTTCCGGTGACCACGTCGTCTGGTCGGTCGAGTTACCGACTGCCGCCGAATTCGATGTCTGGTTCGACTGGGCCTGCGACGACGCCAGCGCCGGCAATGCCTGGTTGCTCAGCGGCGCGAGCCCGGCGCTGCGCGGCACGGTCGAGTCGACGGGTGGATGGAATCAATATCGGCAGAAAAAGGTGGGCACTGTCGGGCTCGATGCCGGCGCGCAGCGCATCAAGCTCGCCCCCGAGGGAAATGCGTTGCGCGGCGCACTGCTTGATCTGCGAGCGGTGCTGCTTGTTCCTAAGGGAAGTGTGCCTAAGGTGCCGAACGAAGCCGCAGCCGTCGGTGTTCCGGCCGCCGATTCACCCGACCCGTCGGGGCCCTGCATGCGCTGCTGCGGACGGACGAGCGAGCGGCCGAGTTGCTCAGGGCGATTGAGGCGGGAACGATAAAACCGGCCGATTTGTCGAAGGCGCACTCGGCAAAACTCACCGAGCACAAAAACGAAGCGCTCCGCACGCAGGCGAAAAAGTTGCTCGCACAGTAAACTGCGGCTAATCCATGCCCCAATTCTTTCGGGGATGTAATTCGCAAAAGCAACGCTGGTCTGGCGTGAAGGCCCCCTTTTTCGATAATCACCCGACATTCACGCTCTCAGTCGCCGATCGCCGGGGTCGATTCGCGGCGTTTGATTCGCGCTCACTTCGAAGACCGTCAGGGCCCCCCCGCAGGCTCCCGGGCGGGAGACGACGATTCGATTCATGTCTGGGTGGACTGTGACCCGGCCTGCCGACGAACGCAACGCGTGGTGTCTCTGGCTGGCGGTCTTCGCCGTTTTAAGCGTGGGGATCGCCTGGGGCGGCGAACGGTCGGTCGCGCCGCATTATCTGCACGCCGCAGAGCACTGGATTCGCGGTGAACCACTCTATAGTGGCGTCGGCGTCGGGTTCCTGTACCTGCCGCAGGCTGCCATTCTCTACATTCCTTTTTCGTTTTTGCTGCGGATCCCCGGCGAGATTCTTTGGCGGCTGATGACGATCGGGACGTACGTCTGGGGGGTGCGTCGTCTGTGCGGGCTGTCTGAACGCGACCATCCCGTGCTGTTGTTTCCTCTGGTGACACTGGTCGTGGTTCCTCTGGCGTTCTCGGTCGCCCGAAACGGCCAGTCGACACTGTTGATCACCGGGCTGATTTTGCTGGCCATCGACGACCTGGTCAACCGGCGTTGGAGTCGTTCGACGGCCCTCTTGTGCCTGGCCTTTGCCGTAAAGCCCACCGCTCTGCCGTTTCTGCTGGTGATCGGTGCGTTGCATCGCCCGATGTTGTGGCGGCTCTTGGTCGGGCTGCTGCTGGTCGCGGCTGCCCCGTACCTGGTTCAGGATCGGCAGTACGTGACGGAGCAATACGTGGCGTGTATCGCGTCGATGCGCACCACGGCCGAAATCGGCATTGCCACTCCCTGGTCTCAACTTTTCGGATTGCTCGAAATTGTGGGAATCACCGTATCGCACAGCCTGCAGACGATGGCGCGCTGTCTGGCCGCGCTGGGCACGTTGGCGCTGGCCTGGCTGGCACAGCGCCGGCTCTCGCCGAACCGGTATGGCATTTACCTGTTCTGGCTGACAGCCGTGTATGTCTTGCTGTTCAACCCGCGGACCGAGAACAACGGCTATGCGCTGCTGTCGCCGGCCATCGGTCTGGAGTGCGCCGAAGCGTTTCTGGTGGATAAGAATCGTCGGCTTGGCGTGCTGCTGACGCTGATTGCCATAGGGATGCTGGGGGGATATGAAATCAGCATGCTGGTCGCGCCGAACGTGCCTCCGGTCTGGCTGACCCCGTTGATGGCGATCTGCTTCGCGGCGGTTGCGGGAGTTGCGTTCCGACGAGAGGTCATTGCGGCCCGACGGGCATCGCTCAAGGACCGGTCGTCGTTGGCGGTTGGCGTCGACGGCTGACTGAATTGCCGCTCGAACTTTGCGGCGGCGCACGTCTTACCCCAAGCCGCGCGTTGGTTTGATCGCCGTCTGTTGCGATTCAATTGCCCCTCAGTACAAGATGCCGACATCGAGGCCGACGATGAGCTGGTTCGTCTGCTGGCCGTCGTTGAAGGGTTGCAGATGGCCGGGGTTTGCGGCGGTACCCTGAAACCAGTCGGCGCGCAGGTTGGGGCGCACGAACAAATTCGGGTTCGGCGTCCATTTTGGGCCTACGGTCAACTGGTAGAAGTTGCCGATGTAGCCAAAGCGGTTTCCGGGCAGGCCGCTGACCGACGATCCCGGGGTCGACAGGGTCGGTAAAACCGAGCCGACGCGAAAGCCCCCTTCGTCGCGGAACCACTCGAAATTCAGTCCCCAGGTCCAGCAGGGATTGACGGTGTAAAACAGGTACTGATTGAGTCCGTACCATCGCGCCCGGCCGATCGCGCGGGTGCCGCTCGAGTCGTACGCGTTGCCCTGGGTCCCGAAGTCGGACTGGGCGACGTAGTTCAGCGAATCGCTCAAGGGGGCGCTCAACACCACGCTTTGCAGATAGCGGTTGCTGTAGTTGATATTCGGATTCTGCTGATGGTTGAATTCGTTGCTGACCGTGCCGACGCAGGCGATCGAAACCTGGTTGTCGAAGGCGTAGGTCGCAGTCCACAGGCCGCCGACGCCATGGCTGCCCGAGCCGGAGCCATTGAAGTTGTCCCAGCCGCGCGTGACGCCGCCACCCAGCGTGAACTGGTCGTTCACAGTCCACGTGGCGAGCGAACCCCAGTGCGTAAAGGGTTCGCCGTACTGATAGGTGTAGGGAATGCTGAAGAAGAAATTCTGCGTGGTATCGACGGTGAAATACCCGACGGGCGAAACGAAATGTCCCGCTTTGACTTTCACGTCGCGGTAGGCGGTTTCGAGGTAGGCATTGGGCAGCGCGACCCCGTAGAAAGCCTGGTTGGTATTGATCGACCAGCGGTCTTCGAAACCGGCCGAGGTCATCCACCGATAATTGGTGCCGTACAGGATGTCGACGCGGCCCCCGAAATCGAAGTCGCGCTCAGACGTGTCGGTCGCGCGCTCGAGATAGAGCCACGTCTGGTTGAGCTGGTATTCGTTCGAGCGGTCGGTGAATGTCGTGGGGCCGTTGTCCTGATCGCCGGGGACGGCGGTGTTGACGACGAAGCTCTGCACGGTGCTGCCCCCCAGCGACCACTGGTAATCGGCCAGGGGATTGCGTCCCATGCGGTCGGGACCGTAGCGTTCGTCGTAGTCCCAGAGATTGGTCAGCGTCCATTCGGGCAGCTCGCCCGGTTCGTCTCCCACCAGCCCCTCGGCCTTCTCGAACGCCGGCCGATCGCCGGGCGTGGGGATGCCGTCGCCATCGGTCGGCTCGGGCTCATCGGGCTCCGACACAGTGGATCGGGTCCGATCGCGAATTCCGAACATGCCGACGTTCGGCTGTTCTGCAATGGTGGTGAAGCCGAAGCGGCTGCGATGGTAGATGGGCCCATTGACGCCGTCGGCACAGAGCGTCTGTGAAACGATCAGGCTGACGCTTCCCGCGAGGACCATCGATTTGAGCAGTCGCCGGAAAGACATGAGCGGTTTCGGATCCTCGGGTGCGGCGCGTTTCCCGCGGCCGAACGCGGCAAACGTTCCGGACGGTCAGCGCCGCGTCGGTCATCTCCTGATTTATCGGTGAACCGCCCGAATGACCTGTACGATCGTCAAAGCGGGAACAACCGCCACATTGGGAAAAGTCAGAACAGCAGGCATACAAGCCCCAGATTGCCCAGATTTTGGATTCTGAGCCGAGCGGTGCGAGTTAGAACGCGTGGTTCAGCGGCCGCGGGTCCGGAAAAATTCCGTCGGCCACGACGGTGACCCGGACGTCCTGTACGGGTTTTTCAAGCGGGCGCTGGATCGGCTGGGCCGGTTTGGGTGGGCCCGCGCTTTGGGACATCGGCGTGGGGACGAAGCCGATCACGATAAATGCCAGCGTTAGCCAGCCCAGCACGATCCGCGTGGCTCCCAAAGGGACGTGGTCGTCGGCGGTGGGAGGGTGTCGGGTACCCATCATCCCCACCAGAATCAGCATCAGAGTCCAGGCCGAGTATTCCTCATTACCCCCAAGCACCTTGAAAACCACGAAGGCGATGGCTCCCAGGTAAATTGCCCGGGCGATCAGGTGCGCCCGTTTGCCGACCAGGCAGTACAGAATGTGGCCGCCGTCGAGCTGGCCGATCGGAATCAGATTGAGACCGGTAATGAAAATCCCGACCCAGCCGGCAAACAAAATCGGATTGAGCGCGATGTCGTACCCCGGCTTGAGCGGCACTTTGATCCAGCCGACCATCCACTCGACGATCATCGGATTCGTCCAAACGTCTGAGTTGGGGATTATTTCGCCGATGCGCGACTGATGGATGCCCCACCAGGTAAGCGGCAAGGCGACGGCCAGTCCCGCGAGCGGGCCGCTGATGGCGATATCGAACATCGCCTTGCGGTCGCCGGCCCCCCGTTCCTGAACGATCACGGCGCCCATCGTGCCGAACGGCCCGATGGGCATGGGGATGAACATCGGCAGACTGGCCGGCACGCCGTAGCGCCGGGCCTGAAGATAATGTCCCATCTCGTGCGCCCCGAGAATTGTCATCACGGCGACGGCATACGTCAGGCCATTGATAATATACGCACGGCGCGTGGCCCAATCGACCTCGACCAGCACGAACCGCTGGCCGGTCGCGGGATCGATCCAAAACTTGGGCTTGAACATGTGGTACCCCGCGTAAATCGTCGAGACGCACGTCAGCAGAAACAGGATCAATGCCAGGCGGCGCTTGGGCGGACGAGGTTCAGGGGGCCTCGGAAAAAACCGGCCCTCCTGATTGTCAATGCGCTGGACCTCGAGCTTTTGCACAGCCGATGTCGCGTCAGTCACGGGATGCGGCTGACGTTCGGAATCCATCGGCTGCTGCGGATCGTCACTCATCGTTTGATCTTCCGTGGAAATGCGATCGGGCCGCGACCGCCGCCAGACGCCGCGGCGCGGGATCGCCTGGGTCAGTTGTAACCCATTTCGCTGCCATCGGAAATGAAGATCGCCGCCGGAATACCGGCGACGTGGTCGGCGCATGGCCGGTCTGGGTTGCAGAACCCGCCCTGCTACGGAATCGTCACCAGCGGTGCGCCGCGCACGAGGCCGACGATCGCCCAGCCGGTTGCTGCGTACGAAATGATGGCGGCGTCTTTGGACGCCTGTTCCTCGGGACGGGACAGGCCGTTCGTTGCGCGGGCCTCGAACGGTCGCCGCGTCTGCTTGATTTCGCAATTCTGCGGAACTACGATAGGTCCGATATTCACACAGGTTTGAGAGTCTTCGTGCGCCTGCCTCGCGTCGTCCCACCTTCGCCCCCACCCTTGGAATCGTCAACCATGACCCGACTGAAATTCCCTCGCGGGAATCGCGGATTCACTTTGATCGAATTGCTGGTCGTCATCGCGATTATCGCGGTGTTGATTGCCCTGTTGCTGCCGGCTGTGCAGCAGGCCCGCGAGGCGGCACGGCGCACGCAGTGCAAAAACAATCTCAAACAAATCGGCCTGGCACTGCAGAATTACCACGATCAGTTTCAATGTTTCCCTCCCAGCAGCACCAGTCCCGCGGGCAAGGGGGTCTGGAATTATCCCGGTTCGGGGCCGACCGATTCGACGATCCACCTGCACAGCTTTGCCAGCCTGATTCTGCCGAACATCGACGCGGGAACGATCTACAATCAGATGAATTACAACGTGTCGGCCCTGGCGCCGCAGAACTGGCCGATGGCTACGCAGGTGCTTCCGTTTTACAAATGCCCCAGCTTCTCGGGTTTGGCCTATTCCGATCACAAGCACTACGTGACCAAGGTCGGATACGACAAGTTCGCGATTCGAAATTACGTCTGCATGGGGGCGACGACGGTTCTCGGCCTGTCGTCGGGGCAGGGGGCCGACGGGACGATGTATCCCCTCTCGAAAACGCGGTTTGCCGATATTCGCGACG
>SIAF01000171.1 GCA_009691905.1 Planctomycetaceae bacterium | reverse complement strand
TCCACGAGACCTGTTTGGTCTCCCACCTCGCAATCCGCATTCAATTCCAGCACCGCATCATCCATGATGACGCGGCTTGTACTTCACCCCGGTGTCACTCGCCAAGATCAAAATCCAGCACACAACGGGTTGGACGAATGTTTACAATGCGACGCCTGAACTCTCTTGACCCGAAACGACTTCCTGCATATAAGCCCGACCTCTCATTCCTCTCGTTTCCCAAAACCGTCACGCCGTGCCTCTGCAAATTCACCGCGCGAAATCGCGCGGTTGGGCTGCCATTGCGCTCGGCGCAATACGGCCGAATCGCGGCCTTTGGCTGCCGCGTCGTGCTTACGTCGATCATCGGGGAAGCGCGACGGGTCAATTCACCCGATGACAGTGCCTTCAAGGAATATCCCTGCGGTGAAAGCTCGATCGGCAGTTCTCAATCTGGGGGCCGCGACCGTGTGGTTCATGACCGCGGCGGCAGCCGTTGCCTGCGCGCAGAGCGAGCGCGCCGACGAGAGGCCGCCGGTTTCCGAGGGACTGACGAGCACCGGACGAGACGATCCGCCCGCTGACAGTCAACGCAACCAGCCCAACCGACCGGCCGAACCGGCTTTGAGAGCCGACGCCCAACGTCCTTCGTTCGAAACCAAAGCGTCGACGCACAATCCGCCCGAACCGCCGCTGGGTTCGGCTCTGTTCGGCGGCCGGAGCATCACGTTCAAAGAACTGTTCGAAACGCACGACGAGCCGGACCCTCCCGGAGGGAAACCCTGGCCCGACATCAAAGAGCCGGGACCCGACTTCGGGGATTTTCCCAATAGTTCGTTCACGCTTCCCAAAGGGCGCAGTTACATCGAGGTGGCGCCGCTCAGCCTCGCCGGCCCCGACTCGCAGACGCCGTCTTCGTACGCGGCACCCTTCCTGCTGCGGTATGGGGTCACCGACGATCTCGAATTCCGCATTTTCGCGACGGGGATCACGCACGTTTTCGGCAGCAATCCCACGACGGGGTTCAGCCCGCTTGCGCTCGATTTGAAGATTCACCTGTGGGACGACAAACGCGAATGGCTGTTGCCGGCGTCGTCACTGGAGGTCTACGTGCAGACCACCTGGGGCAGCCCGCAATTCAGTTCAGGCTGGGAACCCAGCTTGAACCTGAACTTCGACTTGCCTCTGGCAGAGAAAACGAATCTCGAGTGGACCATCGGCTACTCGGGAGTGCAGGACGCCGTCAATGTCGTCACGGGCCAACGTTTCGTTCCGCGACACCATTTTCTCGTGCCGATTGTTCACAGAGCCAACCTCAATCGGAATCAGTTTTCGATTCAGTGGGCCTTGGAACAAGACTTGACCGACAAGCTCCAGGTCTTCTTGCATGGCTTTTACAACGGAGGCATTCTCATTCAGCAGGGGACCGGAACGATGGTCGGCGGCGGACTGTTCTGGCAGTTTTCGAAGCGGCTCGTCGGGTTCGGCTCGGTGAACGCCGGCCTGACAAGAACCTTGCCCCCCCTGTTCGTCCAACTGGGCTTTGCGATCGCCCTTTGAAAGTGCCCGAGCGGTGCTGCGATCACCGGTGAGGCGCGCTCTGCGGAAGACACCCCTGCGTGTGGACTGAAGTCCACACAAAACCAAAGGCGTTCGGAGCCACTTTGACTCCGAACGCCTTCACGACAACTCAATGCCTGTTCGAAAAGTTAATGAGGCAGGCTGTCGGTCCCAGGTATGACGGGGCTGGACTCAGTCGCACCGGCTGCCGGGGTCTCCTAAGAGGGGGGCAGCGAAGTCTCGGCGGTACGAGGCGCTTCGCGCGGCTCGTCACCCACGGGGGCCTGTTCGCCCAGACGACGCTCGCGCGGACGATCGACATCGGAACGCGGACCGCGCGATGGAGGACCGTTGCTGGGACGTTCGTCGCGACGAGACCGGTCGCGCCCCTCGCCGGGCGCCCCTTCGGGCCGATCGCGGCGCGGTGGTCTCGGGCCACGCATCTCGCCGCGACGATCGCCGTCAGCGAAATCAGAGCGGCCTCGACCCATGGGTGGTCCGCCGTGGCGCGTTTCTCGCAATTCCGCCACTTCGCGACGAAGCTGTTCGACCTGCCGCTGCAAATCGCGCAGCAATTCCGGGAATCCGCCAGCGCGAGGACCACGCCCATCGGGACCACGCCCATCGGGACCACGGGCATCGGGACCGCGACTATCGGGACCGCGACTATCGGGACCGCGACTATCGGGACCACGAGCATCGGGACCGCGAGCATCGGGACCGCGTCCATCGGGTCCGCGACCATCGGGACCACGACCATCGGGACCACGACCATCGGGACCGCGTCCATCGGGTCCGCGAGCATCGGGACCACGACCATCGGGTCCGCGTCCATCGGGACCGCGACTATCGGGACCGCGACCATCGGGACCGCGACTATCGGGACCACGACCATCGGGACCGCGTCCATCGGGACCGCGACCATCGGGACCGCGACTATCCGGACCGCGACTATCCGGACCGCGACTATCGGGACCGCGACCGTCGGGACCGCGACTATCCGGACCGCGACTATCCGGACCGCGACTATCCGGACCGCGACTATCCGGACCGCGACTATCGGGACCGCGTCCATCGGGTCGCGGACTTTGATTCGCTGCTAGCCGACGTTCATGCTGCCGCGAAGGACCTCGTCCTTCGAATCGGTGGCGTGGCCAGTCGCGCGACGAAGCGTGCGGCGGCTCTCCTCCGCCCTGACGATCGGCACCCCCACGATCACCGTCGCGCCGATCACCGTCGCGCCGATCACCGTCGCGCCGATCACCGTCGCGCCGATCACCGTCGCGGCGGCCAGTATCGCGGCGGTCGCGGTCGCGCCCGGCCTCTTCGCGCGGCGGACCATCGGGACGACGATCGGCGGCGGCGGCTAACTCATCACCCGATTCGTTGTCAGAGGCGGCGGGCGCAACCGTTGTCGCAGCCCCTGAGTCGATGCCCGAAGGGCGATCGGCACTCGCCGCTTTTGCCGAGGCCTCGCCGCTCTCGGCGGCAACATCGATCGGCATCAGCCCGATCGAACCGAACGAGAGACATAAAGGCAACGCCAGCTTCAACAGCGTCGCCGACCGGAAGTCGGCTGCCGCGCGGGCGCGGGATCGAACAAGAATGAACTTGGGCCTTCGGGACAGAAACATCAGGGCGTCTCCTGTGGGGACGGCTCAGCCGGGCTGCACGGAACCGGGCCGATCCGTCGCGGATTAGAATTTGGTCTCGAAAACTCGACTCGCGGGTCAGTGACCCGATGGGAAGTGTGCGGGCAAGGAATCATTATAACCCCACATCCGGCGACAGGGTGTTGCCGATTCGCAAAGAATCCCGAAACAAACGACGCGCCGACCTGACCGCCGACGGGAATTTGTGCGTCAGTCTCGTCGATCGCCCAAACCTCGCCGGTGTCAGAGGCTGTCCGAGAAGTCCGATCTGTACACTATAAAACAGCGATTCGTACACGGAATACAAGCTTTTACCTGAACGCACGTCAACTTTTCGGATAGCCTCTCGGAGGTCTCTGGCCCGCCGTACATTCGGGGCCTGGACGACGAATCACCTGGGTTCCTTCGCTCGTCTGCAATTCGTAGAATCCATCCGCAGGTTCTCACCCCGTTCGTCAAAAACACCAAAGGGTCTGCCTATGCGGCACGTCCCTGCTTTGACTTCGTTCGTTTACGGCATTCGCGGTCTGGCGTGGCTGCAGGTCGGTAAGCCGACCCGCCGGCTCAGTACCGCCGGCGCCACGGTGACCTGCCACTTGCTGGCGCTGACTCTTTTCACGACGGCCACAGCCGACGAGCCGACGCGGCATTCATTCTTCATCGCCGGCCCCACGTTCACCGGCATCATCGGCGAGGATGGGAGTGAAGCATGGAACGCCGGTCCCCCCGCCGCTCGGGATGGCTATGTTCTCTCTGGTGGCAACGTTCTGATCGCCTGGATCGACGAAGTTCAAGAGCTGACCCGTGACAGGCAAGTCGTCTTTCAATTCAAGCGCTCGGCCGACAATCGCGAAATCGGTACCGCGCAGCGACTCGAAAACGGCCGCACGTTGATCAGCGAACTCGGTCCGAAACCGCGCCTGCTCGAGGTCGAACCGGGCGGTCAGATCGCTGTGGAAGTCGCACTCGCCCCGGAGACCGACAACGCGCACATGCAGACGCGGATGGCCCGCAAGCTCTCCAACGAGAATTACCTCGTGCCGCACCTCCTGGCATTCAAGGTTAAGGAATATTCCCCGAAGGGCGAAGTGATTCGCGAACTGGCGACCGACCTCAAGGAACTCGGCGGCCGCGAAGCCGAAAATTGGCCCTTCACGGCGATCCGTCTTAAGGACGGCAACACGCTCGTCAACCTGACTCACGGTAATCAATCGGTCGAGTTCGACGCGGCGGGAAAAATCGTCTGGCAGGCGAGCAATGCCGACTTTCCCGACGACAAGCCGTTTGCCGACCCTTGCGGCGGCCAGCGGCTGCCCAACGGCAACACGGTCATCGCCAGCTACGGCGCGCGCGACGAGATCAAGATCTTCGAGATCACCCGCGACAAGAAAATGGTCTGGAAATACACCGGTCCCCACCGTGTCCACGAGCTTCAGATTCTCACGACCAATGGCAAACCGATCGAGGGGCCGCCTCTGAAGTAGAACCGGCGTTCAGTCCCGCGCCGTTAAAAATTTGGCGTTTGGCTCGGGGCGACGGTTGGAGAATTCGGTCAGGCGGCGCAGTCGTTCGATCATCCCGCCGGCGAGCATGTCGCCCGTCGCACGCCAGCGCCAGTTTCCGTCCGGTTCACCCGGCCGATTGAAGCGCGCCGTCGTGTTGAGATTGTGCAGATCCTGCAGGGGGACGATCGACAGCGCTGCCACCGACATCCAGGCCAGGCGAATCAACTCCCAGGCGACCTCGCCGCGGCCGTTGGCCGGACGATCGAGGTAGGCGTCGACATGCTGCTTCTGCCATTCGCCCAGCGAATCGTACCAGCCGCGCGTCGTGTCGTTGTCGTGCGTGCCGGTGTAGACGACGGTGTTGGGAACGTAGTTGTGAGGCAAAAAGGGATTGGCGGGGTCGCCTTCGAACGCAAACTGCAGCACACGCATGCCGGGCAGGTGAAACTCGTCGCGCAGCGTGCGAACGGGGTCGGTGATCATCCCCAGATCCTCGGCGACGAACGGCAAGCCCCCCAGCTCGCGCTGCAGGGCCGAAAAGAACGCCGCCCCGGGACCGGGACGCCATTCTCCCTCCCTCGCCGATAGGGCGCCGGCGCGAACGTGCCAGGCCGCTTCGAATCCCCGAAAATGATCCAGCCGCACCAGGTCGATCCATTCCAATTGCGCCTGCAACCGGTCGATCCACCAGCGATAGCCGGTTCGCTGGAGTGCCTCCCAGTCGTACAGCGGGTTTCCCCAGAACTGGCCGTCGGGGCAGAAGTAATCGGGTGGCACTCCCGAGAGCACCTGCGGTCGGCAGTGGTTGTCCAGCAGAAACAGGTCGCGATGCGCCCAGGCATCGCACGAATCGAGCGACACGAAAATCGGCAGATCGCCCATCAGCCGCAAACCCCGATGCCGCGCATGGTCGCGAAGCCGCCGCCATTGCCGCGCTGCCAGAAACTGGCTGAATCGAACCTGTTCGGCCGCTTCGGCTAATTCGCTGCGGGCGACTTCGAGCGCCCCGCGTTCATGGCGTGCCAGCGGTTCGGGCCAGAGGGTGTATTGGACCGGGCCGTGCTTCAACTTCAACGCCATGAACAGGGCGAAATCATCGAGCCAGGCGGCCCGTTCGCGGCAGAACCGGTCAAACTCGGCCCGCAGGTCGGCGCGAGAGCCTCGCTGAAAATTGTGCCAGGCCCGCTCGAGCAGGTATTGCTTGAAAGGAACCACCTGGTCGTAGTCGACGAAGTCGGTCGAAAACGTGCGCCCGGCGCAATCGGCGTGGAGCAACAGTCCGTCTTCGATCAGCCAGTCGGGACTGATCAAAGTCGTATTGGCGGCAAACGACGACAGCGGCTCATAGGGCGAATGGCGCGAGCCGGTCGGCCCCAGCGGGAGAACCTGCCACCAGCTTTGACCGGCGTCGACCAGCCGATCGATCCACCAGCAGGCGGACGGGCCCATGTCGCCGATGCCGTACGGGGTCGGCAGGGCCGTGACATGCAACAGCACTCCCGCGGCCCGATACTCCGGCGCGAACGGAGAAAACGCATCAGACTTGGCAGCCTCATCCATCGGCGGTGAGTTGTCCCTTCAGCCAGAGAAGATCATGATACGAATCAACCAACCGCTGCAGGTCGCGCTGCCCCGCGGCGGAGTGCCTCGCACTCCACAACTGGGCAGTAGCGAATTGTGCGCCGGAAGGCAACGCACAATTTCGAGATTCAGTTCAAGCGACAGGGTATTTCCTGACCCGGACGGCTTTCCCGAGCGATCGGTGTTCTGAACTCAGCGGCGGCAGGGGAGAGTCGCCGCACCGACTTTTGTACTGAACTTTTTCACGGAGACTGGTTCGGACATGACGGTACTGCAACATGCTCTCGATCAACTCGTCTCGGGCCGCGACTTGGACAATGCCGAAGCGTATGCCGCTTTTTCGGCCCTGATGGACGGGCAGGCCGGCGAAGCCGAGACCGCCGCGCTGCTCACGGCGCTGCGAATCAAGGGCGAAACGGTGGCTGAAATCGTGGGGGCCGCGCGGGCCATGCACGAGCGGGCCACCCCGATCGCGACCCGGCACACAGTGCTGCTGGATACGTGCGGCACCGGCGGCGATCAGTTGCACACGTTCAACATCAGCACGGCGGCCGCGTTCGTCGTCGCCGCCTGCGGTGTCGCCGTCCCCAAACATGGCAATCGCGGAGTCTCGAGCACGAGCGGCTCGGCCGACGTGCTGGAGCAACTGGGCGTGAACATCAATTTGACGCCGGCCCAGGTCACGCAATGTCTGGACGAACTGCGGCTGGGGTTCTGCTTTGCGCCGCTGTTCCACAGCGCGATGAAAAACGTGGCTCCCGTCCGGCGGCAGTTGCGTTTTCGCACGATTTTCAACCTGCTGGGGCCGCTGACGAACCCGGCCCGCGCCAACTTCCAATTGATCGGCACAGGCCGGAAGGAACTCGCGCATCAACTGGCGCGGGCGCTTGCCGAGCTGGGTCGACAACATGCCTATGTTGTCTGCGGACACGATCAACTCGACGAAGTCAGCCTGTGGGGAGTGACGACCGCTTATGAAGTCAACGGGGCGCAGTTGGTCGAGCAGCGTTGGACGGCCGCAACCTTCGGCCTTCCCGAATGTCGGGTGGACGACATTCAGGTGCAATCGTCGGCTGAAAGCGCCGACGTTTTGCGCGATGTGTTCGACGGAAAGACCGGGCCGGCGCGCGACATCGTGCTGGCGAACTCGGCGGCCGCGCTGATGGCGGCGCTGACGGTGAGCAACCCGCGCGAAGGGGTTCAGCAGGCCGCGGCAGCGATTGATTCGGGTGCCGTGCGGGATTTGCTGGACCGACTGGTCAAATTGACGCGGGACATGCCCAAGAATTAGGGAAAGCGGGATCACGACCGGCGCATTTCCCAACTCCGGGAAATCGACCGGCCGCGATGGGAGCGTTCCCTTGCGACAGGTTGGGCGTTTCCTATAATTCGAGCAGAATTGCTGACAGAGACAGCCGTTGTGACGAGGGCTCCATGCGCGAGTGGTTTCGCAATGTGGTGGTGGCGATCAAGACGGTCCTGCAGGGCCTGTGGGTGACGCTGCATACGATGGGCCGGACCTACCAGCGGAAGGCCTTCACGCAGATCTACGAGTATCCTGAAGTTCCGGTGCCGGTCAAAGCCCGCTATCGGGGGTTTCATCGGTACGACTTGACTGCCTGCATCGGCTGCGACAAATGCGCGGTCGCCTGTCCCGTCGATTGTATCTACATCGACAAGGAAAAAGCGGCAGTCGGCAAAGGCTTTCGCCTCAACGGGTTCACGATCGACTACACGAAATGCATGTTCTGCGCCTTGTGCGTCGAGCCGTGCCCCGTCGATTGTATTTTCATGGGCTCCAACTACGACTTGAGTTGCTACAGCCGCGACGGGTGTATCGTCGATTATGCCAAGCTGCCCCTCGAAATGGCCTGGGGACAAACGACACTCAATCCGACCGCGGTAGCCGAATCGAAAGTGCTCTACGAGCCGGTCTGGGTCAAGGGTGAACCCAGCCCTTTCGAGTCGGCGCAATAACGAGGTCAGGCAGCGCTTGGTGATGGCATCGCGGATCAGATTGAGTTTCGGAAATTCCAACTGCCGCTGTGGCAGGAGAGAGGTTGGTCGAACATGAGTTCTCCGAGCCCCAAAAAGTTCTACACGATTGACGAAGCCAACCACGCCCTGCCCCTGGTGCGTGCGATCGTGGCCGACATCGTTCGTCAGTATCGCGAATTCACCGAACGCAAAGATCGGTTAAGCCAGATTCAACGAGCCCGCGGCTCCAAGTCAAAAAACCGCCCCGTTGACGACCCTTACGGCGAAGAAGTCGCGCAGGTTGAGGCTGATCTCGAAAAAGAGCACGCTGTACTGCAAGGCTACATCGAAGAGTTGGAGAAACTGTCGGTCGAGATCAAGGATCCGCATCGCGGGCTGATTGATTTCCGTTCGCTGATGGAAGGCCGTGAGGTCTACCTGTGCTGGCTGCTGGGAGAAGACGAAGTCTCGCACTGGCACGAATTGGACGCCGGCTTTGCCGGACGCCAGTCGCTGCTGGCCGGTTCGGCTTCCAGCGCCGACGGCGACGAACTGGATTCACAGGACGGCTGAATTGCACCGCTGCCCCGGCCGGTAGTTCGGGGATTTTTCGTCAGACGCCAGGCCCGGGTCGGTGGCCTGTGTCGGTGGCCCTGGCCGGTTGGCACGTTCTCTAAAGGCCTGCAATGCTCGATCTGGTTGGTCACCTGCAACTGTTCGTGGTGCTGGGGATCGTGTTCCTTCTGCTGCCGCTCGTGATCGGCCTGTTAGTGCGTCCCACCCTGCCGACGAGCCAGAAACTGGCGGCCTACGAGTGCGGCGAGCCGACGATCGGCTCGAGCTACGTTCAATTCGATCTGCGATTTTACGTCGTTGCGCTGCTGTTCATCATCTTCGACGTCGAGGTGGCATTTTTCTTTCCCTGGGCGGCGGTATTCGGGGGCGGGACGCAATTGCTCGACGGCCGCCTGACGGATGCTGCTCGGATGCAATTGAGTGAACGATTGCTCAACCACGCTCCAGGGACGCTGGCTCCCGAGAATGTCATTTCAGCCGCGGCCGCAAACGGGCTGGTTCTCACGGGGCTTGTCGACATCCTCGTGTTTTTCGCCGTGCTGCTGGTCGCCTTCGCCTACGTCTGGAAGCGCGGCGACCTCGACTGGGTGCGGGCGATGACCGAAACGCTCAAGCCGCGCAGCGTGACCAGCGTCGTGACCCGCACCGTCCCAACCCTACCCGTCGGCACCGATCGCAAACTCGAACCGGTCGCCTGAGCGAGTGCGGTTTTTTTCTCAAACACGGTCCCGCGCATGACTCCTGCTGAAATTCATCAACACTTGATCGCCCGCTTCGGCGACAGGATCACCGGCGTGAAGCTGGATGTGCTCGACCCCTGGGTCGAGGTCGCCCCGGTGGCGCTGCTCGAAGTGGCCGGGCACCTGAGGCACGACCCGGCACTGGCCTTTGATTTGCTGACCAATCTGACGGGGGTCGACTACTGCGAACCCGACCCCAAAAAGGCCGCCAAATTCGGGCACGAGCCGCATCTCGAAGTCGTCTATCACCTGTTCAGCTTCCCGCACCGGCATCACGTCGTGCTCAAGGTCAAGTTGCCGCGCTGGCATGACGATCAACCGGGCCAATTGCCTCGTCTGGACAGTGTCTCAGGGATTTGGGCGATCGCCGACTGGCACGAACGCGAAGCGTACGATCTTTTGGGAATCGACTTCACGGGTCATCCCAACCTGCGCCGCATCCTGTGCGCCGAAGACTGGGTAGGCCACCCCTTGCGAAAAGATTACGAATTCCCGTTGGAATACCACGGCATTCGAGGACGCTAGCCGACATGAGCATGCAGTTGGAAGATCCCCGCGTCGTCGAGTTCGACGTCCGAACCGACGAAATGCTGGTCAACATGGGGCCGCAGCACCCCAGCACGCACGGCGTGCTGCGACTGTTGCTGCGAACCGACGGCGAGATCGTTCACGAAGTCACGCCGCACATCGGTTACCTGCACCGCTGCGCCGAGAAGATCGGCGAAAACCTCTCGCCCCCGCAGTGGATCCCTTACACCGACCGGATGGACTATCTGGCCGGTATGAACATGAACCTCGGCTTCTCGCTGGCGGTCGAGAAGCTGATCGGTATGGAAGTCCCTGAAAAGGCCCAGGTTTTGCGGGTGATGATCGCCGAGCTCAACCGCATTGCCAGCCACCTGGTCGGGATGGGGGCGTACGGCCTCGATCTGGGATCGTTCAGCCCGTTTCTTTACGCCTTTCGCGAGCGCGAGATTATTCTCGATCTGTTCGAAGAGGTCTGCGGAGCGCGGCTCACCTACAGCTACATTACGATCGGCGGCGCCACGCACGATTTGCCGACGCAAATTCCCATTCCGCCGGGACTGGCGGCCCTCACCGGCCGGCCGATGGACCAGAAGCTCTCGTGGATCGACGCCTGCCGCGTGTTTCTCGATTGGCTCGAAATGCGAATTCCCGAATACCATACGCTGTTGACCACCAATCAGATTTTCATCAAGCGCACCTCCAGATTGGGTGTTCTCTCTCGCGAGATGGCCATCGACCACGGCTGCAGCGGGCCGGTCTTGCGCGGCAGTGGTGTCGATTACGACCTGCGCCGCGACGGCGAGCCGATCTACACCCGCATGTACGAAGGCTACAAGTACAACATCCCCGTGGCCCCGTTCGCGGTGGCCCCCCCGGAGGTTGTGGTCGGCGACAACTGGTGCCGCTTCTTCGTGCGCATGCGCGAAGTGTCTGAATCGATTGGCCTCGTCCGCCAGGCGATGGATCGCTATCCCAAAGCCGAGGGAACGTATCGCGTCCCGTACAAGCACGCGACCAAGTTGCCGCGCGGCGAGGCCTACCTCGAAACCGAATGCCCCAAGGGGCAAATGGGCTTTTACATCGTCGGTAACGAGACGAACGCCCCACTGCGGGCGCGGGCCAAAAGCTCGTCATTCTGCAACCTGTCGGTGACGGCCAAACTCTGCGAAGGCTGCCTGATCGGCGACATCCCGGCCATCGTCGGGTCACTTGACATCGTGATGGGTGAGATCGATCGGTAGCGATTGTCTCAGGTGACAGCCCTGCGCACCACCACGCGCCACGCCTTCGGCCCCCCCTCGCTGAAGGTCATGTCCTTCAGGTCAGGCCGGACTTCGAATCGCGATGGTTCAATGGATTCGAACTGCCAGCCCCTGGCAAAAGCATCCGTGATCTCCTGCCGCGACACGCGCCGCGGCCCGTGCTCCCCCGGTTCTGCATCGCTGAAACACAGCAGAAACAACCTGCCGCCCGGCTTGAGAACCGACGACAGCCCTTCGACGTAGCGCCGCCGATCGTCGTCGCCAAAGACATGGAACAGCCCGCTGTCGATGACGGTCTCGAAGATTTCGGGGAGATCTTTGAGATCCAGGGCGTCCATGACCAGGAAAGTCGCAGGCAAACCCCGTTCGGCGGCTTTCTGCTTCGCTCTCGCGATCGGCTCGGCCAGATAGTCGATGCCGGTGACCTTGTAGCCTCGACCGGCGAAGAAGAGCGCGTTTTCGCCGGTGCCACACCCGGCATCCAGGATCGACCCGGTGATCCGGTCAGCCAGTTCGACAAAATCCTTCTGCGGCCTGCCGATGTTCCAGGGGGCATTCCCGGCATAAATGGATTCGAACGTGCTGCGGTCGGGGACGGTCATGGTCGTATACCCCAGCGGTCTTGTTTCGTCACTTCCTGTACACCTCGCTGCAACAGCACACGTGACCGCTACTCCTTCAATTTTCCCGGAAGTTTTCCGACAAACCTCGCCGCCCGCCCAATCCAGTTCGCCAGCGACTCGTCGTCTTCCATTCCTTCCGGAGCAACCATCACCCAGCCCTTCCTGGGCTTGCCGGTGATGTCCATCTTCCTGGATTACCTGGCCTTCTCCGAAACCTCCTCGATCTGTTCTTCACCCTTCATCAGGATCGTCCTGATTTCCCTGGCGCCCAGGTCCACTGTCTTCAGGTCAATCATTCGAATGCGGCTGTTGTCGAAGGTGCGGAAGTAGTAACGGCGATTCGTCAGGTCTGCGGCGCTCGTCCACTGCGTGTAGTCGGCAACCTCCTTGCCGTGTTCGATGCCCCGTGCGGCTCCCTTGGGAATATCGAACTGATTCAAAATGTGGAACGCCTGGAGGACACCATCCCTGGCCTTTTCCACCGGCACGGCCGTCTTGGAGAAAGCGACCGCGCGAACGAACCGTGAGGGCGGCGTGAAATCGCCGGGCAGGCCGAGCATTCCGCTGCCTTGACCCAGGCCCTTGATCTCCTTCCCCACAAGGTCGATTTTCTCGATGTTCCTGCTGGTCATGGTGACGTAATTGCTGAGGTTGGTCATGTGCCAATCGAAGGTCGGCGAGTTTGTCAGTACGCCCAGCGGATTGGCGTGAACTTTGAGTTGCCCGTCGATGTATTCCAGAACCACGCCGTTGCCGCCGGCGTCGGTCACGATGTAATGGACACCTGGTACGAAGCCCATATCCTTCTGCACGACCTCGCCCACAAGTACGCCCCTGGCGGCTGCAACGGCTTCTTTCACGTCTGAGCAGGTGCCAAGCAGGAATGCACCGAGTTCCCACGGGGCCAGAGCTTTGCCGACACTTTCGGCCTTCACTTCATGATACCTGGCGAAGCCAGGGAAGTAGAACAGGCCGATTTGCAGCCCCTTTTCATTGAGCCCATCCACCGTCACCGGCAAATCAAACGCATTGGCTCCGACGATTCCGTATTTGGTCTTCCAGCGAAGTCCCGGCTTGTCTCCCGGTGCGGTCCCGATGGATTCCTTGCCCCTGGGCAGGATGATCACGTTCGACTCGATGTCCACGGCAACTTCGAGCGTCCGCGCGAAAATGCTTGCTCCATCTTTGGGCCTGATCGTGATGCCCGTGCAGGCGAGGGCGGCCGCGGGGCCGGCGGCGACCAGGGAAACAATCGCCAGCGTCGCAGCAACTCGAACAATGGGTTTCATGGTCGAAAATCCTATCTGATGTGGTTTGGAATATCCGGTCACGGTGTGGTGACGCCTCTGGTTGGACAACGCACCGCAGTCTAACGAAACGAACGGCGACTGACCCCTCTCGCCAATGTCTGACACTTTTTCTTTCTTGGGTCCCGCGATGGCCGATCGATGATTTCTGTTCATCGCGATCGGTGCGGGGGCCGCGTCGCTTGCCGCACAGGGGGCCGACCGGCCACAATCTGGTCCGCGTCACCTGGAGTCGTACGTCCCCTCGCCGCACGATTGCTCGAGAAGGCGGGGGGCCTGAACCGATGCAGCCTCAGACCTCCTGATCTAGGGTTGTGAGTTTCTAGCGTTGGGAGTGAGCGAAGTGGCTTGATTCGTAGGGCATTCGTGGTCTCGCGGATGGAGAAGGGGAATTCAGTCCTGCGGAAAGAAAAATGGTACCTTCAACCTCTGCT